>JAAZVP010000037.1 GCA_018623495.1 Halothiobacillus sp. | reverse complement strand
TGTTGCGACCTGAGTGATCATGTACCTCCAAGGAGCTACGCTCTGTTCCGGGCCCGCTTCGCATTGCAGGAGCTGGGTGAGACCCTGCGAGCCGAACGCCGAGGAGAAGTCAGTTGAGCGGCACCACCATCCATAAACAGGCCCGGACGACCCCGCAACTGCGGGAAGAGATCCGGAATTCCTCGCTGTCCGAACGGGCGCTGGCCGAGAAGTACAACATCTCGCGGTCCACGGTCCGCAAGTGGAAGCACCGGGAGACGACCGCGGACCGCAGCCACCGTCCGCATCGACTGCACACGGCACTGTCGGCGGCGCAGGAGGCCGTCGTGGTGGAGCTGCGCCGGTCGCTGCTGCTGTCCACCGATGACCTGCTGGTGGTTGTCCGGGAGTTCATCCAGCCGGGCCTGAATCGCTCCACGCTGCAACGGCTGCTGGTGCGCCATGAGGTCTCCAATCTCCGGGACCTGGTGCCACAACCCGAAGGTCAGGCGAAGCCGAAGACTTTCAAGGACTACCAGCCCGGGTACGTCCACGTGGACATCAAGTACCTGCCGGCGATGGCCGACGAGGACAGCCGGACCTATCTGTTTGTCGCCATCGACCGCGCCAGCCGCTGGGTCTACCTGGAGCGCCACCGGGAGAAGGCCCGGAAGGCCGCCACGCGCTTTTTGAAGAACCTGCGGGACAAGGCCCCGTTCCATCTGCGCATCCTGCTCACGGACAACGACCAGGCCTTCACGGACCGCTTTACCCAGAAGGGCCGGCAGCCCTCGGGGAACCACGTCTTCGACCAGCGCTGCGCGGAATACGGCATCGAGCACCGGCTGACGCCGCCGCGCCGTCCCCAGACCAACGGACTGGTCGAGCGCTTCAACGGTCGGATCGCCGAAATCCTGCGGACGACCCACTTCGACGCCGGTGCGGACCTGGACTCGATGCTCTGGCACTACAACCGGCTCTACAATCATCACATCCCGCAGCGGGCCCTCGGCCATCTCACCCCGGTCCAGAAGCTCAAGGACTGGCAGGCCGAACACCCGGAGTTATTCCGGAAGAAGGTCTATGATCAGACGGGTCTCGACACGTAGTCGCTGCACCGGCAGCTCTCGGTGTCGAGCAATCGACAGGCCACGCCGGTGGCATGGATCTCGCCGCTGTCGGCATCCTCGACGTGATGCAGGCAGCACTGCCCGCAGCCGTCGCAGAGGGCCTCCCACTCCGCGTCGGTCATTCCCGCCAGGGGCTTTTCTTCCCAGAAACGCATGTACATGCCTGCCGGTCACGGATGAAGGCGGATGGGCACCGCGTCGCTGCCCATCCGGATTCATCAGAGCGCCGGTCTCAGCGGTAGCGGAGGGTGCCGTCGAGGTACTTGCGGACGGCCCGGTCCGGGTCCTCCTCGCTGGTCACCAGGCTGCGCGTGCCGTGGGCGTGGAGGCGGCGGACCAGGCCCTCGCCGATGCCCGCGGTGATGAACACGTCGGCATCGTCGAGCGGGTGCGGTTCGCGCGGGCCGGTCTCGAAGAAGGATTCCTCCCGGGCCAGTTCCAGCAGTTGCTTGTCGCGGATGGTGTTGTTTTCCACGTGATAGACCCAGAACCGCCGGCAGCGGCCCGCGTGCGGGGTGATGGTCTTGCGGTTCTGGCTGGTGACCGCGATCTTGAGGGGGTGGTCGTCGTGCATGGTCGGTGTCCGTGTCATTTCCATGGAAGATCGATGGCCTCGCCGGCGCGCAGTTCCCGGCAGCGTCCGGGGAGCGCCTGGCGCAGCCGGCACACGGCCTCGATGCCGGTGCAGTGGTTGGGTGCCAGCAGGGCCACGTCGAGACGCCGCAGGGCCTCGGCGGTGGCGTCGAGGCGCTCGGGGTCGGCATCGACCAGGTGCATGCCGCCGAGCACGGCCTGCACGGGGCGTCCGCCGGTGATCGCCTGCAGGTGCTCGAGGGTGTTGATCACGCCGGCGTGGCCGCAGCCGAGGATCACCACCAGGCCCTGCTCGGTGTCGGCATACAGGGCCTGGTCATCGGGGATGGGGTCTTCGCGCAGGCGGCCCGGGTCGCGGTAGAAGGGGCCGCCGGTGTCCTCGAAGGCCGTGGTCCGGGGGATCTCGCCGCTCGACCACAGGCCCGGCACGATCTCGGTGGGCCCGTCGGCCAGGTGCAGCCGCGCGCCGAGGGAGGCCAGCCCGGTCTCGTCCAGGGGGCTGCCGATGGCCTGCCCGGCGCGGTTGAACTTGGGGCCGAAGGCCGCCGGGTGGGCGAAGACGTCCAGCGGCCCGTGGGTGGCGAGCAAATCGGCCAGGCCACCGGTGTGGTCGTAGTGGCCGTGGCTGAGTACCGCCGCGTCGAGCCCGGTGAGCGGGACGCCCAGGCGGGCGGCATTGGCCAGCAGCGCCCGGCCCTGGCCGGTATCGAACAGCACCCGGTGGCGGCCGATGTCCACGAGCAGGGCCAGACCGTGCTCGCCGAGCACGCCGCGGCCCTTCGCGGTGTTCTCCACCAGGGCGGTGATCCGGATGCGGGCTGCCATAAGAATTACTGATTCGGGAAAACGCTGATTATACAAGCACGGAAGCCCCGGGGGAATAAAGCCGCGGCGTCCGCGGGAATGGGTCGCCGCGGACGGCCCGGCGCGGGTCGGGTCTCCACCGGCGGGACGAAGCGATGGTGCCTGGACGGGGCCGGGCGGGCCCCGGCCCTTCTGGTAGAATCGCGCCCATGGGGCCCCTGAGCGACAAGCGCGTCCTGCTGGGCGTGACCGGCGGCATCGCCGCCTACAAGAGCGCCGAACTGGTTCGCCGGTTGCGCGATGCCGGTGCCGACGTGCGCGTGGTGATGACCGCGGGCGCCGAGGCCTTCGTCGCCCCGCTCACCTTCCAGGCGCTCTCCGGCCACCGGGTGCACACCCGCCTGCTGGACGCCGAGGCGGAGGCGGGCATGGGCCACATCGAGCTGGCCCGCTGGGCCGACGCCGTGCTGGTCGCCCCGGCGAGTGCCGACTGCCTGGCGCGCCTGGCCGCGGGCCTGGCCGACGACCTGCTGACCACCCTGGTGCTGGCCACCGAGGCCCCCGTCTTCCTCGCCCCGGCGATGAACCGCGTGATGTGGTCGGCGCAGGCCACCCGGGACAATGCCGCAACCCTCGCCGGCCGCGGACTGACGCTGCTGGGCCCGGGGGAGGGCGGCCAGGCCTGCGGCGAGTCCGGCGCCGGCCGGATGCGCGAGCCCGCTGAGCTGGTGGAGGCCCTGGCCGGCGCCCTGGCCACGGGCGGCTCGCTGGCCGGGCGGACGGTGATGGTCACCGCCGGTCCCACCCGCGAGCCCGTCGACCCGGTCCGCTTTCTCGGCAATCGCAGCTCGGGGCGCATGGGCTTCGCCGTCGCCGCCGCTGCCCGGCGCCAGGGGGCGCGGGTGATCCTGGTGGCCGGGCCGGTGGCGCTGGCCACGCCCCCCGGCTGCGAGCGCGTGGACGTGGAGACCGCCGCCGAGATGCAGGCGGCGGTCGAGGCGCGGCTGGCGGGCTGCGACATCTTCGTCGCCACCGCCGCGGTGGCCGACTACCGGGTCCGCGAGCCGAGCGGGCAGAAGATCAAGAAGGCCGCCGACCGCCTGCAGCTGGAGCTGGTGCGCAACCCCGACATCCTCGCCAGCGTCGCCGCCCGGGCCGGTGGCCCCTTCACCGTGGGGTTCGCCGCCGAGACCGAGGATCTCGCCGGCAACGCCCGCGCCAAGCTGGAGAACAAGTCCCTGGACATGGTCGCCGCCAACCGCGTGGGCGCCGGTCGTGGCTTCGAGCGGCCGGACAACGCCCTGGAGCTGTTCTGGCCGGGCGGCGGCGAATCGCTGGCGCGGATGGCCAAGGGGGCGCTGGCCGAGCGGCTGATGGCGCGGGTGGCGCAGCGCTTTTTCGAGACCCGAGGAGAGCACCCGAGCGATGCACACGGTTCAACTCAAGATCCTTGACCCCCGGCTGGGGGAGGACATCCCGCTGCCCGACTACGCCACGCCCGGTTCCGCGGGCATGGACCTGCGGGCCTGCCTGGAGGCCCCGCTGGAGCTGCGGCCCGGCGAGACCGAGCTGATCCCCACGGGTATCGCCATCCACATCGGCGATCCCGACGTCGCGGCCACGATCCTGCCGCGCTCGGGCCTGGGCCACAAGCACGGGATCGTGCTGGGCAACCTGGTGGGCCTGATCGATTCCGACTACCAGGGCCAGCTGTTCGTCTCCTGCTGGAACCGGGGTGAGGCGCCGTTCACCGTCGAGGTGGGCGAGCGGATCGCCCAGCTGGTGTTCGTGCCGGTGGTGCAGGCCGCCTTCGAGGTGGTCGACGACTTCCACGCCACCGAGCGTGGCACCGGCGGCTTCGGCCACACGGGGCGTGGCTGAAGCCATGCCGGTGGGCGCGGGCGGCGTTGCCGAAGGCGCGGAGGCGGTCCTCCCGCCGGCGGCCTTTCGCGCCTATGACGTGCGCGGCCGCGTGGGTGAGCAGCTCACCGAGGCCAGCGCCCGCTGGCTGGGCCGCGGTTTCGGCGCCGGCCTGTGCGAGGCGGGCACGCCGGCGGTGGTGGTGGGGCGCGATGGCCGGCTCTCCAGCCGGGCCCTGCAGGCGGCGCTGGTCGAGGGGCTGGTGGCCGCCGGCTGCCGGGTGTGGGATGTCGGCGAGGTACCCACGCCGCTGGTGCATTTCGCCGCCCGCCACCATGCCGACGGCAACGGCGTGATGGTCACCGCCAGCCACAATCCGCCGACCTACAACGGCTTCAAGCTCTCCCGGGGTGGCCGGGCCCTGGCCGGCGAGGCCCTGCTCGGGCTCAGGCGGCGGATCCTGGCGGGCCGGCTGGCCGAGGGGGACGGCGACCGTGCGCCGCTGGCAGTGATCGACGACTACCGCGCCAGCCTGGTCGCGGCCGTCCGCCTGGCCCGCCCGCTGCGCGTCGCCGTGGACTGCGGCAACGGCGTGACCGGCCACCTGCTGCCGGGCCTGCTCGCGGAGCTGGGCGCCGAGGTGGAGGTGCTCAACGGCACCGTGGACGGCCGCTTCCCCGCCCACCATCCCGATCCCGGCCGCCCGGAGAACCTGGTCCAGCTGGCCGGGGTCGTGCGCCGCGGCGGGTTCGACCTCGGGCTGGCCTTCGACGGCGACGGTGACCGCCTGGGGGTGGTCGACGGCGAGGGTGCTATCATCTGGCCCGACCGGGTCCTGATGCTCTTCGCCGCCGACGTGCTGCGCGAGCGCCCGGGTGGCCGCGTACTGTTCGACGTCAAGTCCTCGCGCCACCTGGCCGCCGAGATCCGCCGCCGGGGCGGCGAACCGGTGATGTGGAAGAGCGGGCATTCCTGCCTGCACGGCAAGCTGCGCGAGAGCGGCGCCCTGCTGGCGGGGGAGCTCTCCGGCCACAGCTTCTTCGCCCAGGGCTGGTACGGTTTCGACGATGCCCTCTACGCCGCGGCCAGGCTACTGGGGATCCTCTCGCGGGAGGCGGCCACGCCCACCGAGGTCTTCGCCCGCCTGCCGCAGGCCGAGGCCACTCCCGAGCTGCTGGTGCCGGTGGCCGAGGGCGAGGGGCCGCGGATTCTCGAGCGCCTGGCGCGGGAGGCCGACTTCGGCGAGGGCGAGCTCAACCGCCTGGACGGCCTGCGCGTGGAGTTCGCCGATGGCTGGGGCCTGGTGCGCTCGTCCAACACCACGCCCAGCCTGAGCCTGCGCTTCGAGGCCGACACGCCCGAGGCGCTGGCCCGCATCCAGGGGCTGTTCCGCGCGTGCATCCAGCGCGCGGCCCCGCAGCTGCAACTGCCCTTTTGAGTCCAACCGCGGGAGCGGATCCCGCCCAACGGAACGAACCAACCATGGAAAAGCACAACGCCCACCGGGTGGCCGAGGTCCTGGTCGAGGCCCTGCCCTACATCCAGCGCCTAAACGACAAGACCGTGGTGATCAAGTACGGCGGCAATGCCATGGTCGACGACGAACTCAAGAACAGCTTCGCCCAGGACGTGGTGCTGCTCAAGCAGGTGGGGCTCGATCCCGTGGTGGTCCACGGCGGCGGTCCGCAGATCGGCAGCCTGCTGGAGCGACTGGGCAAGGAGACCCGCTTCATCGAGGGCATGCGGGTCACCGACTCCGAGACCATGGACGTGGTGCAGATGGTGCTCGGCGGGCTGGTGAACAAGGAGATCGTCAACCTGATCAACGGTCACGGCGGCGTGGCCGTGGGCCTGACCGGCAAGGACGGCGGCCTGATCCGCGCCCGCCCGCTGCGCATCACCCGCCACGACCCCGAGGCCCGCGAGCCCGAGATCATCGATCTCGGCCACGTGGGCGAGGTGGCCAGCATCGATCCCTCGCTGGTGGCGATGCTCGATTCCGGCAACTTCATCCCGGTGATCGCCCCCATCGGCGTGGGCGAGGACGGCGCCTCCTACAACATCAACGCCGACCTGGTGGCGGGCAAGCTGGCGGCCACCCTGGGCGCCGAGAAGCTGCTGCTGCTCACCAACACCCCCGGCGTGCTGGACGACGACGGTGGGCTGCTCACCGGCCTGAGCCGGCGCGAGGTGGAGGGGCTGATCGAGAAGGGGGTCATCCGTGGCGGAATGCTGCCCAAGGTGCAGTGCGCGCTGGACGCGGTGAACTCCGGGGTCAAGACCGCCCAGATCATCGACGGCCGGGTACCCCATGCCGTGCTGCTGGAACTGCTCACCGACACCGGCGTGGGCACGCTGATCCACGGCTGACGCGCGCCGGACCCGGGGTTCGGCCCGCCCGGCTGGCCGGCGGGCGTTGGCCCCTCGCCAGCAGGGCGCCCGGTGGTCAGTCCGCTTCCCGCTCCCGGCGCTCCATGATTTCGCGGAAGGCTTCGAGGTCCTCGTGGTAGCGTGACCGGATGTCGGCCTTTTCCGCCTGCTTGGCCTCGATGAACTCCCGGTCGCGACGGATATCGGCCTCGAGCTGCTCGATCTCCTCGCGGATGTGGCCGGGGACCGGCCTGCCGTCGGCCTCGCGCTGGCGGGCGTGCTCGCGCAGTTCGGCGAGGCGTTCCTCGCTGTTGGCGATCTGCTTCTCGATCACGCGGATCAGGCGGTCCACCGCGGCGAGGTGGGAGTCGCGGGCGGCGATGATGTCGCGCTCGGAGGCGTAGGTGCGCATCAGCACCGCCTCGCGTTCCCGACGCTCGGCCTCCCGGGCCGCGCGCTTTTCCTCCAGGGCCTCCTGGCGCTTGCGTTCGGCGGGATCGGGAGCCTGTTCGATCACCCGCACCCGCTGGCCCGAGGCCGAGAAGACCTCGTGCTTGCGCAGGATCTCGTCGGCCGGCATATGGTCGCTGTAGTGGACGTTGCCCTGCTCGTCGGTCCACTTGTAGAAGCTGTTGCCGTTGTCGGCGGCATGCAGGGGAGTGGTGGCGAGCAACAGGCCCGCGAGCAGGGTCGGGGTCAGGGTGGGGGTCGGGATCCTTCTCATTATCGTTGTATCCGCGGGTTCGGGACGCACGGTGAGCGGGGCTGCGGCGTCGCCCTCCCGACACCGCGGCCCGCTGCCCCTCCCACTCTAGCTCAGTTGACCGGGCGGGGCATCAGCAGCCGTACTCGGCGCGGTAGCCGCGCATGCGTTCGAGGTCCGCCTCGCGGCCCTCGCGCGTGCCGAGGAACTCGATGAGATCGTCCAGGGCGGCGATGCTGGCGACCGACAGGCCCAGGTCTCGTTCCACCTCCTGGATCGCCGACAGCTCGCCCCGGCCGCGTTCCTGGCGGTCCATGCAGACCACCACGCCCACCGGCTCGGCACCCGCCGCGCGGATGATCTCCACGGCCTCGCGGATGGCGGTGCCGGCGGTGATCACGTCGTCCACGATCAGCACTCGGCCGGACAACGGGGCGCCGACGATGTTGCCGCCCTCGCCGTGGTCCTTGGCCTCCTTGCGGTTGAAGGCGTAGGGCACGTCCCGCTGGTGGTGGTCGGCCAGGGCCACGGCGGTGGTGGCGGCCAGGGGGATGCCCTTGTAGGCCGGGCCGAAGAGCATGTCGAAGCCGATGCCGGAATCCACCACGGCGCGGGCGTAGAAGCGGCCCAGCTCGGCCAGCGCCCGGCCGGTGTCGAACAGGCCGGCGTTGAAGAAGTAGGGGCTGGTGCGCCCGGACTTGAGGGTGAACGCGCCGAAGCGCAGCACGTCCTGGTCGATGGCGAATTGCAGGAAATCGGCCTGGTAGTCTTTCATGTCGGTCTAGTGGGTCTCGTCTTCGTCGTTGCGGGGCAGGGCGGCGAGCAGCAGGGCGCCCCCCAGGCCGCCCAGTATCCAGGTGAGCAGCGGGGCGTCGAGGATCAGCAGCCGGGGCGCGAAGCCGTCGAGCCCGTAGACCACCGCGGCCCCCAGCAGGGCCGCGGCACCTAGGGTGGCGCTGACCTGGCGCTGGTTGGCCCGCCGCAGGTCGCGCCGGAGGGCCTGCATCTCTTCTCGCTGGGCCGCCAGCAGGCGGCCGTGGTGGCGGGTCTCGGCGAGCGCGTCGAGAGCCATGCCCGGTGCCTCGGGGAGGCGTTCGATGATCTGTGGCAGCTGTTCGCGCAGGCCGCGCAGCAGGGCCCGCGGGCCCATGCGCTCGCGCATCCAGTCGGCGATGAAGGGCTTGGCGGTGGCCCAGAGGTCCAGGTCGGGGTAGAGGTCGCGCCCCAGGCCCTCGATGGAGAGGATGGTCTTTTGCAGCAGGACCAGCTGGGGCTGGACCTCCATGTCGAAGCGCCGCGCGGTCTGGAAGAGGTGCAGCAGGAAGTGGCCGAAGGAGATCTCGCGCAGGGGCTTCTCGAAGATCGGTTCGCAGACCGTGCGGATGGCGAACTCGAATTCGTCGATGCGGGTGTCGGCGGGTACCCAGCCGGATTCCACGTGCAGCTCGGCCACCCGCTCGTAGTCGCGGTTGAAGAAGGCGTGGAAGTTCTCGGCCAGGTAGCGCTGGTCATCGACGGTGAGCGAGCCCATGATGCCGAAGTCCACGGCGATGTAGCGGGGCGCGGCGGGGTCGGTGGCATCGACGAAGATGTTGCCGGGGTGCATGTCGGCGTGGAAGAAGTTGTGCCGGAAGACCTGGGTGAAAAAGATCTCCACGCCGCGCTCGGCGAGGCGCTGCATGTCCACGCCGCGTTCCCGCAGCTGCCCGGTGGCGGAGATGGGGATGCCGTGGATGCGCTCCATCACCATCACGTTGCGGCGGGTCAGCTCCCATTCCACCTCGGGCACGTAGAGCAGCTCGGAGTCCCGGAAGTTGCGCCGCAGCTGGGAGGCGTTGGCCCCCTCGCGCATCAGGTCGAGCTCGTCCATCACCGTCTTGTCGAACTCGCCCACCACCTCGACCGGGTGCAGGCGCCGCGCCTCGCGCGAGTAGCGCGCCGCCAGGCGGGCGAGGAGGTACATGATGCCGAGATCCCGGCGGATGGTGGCGCGGATGTCGGGGCGCACCACCTTGACCACCACCTCGCGCCCGTCGTGCAGGCGGGCCCCGTGGACCTGGGCGATGGAGGCCGAGGCCAGCGGCTCGGCCTCGAAGTCGGCGAAGACCTCTCCCACCGGGCAGCCGTAGGCCTTCTCCACGATGGCCCGGGCCCGTTCGCCGGGGAAGGCGGGCACCCGGTCCTGGAGGCGGGCGAGTTCGGCGGCGATGTCCTCGGGCAGCAGGTCCTTGCGGGTGGAGAGCATCTGGCCGAACTTGACCCACACCGGCCCCAGGTCCTCGAGCATGCGGCGGATGCGCACGCCGCGGGGCTTGCGCCGGTCGCGGGCCAGCCAGTGCCAGGGCGAGAGGTAGACCAGGAAATACAGCGGCCGGAAGACGGGGATGGTGAGCACCAGCTCGTCGAGGCCGTGGCGCAGGAACACGCGGTTGATGTGGAACAGGCGCAGCGCCTGCATCAGGCTCTTCATGGCTCTCCCTCCCGCCGGCGCCGCTCGAGGCGCTCGATGCGCGCCGCCAGGCGCTCGCCGTCGTCGCGCAGGGCATCCACCTCGGCGGAAAAGAACGCGACCTCCACCCGCGCCGGCAGCTGGCCGACCTCCTCCTGGAGGTATTCGCCGAGATCGAGATGGAGGGAGTGCTCGAGGCGGCGCCACCAGGCGGCCAGGTCGCGCTGGCGCTCGCCGGCGGCATGGGCCGCCACGTCGCCGACGATGCCGGCCAGCGCTTCCTCCCAGTCCAGCGTGGCGCGCTCGAGGATGCGGGCAAGGCGCTGGGCCAGGCGGGTGTCGCCGGTGACCTCGACCCGGCCGGCGAACAGGGCCTCGGTCTTGTGCTCGGCGCGCGCCAGCGCCAGCAGGGCCAGCGGCGGGCCGCTGACGCGGGCATCCGCCGGGGCCGCCGTCGCCGGGTAGACGTGGAAGCCGTCGGCACCCGGCAGCAGGGTGAAGGCCAGCCCCGTCCCGCGGATCTCGACGGCCAGCGAGCGGCCGGCCAGGCGGCCCAGTGCCGCCAGCGTGTCGGGGTCCTGTGCCAGCCGGCGGTTGAGGATCGTCTCGGCCAGCCCGGCCAGCCAGTCGGCGGTCATGGTGCTCATCGAAGCGCCCTCCGCACCGTCTCCAGGTCGGGCAGGCGGTCCTCGGGGTCGCCGACCACCACCACGGTGTTGGCCAGCTTGTCGTGCCAGCCCTGGTGGCGGCGGTCCCGGATCATCCAGAGAAAGCCCAGCATCAGCCCGGCGAAGGAAACCAGGTAGCCGACGTAGCGCACCAGCGCCTGGCCGGTATCCGGCGGCTCGAGGGTGTCGGCGTCCACCACCCGGCAATCGAGCAGGCGCTTGCCGGGGGTGCCGGCAAGGTGGACCCAGCAGCCCACCACGAAGGCGGCCGCCAGCAGGGCGCTGAGCAGCTGGCGCACCAGCTCGCCGCCCGGTCCTTCGGGGACCAGCCCGGCGATGTCGGCCAGGCGCACGAGGATGACGTCGAGAAGCAGCAGCAGGGCACCGTCGGCGAGCACCGCGCCCAGGCGGCGGCGAAAGCCGGCGTAGCGGACGGCCGCCGCGGGTCTCAAAACTTGAACCCCTGGTGGAGGGCGACGATGCCGTCGGTCATGTCGGTGTACTCGCAGGCCTCCAGGCCGGCGGTCTCCATCATGCCCTTGAGGGTCTCCTGGTCGGGGTGCATGCGGATGGATTCGGCCAGGTAGCGGTAGCTGTCGGCATCGTCGACCACCAGTCGGCCCATCAGCGGCAGGGCGGTGAAGGAATAGGCATCGTAGGCCTTTTTCATCAGCGCATGGCGGGGGTGGGAGAACTCCAGGATCAGGACCCGCCCGCCCGGCGCCAGCACCCGGTGGATCTCGTCGAGGGCGGCCTGCTTGTCGGTGACGTTGCGCAGGCCGAAGGCCATGGTCACGCAGTCGAAGCGGTTGTCGGCGAAGGGCAGGGTCTCGGCGTCGACCCGGGCGTAGTCGACGTTGTCCACCACGCCGCGGTCGATCAGCCGGTCGCGGCCCCGCGCGAGCATGGCGGCGTTGATGTCGGCCAGCACCACCTCGCCCGACGGCCCCACCTGGCGGCTCATGCGCAGGGCCAGGTCGCCGGTGCCGCCGGCCAGGTCCAGCGCCCGCTGGCCGGGCCGCAGGCCGGTGCGCGCCAGGGTGGCGCGCTTCCACAGCCGGTGGATGCCCAGCGACATCAGGTCGTTCATCAGGTCGTAGCGCTCGGCCACGTTGGAGAATACCTCGCCCACCAGCCGCGCCTTGTCCTCGCGGCGCACCCGCTGGTAGCCGAAATGGGTCTCGTCGCCCACGCGGCGGTCATCGTCTTGCATCGGAGTCATCCTCCCGCGAGGCGCCGGCCGCCTCCAGTCGTTGGAGATACTTCGCCCAGTTGGCCTCCTGCTCGGTGCCCAGGCGATAGAGGTAGTCCCAGTCGTACAGCCCGCTGTCGTGGCCGTCGGTGAAGACCAGCTTGACCGCGTAGTTGCCCACCGGCTCGATGGCGCGGATGCCGACCTCGCGCTTGCCGGTCACCAGCACCTCCTGGCCGGGGCCGTGGCCGCGCACCTCGGCCGAGGGCGAGTGGACCCGCAGGTACTCGCAGGGCAGGCGGAAGTGGGCGCCGTCCTCGAAGCGCAGTTCGAGTTCGGCGGCCTTTTGGTGCAGGCGGATCTCGGTGGGTCGATGCTCGGCCATGGCGTCCTAGAGAATGTAGCGGGAGAGGTCCTCGTCCTCGGCCAGTCCGCCCAGGTGCCGGTCGACGAAGGCGGCGTCCACGGTCACCTGCTCGCCGCTGCGTTCCGGGGCCTCGAAGGAGAGGTTTTCCAGCAGCCGTTCCATCACCGTGTGCAGGCGCCGGGCACCGATGTTCTCGGTGCGCTCGTTGACCTGCCAGGCCACCTCGGCGATGCGCTGGATGCCCTCGTCGGCGAAGGCCAGCTCCACCCCTTCGGCGGCCATCAGCGCGCGGTACTGGGTGGTCAGCGAGGCGCTGGGCTCGGTGAGGATGCGGACGAAGTCGTCGGTGGTCAGCGCCTCGAGTTCCACCCGGATGGGCAGGCGCCCCTGGAGCTCGGGCACCAGGTCGGAGGGACGCGAGAGGTGGAAGGCCCCGGAGGCGATGAACAGGATGTGGTCGGTGCGGATCATGCCGTGCTTGGTGTTGACCGTGCAGCCCTCCACCAGCGGCAGCAGGTCGCGCTGCACGCCCTCGCGGGAGACGTCGCCGCCGCCGCGGTCGGAGGACCTGGCCACCTTGTCGATCTCGTCGAGGAAGACGATGCCGTTCTGCTCGACGTTGTCGATGGCGCGCATCTTGACCTCTTCCTCGTCCACCAGCCGGGCCGCCTCCTCGTCGGTGAGCAGGCGCATGGCGTCGCGGATCTTCAGGCGCCGCTGCTGGCTGCGGCCGCGGCCCATGTTGGAGAACATCTCCTGGAGCTGGGAGGTCATCTCTTCCATGCCCGGCGGGGTCATGATCTCCACGCCGCTCTTGGGCGCGGTGACCTCCACGTCGATCTCGCGCTCGTCGAGATCGCCCTCGCGCAGCTTCTTGCGGAACTTCTGCCGGGTGTTGGCGTAGGCCTGGTCCTGGTGCTCCTCTTCCCGGCCGGTGGAGCGGGGCGGGGGCAGGAGGATGTCGAGGATGCGGTCCTCGGCGGCCTCGAAGGCGCGATCGCGCACCGCGGCCATGGCCTGCTCGCGTGACATCTTGATGGCCGCCTCCACCAGGTCGCGGATGATCGACTCCACGTCCCGGCCCACGTAGCCCACCTCGGTGAACTTGGTGGCCTCCACCTTGGTGAAGGGGGCGTTGGCCAGCCGCGCCAGGCGCCGGGCGATCTCGGTCTTGCCCACGCCGGTGGGGCCGATCATGAGGATGTTCTTGGGCGTGATCTCGGGCTGGAGGTCCTCGTCCACGCGCTGGCGGCGCCAGCGGTTGCGCAGGGCGATGGCCACCGCGCGCTTGGCCTCGGCCTGGCCGACGATGTGCTGGTCGAGTGCGTCGAGTATCTGCTTGGGCGTCAGTTCGGGCATGGCTTGGATGACCGCGGCCGGGGCCGGCGGTTCAGAGTTCCTCGATGGTGAGATGGGTGTTGGTGTAGATGCAGATCTCGCCGGCGATGGTCAGGGCCCGGTCGACGATCTCGCGCGCCGGCAGGTCGGTGGAGTCCACCAGCGCGCGTGCCGCGGCCTGGGCGTAGGCACCGCCGGAGCCGATCGCCAGCAGGTCGCTCTCCGGCTCGATGACGTCGCCGTTGCCGGAGATGGTGAGCATGGTGGTCTCGTCGGCGACGATTAAGAGGGCCTCCAGCCGGCGCATGGAGCGCTCGGTGCGCCAGTCCTTGGCCAGCTCCACGGCCGCGCGGGTGAGGTGGCCGCTGTGCTGTTCCAGCTTGCCCTCGAAGCGTTCGAAGAGGGTGAAGGCATCCGCCGTGCCGCCGGCGAAGCCGGCCACCACCCGGCCGTGGTAGAGGCGGCGCACCTTGCGCGCATTGCCCTTCATGATGGTGTGGCCCAGGCTCACTTGGCCGTCGCCGCCGAGGGCGGTCTTGCCGTTCTGGCGCACGCAGAGGATGGTGGTGCCGCGAAACTGTTCCATGGATCAGTGCGTCTGCTCGTCGAATCAAATGGGATTATTGTACGTGGCGGCGCTGGGCAGGGAAAACGGTTGCCGGGGATGGCCTCTCGCCGCCGGGCGGGGCAGGTCTAGTCGCGCTTGCGGCGCCGGGCCCGGGGATGGGCGCGGTCGTAGACCTCGGCCAGGTGCTGGAAGTCCACGTGGGTATAGACCTGGGTGGTGCCCAGCTGGCTGTGGCCCAAAAGTTCCTGCACGGCGCGCAGGTCGCCCGAGGATTCCAGCAGGTGGCTGGCGAAGGAGTGGCGCAGCATGTGCGGGTGCACGTGGCGGTCGAGGCCCTGGCGGCGGGCGTGCTCGGCGAAGCGCGCCTCCACCGACCGGGGGGTGAGCCGGGTGCCGCGGCGGGAGACGAACAGGGCGCGCTCGTCGACCGTCGCCAGTTCGCCGCGGACCGCCAGCCAGGCCTCGAGGGCCTGCAGGGCCGGTCGGCCCACGGGCAGCTCGCGGGTCTTGCCGCCCTTGCCGGTCACCCGCACCAGCGCGGTGCGCGGGTCGACGGCATCGGCGTCCAGGGCCACCAGTTCCGCCAGCCGCAGGCCGCTGGAGTAGGCCAGTTCCAGCAGGGCCCGGTCGCGGCGGGCCAGTGGAGCGTCGCCGGGGATCTCCAGCAGGCGCTGGGTCTGTTCCACCGACAGGGTCCGGGGCAGCCGTCGCCCCGTTCTGGGGGCGCGCACGCCGCGGGCGGGGTTGGCCGGCAGGCGGCCGGCCTCCAGCTCGAAGTCGAGAAAGCGTCGGGCGGCCGACAGCCGGCGCTGGATGGTGGTGCCGGAAAGCCCCCGGCGATGGGCCTCGGCCGCGAAGCGGCGGACGTGCTGGGCATCCAGGTCGGGCCAGCCGGCCAGGCCCGCCTTCGCGGCGAAGCGGGCCAGGGCCTCCAGGTCGCGGCGATAGGCGGCCAGGGTGTGGGGGGAGTAGCGCCGCTCCACCCGCAGGTGCTCGAGAAAGGCCGCGAGCGGGTCGGCGAAGGCGGCCTCCACGGGGGTCAGTCCGCGTCCCAGAAGCGCACCAGCGCGCCGCTGACGATCCGGCCCAGCTGGTCGAGGAAGTGGGTGCCCATCGATGGCTGGAAGCCGTCCGGCGTGGGGCGGCCGAGGGCCATCACGCCCAGGTCGCGGCCGTGGGTGAGGGGGATCAGCGCGGTGGAGCGGATCTCGGCCGGGCGGTCGAAGAGCAGGGCCTTGTCCGCGCGGCGCAGGGGCTGGCAGTTGGCCTGGCCGTTCTTGAGCACCCGGCGCAGCAGCCGCTCGCCGTCCGCGTCGCCGCAGGCGGTGTCCAGCCGACCGCGCAGGTGGCCGGGGCAGTCGAGCAGCAGGAAGCGGACCTCGGCGACCTCGAACTCCTCGGCCAGCCGGGCACGGGTCGTGGCCACCACCTGGTCGGCGGAGTCGGCGGCCATCAGGTCGAGGCACAGTTCCAGGAGCCGGTCGGCCAGGCGCTCGTTCACCCGGGCGTTCTCCGCCAGTTCGAGGATGCGCGCCTGCAGCGCCTGGTTGTCGGCCCGCAGGCGCCGGACCTGGTGCTCGATCAGCGAGGCGTCGGCGCCGGTGAGGTGCGGGATGTCGATGCTGCGCAGCAGGTCGGGCTGCTCGCGGAGAAAGCCGGGGTTGTCCAGCAGGAAGTCGCGGACCTGCCGGGCCGGGTCGTCGACGGGCTTGGCGGTTGCTGAGTCGGTCATGGTCGGGGTTCGATCTCGCCTTCGAAAACGGTGACGGCCGGGCCGGTCATCGAGACCGGTTCACCGGGGCCCGGCCAGTGTATCCGCAAACGGCCGCCGGGGAGGTCCACTTCCACGTCGGGGTCGAGCTCGCCGCGCAGCTGGCCCACCACCGCCGCGGCGCAGGCACCGGTGCCGCAGGCCAGGGTCTCGCCGGCGCCCCGTTCGAACACCCGCAGGCGGATGTGGTTGCGGTCGAGGACCTCCATGAAGCCGGCGTTGGTGCGGTTGGGAAAGCGCGGGTGCGACTCGATGGCCGGGCCGAGTCGACCCACCGGGGCCTCGGCCACGTCCTCCACCTCCACCACGGCGTGGGGGTTGCCCATGGAGACCACGCCCACCCGCAGCTCGCGGTCGCCCACCTGCAGGGGGTAGGCGAGGGCCGGCTCGGCGGCCTCGAAGGGGATGGCCCGGGGGTCCAGCCGGGGCACGCCCATGTCGACGGTGACGTCGCCGTCGTCCTCCAGGCGCAGGTGGATCAGCCCGCCGGCGGTCTCCACGGGGATGGTGCGCTTTTCGGTGAGGCCCTTGTCCACCACGAAACGGGCGAAGCAGCGGGCGCCGTTGCCGCACTGCTCCACCTCGGAGCCGTCGGCGTTGAAGATCCGGTAGCGGAAGTCGGCCTCCGGCCGGTGGGCGGGTTCGACCATCAGCAGCTGGTCGCAGCCCACCCCGAAGCGGCGCCGGGCGATGAAGCGCACCTGCTCGGTGGTGAGTGCCACGGGCCGGCTCCAGGCGTCGATGACCACGAAGTCGTTGCCCAGCCCGTGCATCTTGGTGAATCGGATTGCCATGCCGAGAGATTAACAAATCCGGCTGCCGGGGACCTGTATGATGTGCGCCCCGAAACGAAACGCCGGAGGCCGAGCCCATGGATCTCGACGAGTTGCTGGAACGCCTGGACAAGGTCGTGGCCGCGGACCTGCTGGAGACCGAGTCGCTGCTGGCCGAGCGCGAGTCGCTCACCGACACCCTGCTGGCGGTGGCCGCCGAGCTGCGCGGCAGCCGCGACGAGGAGGCGACCGCCATCCGCCGGGACCTGCGCGATGCCGTGGACTGTCTCAACGCCATGGGCCTTTCGGCCTACCCGCAGACCGCCTCGGAAGAGGGCGCCTACATGGCCGAGGCGGCCCGCCACGCACGCGAGGGCCTGCGTCGCTACCGGGCGCGCGCCGAAGACTGAGGCGGGGCTGTCATCAAGCGGTCACGGGTGGGTCTGCTATATCAATGGGTGACGCCCACCCAACGGAGCGGCAACCGCCCATGGTCGTGATCGAGAAAGGCGCAAAGCGCGCCTACGTCCTGGATACCAACGTCCTCATCCACGATCCACAGTCCCTTTTCCAATTCGCCGAACACGACGTGATCCTCCCCATGACCGTCCTCGAGGAGCTCGACAAGCTCAAGGGCGGTCGGGGGGAGGTCTCGCACAACGCCCGTCACGCCACCCGCACTGTCAGCGATATGATGATCGGCCTGCCCCAGGCGCGCATCGCCGAGGGCATTCCCATCCCCAACCACGGCCAGGGACCGGGCGGCCGGCTGTTCTTGCACTTCGCCGATGCCTCCCGGGTGATGCCCGGGCTGGACGCCTCGGTGGCGGACAACCGCATCCTCAGCGAGTTCATGCAGATCCGCGAAGCCCGCGGCGACGACGAGACCATCATCCTGGTCACCAAGGACATCAACCTGCTGGTCAAGGCGGCGGCGGCCAACATCCCCGCCGAGGACTACCAGAACGACCGGGTGATCGAGGACGTGGACGCCATGAGCACCGGCTACCGGCTGCTCCCGGAGGGCTACTGGAACGGCCTGGAGGGCGAGGGGCTGGAGGCCTGGCACGAACCCGAGGACCCGGAGATGGGCGGCAACGGCGCCACCTTCTACGCCTGGCCGGTGGAGGACGCCGAGGACTGGTACCCCAACCAGTACGTGTTCGAGGACAAGCCCGGCGGCATGGAGGGCGTCGTCATGGCGGTCGAGGACGGCCGGGTGACCATGCGCATGGCCCGCAACTACCGCTCGGACCGCGCCTCGGTCTGGGGCGTGCAGGCGCGCAACGTCCTGCAGAACGCGGCGTTCAACTTCCTCATGGACCCCGACATCCACCTGGTGACCATCGCCGGCTCCGCCGGCACCGGCAAGACGCTGATGGCGCTGGCCGCAGGGCTGACCAGCGTCATGGAGCACAAGCTCCA
Source organism: Halothiobacillus sp. (assembly GCA_018623495.1). Classification (GTDB taxonomy): domain Bacteria; phylum Pseudomonadota; class Gammaproteobacteria; order JAAZVP01; family JAAZVP01; genus JAAZVP01. Next base: position 4,187 of record JAAZVP010000037.1, on the reverse strand, counting down.
GGAGCGCATCGTGGTCACCCGCGAGACCGTCGCCGCCGGCGAGGACATCGGCTTTCTGCCCGGTACCGAGGAAGAGAAGCTCGCCCCTTGGCACGGCGCCGTGGAAGACAACCTCGAGGCGCTGATCAGCGGCTCCAACGGCTGGGCCGCGGCGGCCACCCGCGACATGCTCGGCGAGCGCATCCAGCTGAAATCGCCGGGGTTTTTGCGCGGTCGCAACTTCGCCGACACCTGGCTGATCATCGACGAGGCCCAGAACCTCACCGCCAAGCAGGTCAAGACCCTGGTCACGCGCGCCGGCATGGGGACCAAGGTGATCTGCATGGGCAACCTCGCCCAGCTGGATACCCCCTATCTCTCCCCGACCACCTCGGGCTTCACCTACCTGGTGGAGAAGTTCCGCGACTGGGACCGCTCGGCCCACATCACCCTCGAGGACATCGAGCGCTCCCCGCTCGCCGAGCACGCCGAACGGATCCTCTAGTTCCCGGCGTTCAGCGGGAGGCCGCGGCGGGCAGAGGCCGGAGCGGGATGCCCCGGCTCGCCGCCGCCCAGGGCCCCGGCCCCGTTCCGACCCCATCCCGCGGCAGGCTTCCGGTTCCACGGAGTGTTATGTTATAACAACTCCGAATTCATCGTGCCCCCGGGAGGACCCATGCCCAGCCGCAAACCGCTCGCTGCCGCCATCGCCCTGTCTGTCGCCCTGCCGCTCCAGGCGGCCGAGTCGCTGGACCCGGTCAGCGTCACCGCCGCGCCCTTCGTCACGACGGTGGAGGACAGCCCCACGGCGGTGGACGTCGTCGAGGGCGAGGAGAAGCGTCGCCAGCAGGGCGCCTCGCTGGGCGCGCTGGTGGAGGACATCCCCGGGGTGAGCAATATCTCCACCGGCTCCCAGGTGGGCAAGCCGGTGATCCGTGGCCTGTCCGGCAACCGGATCCGCGTGCTCTCCGGTGGCGTGGCCCAGGACCACCAGCAGTACGGGGTGCGCCACTTGCCCAACGTCGATCCCTTCCTGGCGGAGCGCGTGGAAGTGGTCCGTGGTCCGCAGAGCGTGCTCTACGGCTCGGACGCCCTGGGCGGGGCGGTCAACCTGGTGCCCCGGGCCGTTCCCGAGGCCCCGGGCGCCAGCCTGCTCCGTGGCCGGGTGACCACCGGCTTTCGCGGCAACAATGCCGAGGGAATGCTGGGGGTCGAGGCCGAGGGTGCCCGGGACGGCTGGGGCTGGACCGCCGCGCTCTCCCGTCGCGACGCCGGCGACCTCACCACCCCCGACGAACCCACCTTCGCCGAGAGCGGGGTCGAGAATGATCCCAGGTTCACCGGCGAGCTGGACCACACCGACTACGAGATCCTCGCCGGCACGCTGGGCCTCGGCCATGCCGGCGACTACGGCCGCTGGAGCCTGCGCTACACCCACTGGGACAACGAGCAGAACTTCCTCCTGCCCAACGGCAAACCCCTGGGCCAGAACCTGGAGAACGACGAGCTGGCGCTCGAGGGCGAGTTCTGGGCCGGCGAATGGCTGGTCAAGCCGCGGCTGGTCCGCCAGGACAACGTTCGCCAGGCCGCCCCCGCCGGCATCGCCTACCAGGACATGGATCTTGATGCCCTGGGGCTGGACGTGCGCCGCGAGCGGACCACCCTGCGCCTGGGCGCCGAGCACCCGCGGGTGGCCGGCTGGCGCGGCGAGGTCGGTGTCGAGGCCGTGGCCGTCGACCAGGACCTGCGCGCCGGCGAGCTCACCCCGGACGCCGAGCGCGACGGCCTGGCGGTCTATGCCTTCGAGGAGCGCCGGTTCGGGCCCGTGCGGGTGCAGGCGGGTGCGCGCCTCGACCGCCTGGAGCAGTCCGCGAACAACGATGCGCACCGTTCGGGCCTGGATACCCGGGGGCGGGAGTACGAGGTCTTCTCCGGCTCGCTGGGAGCCAACTGGGAGGTAGCCCGCGGCTGGAATCTCAGGGCCGGCCTGGCCCGGGGGTTCCGCGCGCCGTCGATCTTCGAGCTCTATGCCGACGGCGTGCACGGTGGCGTGGCCGCCTACCAGCAGGGCGATCCCGCGCTCACCGAGGAGACCTCGCTGAACACCGACCTGGGCCTTGCATGGCGGGGCGAGCGGGCGAATGCCTCGATCACCGTCTACCGCAACCGCATCGACGACTACATCTTCCTGCGCAACACCGGCGAAGAGCAGGGGGGGCTGCCGCTCTACCGTGCCGACCAGGGCGATGCGCGCCTCGACGGTGTCGAGCTGGCCGCCGGCTGGCGCATCGGTGGCGGGCTCTCGCTGGAGGGGGCCTTCGAGGCCGTCGACGGCGAGCTCACCGATGCCGGGGCCGACCTGCCGTTGCTGCCCGCGGACACGCTGCGCGCGCGCCTGGCCTGGGAGCACGGCAGCTGGCGGGAGCTGCGCGACCTGCGCGCCTTCGTCGGCGTGAAACACGCCCGGGCCCGGGAAGCCGCCGGCCGCTACGAGCCGTTCTCCCAGTTCGACGCCAAGCCCTTCGGCACCGCCTCCACCGACGACTACACCCTCTGGTCGGTGGGGGCCGGCTTCGACCTGGCGCTCGCCGGCGATCGTGCCGTGGCCCTGGATCTGCGCGTGGAGAACCTCCTCGACGAGGCCTATCGCGACTTTCTCGACACCTACAAGGGCTATGCCCTGGGCGCGGGGCGCAACGTGATGCTCACCGCCAGCGTACCCTTCGGGTCCTGACAAGATTTTGCCGAGGTGGTCGCGGTGCGCTCAGGATATTTGTGAGAGTGCGTTCTGCACCCGGTGGGGTATCTCTTGGCTCGATCCTGTAACGATAAACGCGGGATTTAGGAGGTCGTCCTTTTCGTTGTAAGTGAGGGGAGCCAGGGTCTCGGTGACATGGACGCTGCCTCCTGCCTGCTCAACGACGGCCTGTGCCGCCGCGGTGTCCCATTCCGATGTCGGGCCCAGTCGTGGGTAGACGTCGGCGCGACCTTCGGCCACCAGGCACAACTTGAGTGAGCTGCCCATGGCGACCATCTCGTGCTCGCCGAGTCGTTCTAGGAAACTCGCCAGCCTGCCGCTGGGATGCGATCGACTGCCGACTACCCGCCAGGGCCTGCCCGCGGAGTGGGGGCGGACATGGATGGGCTCCGGCCGGGCCTCTCCAACGCCCTGGGCGAAGGCCCCGAGGCCCGTGGCCGCCGAATAGGTGCGTTCGATGGCCGGGGCGTGCACCACCCCGAGCACGGGGCGGTGGTCCTCGATCAGGGCGATATTGACGGTGAATTCGCCGTTTTTCTTGACGAACTCCTTGGTCCCGTCCAGGGGGTCGACCAGCCAGTAGCGGTCCCACTCCCGGCGTTTTTCCCAGGGGATTTCTCCGGATTCCTCGGAGAGCACGGGGATGGCGGGAGTCAGTTGCTCCAGCGCGGTGACAATCAGCCGGTGGGCGCGCATGTCCGCCTCGGTCAGTGGACTCCGGTCGGCCTTTTCCACGACCTCGAAGTCGCGGGTGTAGATCTCCATGATCGCTTCACCGGCCTCGACGGCGATGGCGGTGACTTTTGGCAGCAGGGCTGGGTAATCCATGGGAAGAGCAGCGGTCGACTATTGAAAGAAAACCGGGTGGTGGCAGGCGCTGGTCTCCGATTCCATCCCGGATTCGACCGAAGCGTACCACGAAAGCATCGAAATGCCCTGACCGCCCCGACTCGGCATCGAGCTGCTCGGCCGTTCTGCCGAAAGCCGTTCGGCAGACCATCGTGCGTCAGTCCCGAGCAGGTGATCGACCTCCTGGCGCTTCTCGCCGGGAAATCGAGGCGGCTTTGTGCCGGATGACGCCGAGTCGTCGATCGGTCACGTGGATGATGGCTGGCTCCGCCCGATGGAGGCGTTGATCATCCTACAAGGGCTCAGCAGCGGCGATCGGGGTCGGTCGCCGCCTTTTGCGGCCGGGAGACCGCCAGTCACGGGCCTGCATTGACCCGGTGCCGTGGTCGTGAACGCGCCTGTCCCGGGGCGAGCGCCCGGGGTGCCCTACCGGAGATAGGCCCGCTCGCGGAGGTGGGCGACGACCTGGTCGGCGCACTCGTCGGCGGTGTGGCGGGCCGTGTCCAGGTGGATCTCCGGGGACTCGGGGGCCTGGTAGTCGGAGTCGATGCCGGTGAAGTGGGGGATCTCGCCGGCGCGGGCCTTCCTGTAGAGCCCCTTG
>JAAZVP010000036.1 GCA_018623495.1 Halothiobacillus sp. | reverse complement strand
AGGCCTATGCCGGCGGCAATGGCGTGACCTACCAGGGCTTGGTGCCCGGCGAGGACGCGAGCGTGCTGGGCGGGAGGCTGGCCTACGTCGGCGATGCCCAGGGCGCGGTGGACGCGGGGGACTACCGCATCCGTCCCGAAGGGCTGACCGCCGCCAACTACACCATCGACTTCGTCGACGGCACCCTGCGCGTCGATCCGCGAGGGATCGCGCTTGCCGGCCTTTCCGTCGAGGACAAGACCTATGACGGGACCGTCGAGGCCACGGTCGCCGATTTCGGCAGTCCCGGCGGGGTGCTCGGCGGTGACCGGGTGGCCGTCGACACCGATGCCGCCACCGTTCGCTTCGTCGACCCGAACGCGGGCAGCGACAAGCCGGTCACGGTGGATGGTGTGACCCTCTCCGGGCGCGATGCCGGGAATTATCGGCTCGATGTTTCCGGCGTTTCGGCCGACATCCTGCCGGCCCCGCTGACGATCACGGCCAAAGATGATGCCAAGACCTACGATGGCCAGGCCTATGCCGGTGGCAACGGCGTGACCTACGAGGGCTTCGTGCCCGGCGAGGACGCGAGCGTGCTGGGCGGGAGGCTGGCCTACGGCGGCGATGCCCAGGGCGCCGTGGACGCGGGGGACTACCGCATCCGCCCGCAGGGCCTGACCGCCACCAACTACGCCATCGACTTCGTCGACGGGGTCCTCGGCATCGATCCCCGGCCGCTCTCGGTCAGCGGGCTGACCGTGCCGGACAAGGTCTACGACGGTTCCCTGGAAACGCCGGTCGAGGGAGAGCCCCGGCTCGAGAACGTGATCGCGGGCGACGCGGTGCGGCTGGTGGTCGATGACCTCTCCGGGCGGTTCGTCGATGCCCGTCCGGGGGCGGGCAAGACCGTCCGGGTCGACGGGCTGTCGCTGGCCGGCGGGGACGTGCCGAACTATCGCTTCCCGGAGCCGTACGTCCTCGCAGGGGATCTGCTCACGCCCGGCTCCATCGAAGATGTGCAACGCGGGATCGACCGGGCCCGCCTCGGGACGAGCGAGACGCCGGCCTCGCGGAATCGGCATTGGAACCTGGCGGTCAACGGCATCGGGCCGATGCTGACCGTGGAAGGGACGGGCATCCGCCTGCCCGGGGACCGGCTTGCCCGTCCGGCGGCTCGGCAACCGGAGGGACGTTGAGCCATGGAGGTGATGAAACGAACAGCCCTGCTGCTGATCCCGGTGCTCTTCGCGTCGGCCGCGCCCGCCGGGGCGCAGGATCGCCCGGATGCCGGTCGCGTGCTGCAGGAGACGCAGCCGGAAATCACGACACCCACGCCGCCCTCGGTGGACTTCCAGCCCTCCGGGGCCCCCTTGTCGGAGGGCAGGCCCGGTGGCCAGCGCGTGCAGATCGAGCGGCTGCGCTTTACCGGGAACACGGTGTTCGACGACGACACCCTGGAGCAGGTGCTGGGGGACGAGGCATTGCCGCGTTCGCTCGACCTGGCCGGGTTGCGAGGACTGGCCAACCGCGTCAGCCGATATTACCGCGCGCAGGGGTATCCCTTTGCCCGCGCGGTGCTGCCGGCGCAGAAACTGACCGACGGGGAACTGCATGTCCGGGTGGTCGAAGGGCGTTACGGGGCCGTGCGCGCCCACGGCGAGGACCCGGCGCTGGTCACCACCGCCGAGGGGTTTCTGCAGGGGCTGGAACCGGGTGCGTTGATCGAGTCCGATGCCCTGACGCGCGCCGTAATGCTGCTGGCCGATCTGCCCGGTGTCGAGGTCGATCCGGTGATGCGGCCCGGCCGCGAGACGGGCACCGGCGACCTGGCGGTCGATGTCCGCCGCGGCGAGCGCTGGGAAGGCTCGCTGGGGCTGGACAATCACGGCAACCGGTTTTCCGGCGAGTATCGCCTGCGCGCCGACCTGGCCTACAACGGCCTGCTGACACCGGGTGACCGGTTCTCCATGCAGGGCCTGGTGAGCAACGAGGAGCTCTGGCTGGGCGCGCTCGACTATGCCCGGCCGCTCGGGTATTCGGGGCTGCGGGGCAGGCTGGGGATCTCGCGCACGGAATACGACCTGCGCTCGCCCTACGAGGGGTTCACCGGGACGGCGGACATGGTCGAGGCCGGTGTTTCCTATCCGTGGCTGCGCTCCCGTGACACCAACCTGACCCTCGAGGCGGATTACGCGCACAAGTGGCTGGACAATGCCTTCGACGACGTGACCTACGAGGACAAGACGGCCCATCGCCTGGCGCTGGGCCTGCGCTTCGATCATCGTGATCGGCAGGGGGTGACCTACGGGGGCGTGAAGGTCGCGCCCGGCGTGGTGGAGACCGATGTCGACGACGTGCCCGACGGCGCGTTCACCAAGGTCGAGGGGCGTATCGGTCGACGGCAGGCCTTGCCCGCCGGGCTGGAACTGCGCGGACACGTCCAGGCCCAATGGGCGGACGTCTCCCTCGACTCCTCCGAGACGCTGGCGCTGGGGGGCGCCCACGGGGTGCGCGCCTACCCGCAGGGGGAAGCGACCGGCAGCCGGGCATGGCTGTCGCGATTCGAGCTGCATCGCGGCTTCGGACGGCTCGATCCCTACCTCTTCTACGACGCGGGTCGTATCGAGGCCTTCGAGCAGGAAGAAGGGCGCACCCTGGCCGGTGGTGGACTGGGGCTGGGGTATCGTGACGGCGCATGGGAGGCGGACGTCGTGGTCGCCTGGAGCACGCGGGGCGGGGAGCCGCGTTCGGATGACCAGGGACAGGACCCGCGGGCCTGGTTCACGGCGGCCTACCGGTTCTGATGGCCCTGCCGCTCGCAGTCGGTCGGGCTCGATGCGGCGGAGCCCGATGGGGCCGGGGCTCCGGGCGGTTCAGTCCGCCGGCAGGTCCTCGTAGAGCGTTTCGAGGGGCACGTCCATCGCCAGGCTTTCGAGGCGGATGCGGCCCTCGGTGACGACCTCGGGGTGCCAGTCGTCGCGACGGCGATGGATCTCCACGTGACGGCGGTCCGGGTCGACGAGGAGGTATTCCCGCAGGCTGTCGATGGTGGTGTAGGCGAAGCGCTTTTCCCGCCGGTCGATGCGCTCGGTGCCGGGGGAGAGGACCTCGACGATCAGGCAGGGGGCGGTGACGAAGTACTCCTCGTCGTCCGCGGGGTCGCAGGTGAGGACCAGGTCGGGATAGTAGAAGATGTCCTGGCCGCGGACCTCCAGGCGGACCTTCATGTCGTTCAAGAAGAGGTCGCAGCCCCTGTCGCGGGCCCTGGGGCCCAGGCTCAGGCTGAGGCTGGTGACGATGCGGGCGTGCGCACGACTGGCCCCCACCATGGCGTAGACCTGGCCGTCGATGTACTCGTGGCGGACCTCGCTGGCGAGCTCGCCCTCCAGGTACTGCTCGACGGTCAAGGATGGGGTTTCGGGGTCGAGTGGCGGCATCGCGACTCCTCCTGCCGGGCTCCTCGATCAGGTTTCCAGTCTAGCACCGCTGCTCCCCGGCGCGGGTCTCTCCCCGCCCTCCGGTGGCCGGGAGATATTTCGTTCACCTTCCCGTAACACCCCTGTAACCCTCCCCCTTCAAGGTGGCGCTCCGTTGAAGAACCTCGCCTAGACGGAGTCGCTTGTGCAGTCAGTCAATCGGAAGGTGCATCCGGTTTCCGGGTTGCTCGTGGGTCTGGTCCTCTCCGCCGGCACGGCCGGTGCCGTGGCCGCGCAGGAGGCGCAGTCGCTGGACAAGCTCTCGGCGGAGCTGGTGGAGATCCGCCAGGAGATCGAGTCGCTGCACGACGAGATCAGCCGGGAGAAGACGGCGTTCCAGGACCAGATGCGCTCCTACTCCAGCCAGAAGAGCGACCTCGAGGTCCGCATCAGCCGCGCGGATCTCAATATCAAGGACCTGCAGCGCGAGCTCGAGGAGATCACCGCCGAGAAGGCCGAGGCCAACCAGGCCAGCGAGTCGGTGACCCCGGTGCTCAAGGGCGCCATCGCCGACCTGCGCGAGACGGTCTCGGCCTCGTTGCCGTTCAAGCTCGGCGAGCGCATGGCCGCGCTCGACGAGATCGAGCACCGCCTGGACGCGCAGGTGGTCACGCCCAACAAGGCGGCCAACCAGCTGTGGGCCTTCGTCGAGGACGAGCTGATGCTGGGCAAGAGCAGCGGCATCTACAAGGATACGCTGACCGTCGACGGCCAGGAGAAGCTGGTCGAGGTCCTGCGCCTGGGCAAGGTCGCGATGTTCTACCGCACGCCCGACGGCACCCACGGCCTGGTGCGCAAGAACGGTGGCCAGTGGAAGAAGGAGACGATCAGCCAGCCGGAGAAGGTCGCCCGGGTCGAGCAGCTGTTCGATGCCTTCAACAAGAACATCCACCGCGGCCAGTTCACCACCCCCAACTTCCTGCCCAAGAACTAAGCCATGCGTCGCATTCTCTTTGCCCTGCTGACCCTGTTCGCCGCCACCACCCACGCCGGGGAGCTGGAAGAGGCGTACAAGAAGGAATTCGCCTACCTGGTCTCGGAGAAGAAGGCCCTGGAGGAACGCCTGGCCAGCATGCGCCAGAGCCAGGACCAGCGCCTGTCGGCGGCCTCCGCGGAAATCGAGGCGCTGCAGCAGCAGTACCTGCAGAAGCAGAACGTCACCGACCGGCTCAACCGGCGGATCACCGAGGCCTCGCGGGACGCCGACCAGGCGGAGAACGACGGCCTGCTCATGGAGACCACGCTGATCCAGGCCGAAGAATCGCTGGACAAGCTGGGCATGCCCCTCGACGAGGGCGCGGGCGAGATCGCCCGCCTGGAACAGGCCTTTGCCAGCGCGGCCGAGGCGATTGCCGCCGACGGCACGGTGACCCGCGAGCGGGGCACCTTCTTCGGTCTCGACGGTCGCTCGCTGACCGGCGAGGTGTTCAGTGTCGGCCGGATCGCCCGGTACGGCCTGAGCGCCGAGGGTTCCGGCCTGCTGGCACCCGCCGGCGACGGCCAGTTCAAGATCTGGGCGAGCCCGAGCCCCTCGATCGCCGAGCAGCTGGCCGAGGGCCTGAACCCGGCGAGCATCGACGTGTTCCTCTTCGAGAACACCCAGAAGGCGGTGGAGAAGCGCGAGGAGACCACGCTGCTCGACCAGGTCGAGGCGGGCGGCATCGTCGGCTACGTGATCATCGGCCTGGGTGCGCTGGGCGTGCTGCTCACCCTGCTGCGCATGCTGGTGCTGCTGGTGGCCGGTTCCAACACCCGCCGGATCGCCCGGGGCGTGAGCAAGCGCATGCACGAGGGCGGTCTCGACGAGGCACTGGCCTACTGCAAGCGCAAGGTGGGCGCGGCGAGCAACGTGGTCGCCGCGGCCCTGCGCAACCTCGACCGCGACCGCGAGCACATCGAGGACATCATCAGCGAGTCGATCCTCCACGAGAGCTCGCGCATCGACCGCTTCGGCACGGCCATCCTGGTGATCGCCGCGGTGGCACCGCTGCTGGGGCTGCTGGGCACGGTCACGGGGATGATCAGCACCTTCGACATCATCGCCGAGTTCGGCACCGGCGATCCCAAGCTGCTCTCCTCGGGCATTTCCGAGGCGCTGGTGACCACCAAGTTCGGCCTGGTCGTGGCCATCCCGCTGCTGCTGATCGGCAACGTGCTCTCCGGCTGGGGTGCGCGGATCAAGAACGGCCTGGAGCAGTCCGCGCTGCACGTGATCAACGTCTACAAGCCCTGATCGCATGGACTTCCTGCCCGATCTCAACACGCTGCGCGAGTACATGGAGATGGGCGGCTTCGTGATGCCGCCCCTGGTCGCGGTGGCGGTCGTCCTCTGGTACGCGCTCATCTGGCGGATGACGGTGGTGCGCACCACTGCCCAGGACCCGCGCGTGCTGGTGGATCGCGTCCGGCGCGGCAAGCGCGTCGGCCAGGCGGTCACCGCGCGCGCGGCCCGGCAGGCGGTGGCACTGGCCCGCGCGGGTCACCCGGCCCCCCGGCTGCGCTCGCTGATCCGCGAGTCGTTCGGCGAGGTGCGCACCGAGCTGTCCCGCTATCGCGCGCTGGTGCGCTCGCTGGTGGTGGTGGCCCCGCTGCTGGGCCTGCTGGGGACCGTCGACGGCATGATCGCCACCTTCGAGGCCCTCGGCGACATGGCGCTCTTCTCCCAGTCCGGCGGCATCGCCGACGGTATCAGCCGGGCGCTGTTCACCACCCAGATGGGCCTGGTGATCTCCATCCCCGGGATCCTGGTGGGTCGCTCGGTCGAGCGCCGCCAGCGCCATATCGAACGCGAGCTCGACCAGATCTGCGACCAGGTCTGCGCGGAAGTGGCCTGACACATCCAAGGTAATCCTATGCGCCGTTACAGAGACAACCGCGAAGAAGAGATCCAGATCGACATCTCGCCGCTGATCGACATGGTCTTCATCCTGCTGATCTTCTTCATGGTGACGACCACCTTCGTCAAGGACATGAAGCTCGAGCTCGAGCGGCCCAGCGCCGGCAGCGCCACGGCCGCGCCGAGCCAGTCGGTGCGCGTGTTCATCGACCAGTACGGCGACATCTTCGTCGACAACCAGCCGGCGCGGATCTACAGCCTGCAGAGCAAGCTGCGCGACATGCTGCGCCAGAGCACCGACAAGACCGTGCTGGTGGTGACCGACGAGTCGGTGCCGGCCAAGCGCGTGCTGTCGGTCGTCGACCAGTCGCGGCTCGCCGGTGCGAGCAATGTCGGCGTCGCCACCGAGCAGGAGTAAGGGGTCGTGGCGGCGATGTTCAGAAGACTGCTGGCGCTTCTCGGCGCCCTGCTGATCCCCTACCTCATCTTCGTGTTCGCGATCGCGCTCAACGAGTCCGACACGGACCGCGACGAGCTCGCCGACCGCGCGGTGAACTTCGACGTCGAGGATCGCCAGCAGAAGGTCGAGAAGCAGGAGACCGAGCCGCCCAAGCGGGAACGACAGCGCCGCCCGTCGCCCGACATGCCGTCCATCAAGCCCACCGACATCGGCTCCTCGATGGCCGATACGGGCCTGAGTTTCGGCGTGCCGGCCTTCGACGAGGCCGAATTCGACGAGATCGCCGAGGGCGACACCGACCTGCTCGACGCCGACGACGACCAGGCCATGGACAAGGGCAGCGTGGACACCCCGCCGAAGGTCAAGCGGCGCTCGCCCATCGTCTACCCCGAGCTCGCCCGCAAGCAGGGGATCACGGGCCACGTGGTGATGAGCGTGCTGATCAACGAGTCGGGCAACGTCCAGGACGTGGAGATCATCGAGTCGGAGCCCGAGGAGATCTTCGACCTCAAGGCGACCAACACCATCCGTCGCTGGAAGTTCGAACCCGCGACCTACGACGGCAAGAAGGTGAGCGTCTGGGCCACGCAGAAAATCGTGTTCAAGCTGGACTGACCCCATGAAAAAGCGGTTGCTGACATTGCTGTTGTTGTCCTTGCCGGGGCTGGCGACGGCCGCCGAGCAGCGGATCGACTACGTCGAGCTGGGGGCCAAGCTGCTCAAGGACGGCTACGTCCAGCGCGCCGGCAACGCGCTGGAGAAGGTCGACGTGCGCCGCGACGACTTTCCCTTCACCCGCTACTACACGCTCAAGGGCGTGCTGCTGCACAAGCAGGGCTATCCCGCGCTGTCCAACATCTTCTTCGACGAGGCCGCCGCCCGCGGCCAGGACAACCCCGCCATCCAGCTCTACGTGGCCCGCAACCACTGGCAGCTGCAGGAATACGCGGGCGTGGTCGAGGCGCTGGACCGGGCCGGCGAAAAGGCCCTCGAGAACCGGCAGATGTTCGTCATCCGGGCCGAGGCCCACAAGCAGCTGGGCGAGATGGAGAAGGCCTGGTCGGTCCTCGATGCCGGCATCGAGCGTTTCCCCGGGTACCCGCGCTTCTACCGCCAGAAGTTCTACTACCTGGTGGGCCTGGGGTTCTACCGGCAGGCGGTGGAGTACGCCCGGGAATACCTCGCCGCCGGCGAACACGATCCCGAGGACTACCTCGCCGTGGCCTACGCCCTGCGCGAGAACCGCCAGCTGGACGCGGCCGCCGCGCTGCTCGAGGAGGCGGTGCTGCGCTTCGGCCACGACGCGAAGCTGATCGAGCTGCTGGGCCAGGTCTACATCGACGGCGAGCGCTATCTCTCGGCGGCCCAGGTCTTCGACCGCGCCACGCTCCTCGAGCCGGGCTTTGCCCACAAGGCGGCGGCGCTCTACCTCAAGGCCGGCCAGCCCGTGCGCGCCCTGCAGCTCAACCGCCGGATCGGCGACCAGAAGGCCAAGTTCCGCCAGCGGGTGGGCATCGACATCCACCTGGACGACTACCAGAGCCTGGTGGCCAAGACCGACGCCCTCGAGCGCTACGGCCTGCTCGAGGAGAACGACATCGTCTACGCGGTGGGCTACGCCTGGTTCCGCCTCGGCGACTTCGACCGGGCCAAGGCCTATCTCAAGCGTGTCACCGACGACCGCCTGTTCCAGAAGGCCTCCCACATCTTCAAGCAGATCGACCAGTGCAATGCCGAACCTACTGCCTGTATCTAAGTACCTCTTGATCCTCTGCCTGCTGGCCTGCGGTGCCGCCCAGGCCCAGGCCACCGGCGGCATGGACGAGAACCTGCGGGTGTTCGTCTTCAAGGAAGGCGAGGCCCAGCGCGACATCTCGATCTCCGTGGGGCCGACGGTCAAGACCACCGACCGCTTCGGCATGGCGGGTTTCGCCCTGCCGGCGGGGCACTACGAGATCGGCTACTTCAAGGACCAGGAACTGTTCGCCGTCACCGAGGTGGACCTGCTCGCCGACGTCTCCAGCCAGGTCTTTCTCACCCTGACCGGTTCCGGGGCCGAGGTGGAGCTGGACCTGCCGCTCACCGAGTACCGCCAGACCTTCGAGAAGCGCCAGGTCCGGGAACAGGAGGGGCCCAAGGGCACGCTCGAGGTGGCGCTCACCGACAGCCGCTCCGGGGAGCCGGTCGCCGGCGCCCGGCTGTTCGTCAAGGGCTATGCCGTGGAGGCGCGCTCGGGCGAGGACGGCATCGCGCGCGTCGAGCTCGCCGAGGGCGAGTACGACCTCTCGGTGGTGCATCCCAAGTACGTGATGCAGGTGATCGAGGACGTGGGCGTGACCGCCGAGGCTTCGAGCAAGGCCCGGGCGAAGCTGGTGAAATCCGACATCGTCATGGAGAGCTTCGTGGTCACCGCGCCCTCGGTGGAGGGCAGCCTGGCCTCCACGCTCACCGATCTCAAGGACGACAACGTCCTCGCGGACGCCATCTCCAGCGAGCAGTTCTCCAAGTCCGGCGACTCCTCGGCCTCCGGGGCGCTCAAGCGCGTCACCGGCATCACCATCGTCGACGGCAAGTTCGTCTACATCCGCGGCCTGGGCGAGCGTTACAGCACCGTGCTGCTCAACGACCTGCACATCCCGTCGCCCGAACCCACCAAGCGCGTGGTCCCGCTCGACATCTTCCCGACCTCGGTGATCCAGAACATGAAGATCCAGAAGACCCACAGCGCGGATCTTCCCGGGACCTTCGCCGGCGGCACCGTGGCCATCAACACCCGCGACATCCCCGAGGAGGACAACTACGTCAAGCTCTCGGTGAGCGGATCGGTCAACGAGAGCACCGGCCAGTCGGCCGTCTACAACCCGGACAACGCCAAGGGCGTGCCGGCCATCCTGCTGGACAAGAGCGACGACTTCGGCGTGCTCACCGAGGAGGTCGTGCTCGGCGACCAGGTGCTCGCCGAAGGCCTCACCGCCGAGGAAAAGGAGCAGCTCAACGACGCGATGATGAGCTATCGCTCCTACGGTCTCGACGAGCGCACCATCAAGCCGGGGATGAGCATCACCGGCTCCGCCGGCCAGCGGTTCAAGACCAGCGGCGGGCTCAGCTACGGCTTCGCCGGGGCGGTCTACTACAAGACCGACGAGGATTCCCGGGCGATCAAGAAGGACGAGTACCAGTACGACCCGGTCAACGACGAGCACATCCACATCCAGAGCGATGCCTACAGCCTGACCGAGCTCGAGGAAAAGTACGGGGGCATGATCAGCCTCGGCGTGGACGACGAGGAGAACCACCGGGTCAAGTACACCCTGCTGGCGCTGAGCGAAGCCAACGACATCACCAACTTCGGCGAGAAGGAAAAGCTCACCGAGAACACCTTCCACGAGCGGGCCTTTCTGCAGTACACGGAGAAGGAACTGTTCGCCCACCAGTTCAACGGTGAACACCGCTTCGGTGGCGAGGCGTCGGCGGGGCTGTTCGACGACGTGGTCCTCGACTGGGGCGCGGAGACGGCCACGGCCACCCGCCTCGAGCCCGGCACCTTCGAGTACGAGTACAAGGACCACGCCGACGGCATGGTCATCGACGCCAAGAAGCTCTACTACCTCTACTCCGACCTCGAGGACGAGGTGGACAACTACCGCCTCGACCTGGAGCTGCCCTTCGTCCACAACGGCCGCGACAACCACACCCGCATCGGGCTGTTCGACTACAAGAAGGCGCGCAGCCTGGACAACCGGCGTTTCAAGGTCGAGTACGCCGAGACCCTCGATCCCCGCCCGATCGACGAGGCGCTTACCGAGGAGGCGGTGGACGAGGGCACCGCGGACGTGCTCGATGCCTACAAGCCCGACGACTTCTACACCGCCGACCAGCACGTGCAGGCCGTCTATCTCTCCCAGCTCTACTCGCCGCTGGAGTCGGTGGACGTGACCGCCGGCCTGCGCCAGGAGAAATCGGTCCAGGAACTGCAGGTGGGCGAGGAAGAGACCACCTACGACCTCGAGACCAGCGACGTCTTCCCGTCACTGGCGGGGACCTGGCGGATCAGCGAGCAGCACCAGCTGCGCCTGGGCTACAGCCGCACCATCTCCCGGCCGGATTTCCGCGAGTTCAGTCCCAACCGCTACAAGGACCCGCTCACCGGCTACATCATCTACGGCTACGAGGGGCTCGAGCCCACCTACGTCGACAACCTCGACCTCAAGTACGAGTGGTATCCGAGCTACGACGAGTTCTTCTCCGCGGCGCTGTTCGTCAAGGACTTCGAGAATCCCATCGAGACGGTCCGCACCATCAGCGACGTGGACATCGAGACCTCCTACCGCAACGCCCAGAGCGCCCAGAGCCTGGGCCTGGAACTCGGCTTCCGCAAGCGCATGGACGATTTCTGGGAGCGCCTCGAGCACTTCTACGTGTCGGGCAACTACGCCCTGATCGAGTCGGAAATCAGCCTGGACAAGGACGCCCCCGAGAACCGGGACGACCAGTTCATCCCCTACCTGACCACCGAGAGCCGGCCGATGCAGGGCCAGTCGCCCTACGTGCTCAACCTGCAGTTCGGCTACGACAACTACCACACCCGCCGCAGCGCGGTGCTGCTCTACAACGTCTACGGCGAGCGCATCTCGGCGCTGGGGATCAACGGCAACCCCGACATCTACGAGGAGCCGTTCCACAAGCTGGACTTCGTCCTCAAGTGGGGCCTGAACGACACCTACGACGAGCAGCGCAAGAAGCTCGGCTACACGCTCTCGTTCAAGGCCAAGAACCTGCTCGACAGTGCCGTGACCATGAAGCAGGGCGGCAAGACCACGCAGGAATACGAGCCCGGACGGTCCTTCTCCCTGGGCCTGTCGGTGAAGTACTGAGGCGCGCATGAAACGGTCAATCCAGCTTATCTCCGCCTGCATCCTGGCCCTTGCCGCAGCCGCCGCCGGCGCGGTCGAACCCGGCGACGTGGTGGGACGCCACATCTTCGGCCTGGCCACCGACTACCAGGGCGATCCCGCCCAGTTCGAGGGCCGTTCGCGGGTGTTCGAGTCGGTGGCGGTCGAGACCCGCATCGAGCGGGAGGCAGGCGACCTGCGGGTCTCGCTGTTCGACGCCGACGTGGGCGGGCTCTACCTCACCGACCTCGATCCCGGTACCGGCGAGGCCCTGGACACCCGCCCGGTGGACCTGGCGCCGGCGGGTGGGCTCAGCGCGCCGGGGATGGCCCGTATCGCCCCCTGGGGCTCGGTGCTGATCGGCGAGACCCGGCCGGTGGACGGGCGGGACCCCGCCGGCTTCGCCGAGCGGTTCGCGCCGTATTTCAAGGGCAAGGTCGACATGGCCGATCCCTATCACCACGGCTGGCCGGCGGAACTGGTGCTGCTCGAGACCGGCGACCAGCGTTCCAAGGTGATCCGCGACTATGCCATGGGTCGGGTGTTCGCCGGCGATCTCGCGATCATGCCCGACGGCCGCACGGTCTACATGGTGGATCGCGGCCTCACCGGCCACCTCTACCTGTTCATCGCCGACCGGGCCGACAGCCTCAGCGCGGGGACGCTCTACCTCGTGGGTCGCGAGGGCGGCGAGGTGGTCCACCACTTGCTCGGCCGGGGCTCGGCCCTGGCGCTGCGGATGCAGCTGCGGCGGGTGGACTTCCCCGCGATCTTCGCCAGCGCCGAGCGCGACGGCGGGGCCTGCCCCGCCGACTTCCGCCCGGTGGACTCGGTCTTCGGCCGCGAGTGCCTGCGCCTCGAGAAGCGCCTGGCCCGGTTTGCCGGGCTGTTCGAGCCCCAGCGGTTCGCCGCCTACCGGGGCTACCCGGCCTTCGCCGCGGGCATCGACCGGCTCGACCACCGGGCCGACGCCGGCCGGCTGGTGATCCGCGCCGGCGAGGAGACGGTGGTCGAGGCCGATCTCGGTGCCCATCCCGATTTCGATTCCCAATTCATCATCCAGGGGTTGTAGATGAAACGCATCAGCCTTTTCCTGTTCGCGCTGCTCGCCAGCGGTGCCACCTGGGCCCAGGAGCAGATCCGCATCGTCGGCAGCTCCACGGTCTATCCCTTCGCCAGCTACGTGGCCGAGGAATTCGGCGCGCTGTCGCGCTACCCGGCGCCCATCGTCGAGTCCACCGGCACCGGTGGGGGCATGAAGCTGTTCTGCAACGGCAGCGAGGCGGACACCCCCGACATCACCAACGCCAGCCGGCGGATGAAGATCAAGGAGTTCCAGCGGTGCGACCGCAACGGCGTGAGCGACATCACCGAGCTGATGTTCGGCTATGACGGCATCGTGCTCGCCCAGGACAAGGACAACACCGACTTCGACATCTCCAAGCGGGAACTGCTGCTGGCCGTGGCCAAGAAGGTCCCCGACCCCGACGGCGGCGGCCTGGTGGACAACCCCTATACCCACTGGAACCAGATCAACCCGGAGTGGCCGGAGCGCGAGATCACCATCTACGGCCCGCCGGTGAGCTCGGGCACCCGGGATGCCTTCGAGGAGATGGTGCTCAAGTACCAGACCGAGCAGATGAAGGTCTACCGCGACGCGGGCCTCAAGGGCTACCGCCTGATCCGCACCGACGGTCACTACATCCCCAGCGGCGAGAACGACAACCTGATCGTCAAGAAGCTGAGCAGGAACCAGGACGCCTTCGGCATCTTCGGCTACAGCTTCCTCGCCGAGAACAAGGACAAGCTCGAGGGCGTGACCATCGATGGCGTGGCGCCCACCGTGGAGAGCATCGCCAGCAAGGACTACCCCATCTCGCGCAGTCTCTACTTCTACGTCAAGAACGCCCACCTCGACGACGTGCCCGCCATGCGCGAGTACATCGACCTGTTCCTCAGCCGCGGGATGATCGGCGAGATCGGCCTGCTCACCCAGATCGGCCTGATCCCGCTCTCCACCGAGGAGATCGAGGACCAGCAGGCCCGGGCCGCCGAACGCCGGCGCCTGACCCTCGACGACCTGAAGGCCGCGCTTCACTGAAGCGGACTGAAAGATTCCTGAAACCGGGATGTCACCCGCGGGTGACGCCGTTGTAACGAGGCGTCCCTAGGCTGACTCACTGCGATTTTTCCATCGACCGATGAACTGACGGAGACGACTATGCAACTCCCCATCATCAAGACCAGCACCGCGATCGGCCTGGTCATGAGCACATTCCTCTTCGTCGGCTGCGGCGGCGGGGGCGGTTCCTCCGACGGCGGCACCGACGGCGGCAACGACACCCCCCCGTGGATGACGGCGGCAACACCGGCGGTGGCGACAACACCCCCGCGGCCGAGGGCACTGCCGACTACGTCAAGGAAAACACCGCGCTCAAGGGCGACTTCAGCGAGGACGTCACCCTCGAGGCGGGCAAGGAATACAAGATCGAGGGCGAGGTCAACTTCCTCGACGGCACCACCCTGACCATCCCCGCCGGCACCACCCTCTACGGCGTGACCGGGGATTCTTTCCTGGCGATCAACCGGGGGGCGAAGATCATCGCCAACGGCACGGCCGCCAACCCGATCGTCTTCACCTCCGCCCAGGACATCGCCGGCCAGAACAGCGGCGCCGAGCAGGGCCAGTGGGGCGGCCTGAGCATCTTCGGCAAGGCCTCCAACAACAAGGGCGAGCGCACCTACGAGGCCGGCACCCAGCTCTACGGCCCGGTCAACGGCGTTGCCGACGACAACGACAACAGCGGCAGCCTGCGTTACGTCATCATCAAGCACTCCGGCTACGAGGTGGAGAAGGACAAGGAGCTCAACGGCCTGTCGCTGGGTTCCGTGGGCGCCGGCACCACCATCGAGAACGTCGCCGTGATCGGCTCCGCCGACGACGGCATCGAGTTCTGGGGCGGCACCGTCGACGTCAAGAACCTCTACGTCTTCAACGCCGGCGACGACTCCATCGACACCGACCAGGGCTACGTCGGCACCATCGACAACGCCTACGTCAAGCAGGTCGAGGTGGACGACGAGACCGGCTCCCGCGGCATCGAGGCCGACGGCTACAACGAGACCCAGGTCTCGCCCTCCGGCCTGATGTCCAAGGTGACCCTCAAGAACGCCACCCTGGACACCATCGGCCGCGCCGTCCGCCTGCGTGAAGGCACCGGCTACGTCTTCGACAACGTCCAGGTCAACGTCCAGTCCAGCTCCGCCGACCCGGCGGCCAGCGACTACGCGGACACCGTCGCCGCGATTCGCATCAGCGACGACGTGACCTTTGCCCAGCAGCAGATCGACGCCACCGGCAAGGGCCTGGCCATCAAGAACGACGCCGTTTCCAGCGACCCGGTCGCCTCCGGCCTGGGCCTGTACAACGACGATGCCACCCGCAGCTACTTCCGCAACACGGTCACCGGCTCCGTCCACGAGGACCCGCGCATCTCCGACCAGGACAGCGGCACCGCCAACCCGGTCACCGGTGCGAACATGGGTGCCTTCGAGTGGGTGTCCCAGGAGCAGAACGATATCGCCACCAAGCTGCTCACCGGCGACATCACCTCCGACACCACCCTGACCGCGGATACCCTCTGGGGCATCAACGGCGAGGTCAACGTCAAGAACGGCGCGACCCTGACCATCGAGCCGGGTACCACCCTCTACGGCGTGACCGGGTCTTCGTTCATGGCGATCAACCGCGGTGCCAAGATCATCGCCGACGGCACCAGGGAAGAGCCCATCGTGTTCACCTCCGCCCAGGACATCGCCGGCCAGAACACCGGTGACGAGCAGGGCCAGTGGGGTGGCCTGACCCTCCTCGGCTATGCCCAGAACAACAAGGGCGAGCGCACCTACGAGGCCGGCACCCAGCTCTACGGCCCGGTCGAGAACGGCAACATGGGCGACCCGAACGACAACAGCGGCATCCTGCGCTACGTCGTGGTCAAGTACTCCGGCTACGAGGTGGAGAAGGACAAGGAGCTCAACGGCATCTCCCTGGCCTCTGTCGGTTCCGGCACCGTGATCGAGAACGTCGCCTCCATCGGCTCCGCCGACGACGGCATCGAGTTCTGGGGCGGCAATGTCGACGTCAACGGCCTGTACGTCTACAACGCCGGTGACGACAGCCTGGACACCGACCAGGGCTACGTCGGCACCCTCGAGAACGTCTACGCCGAGCAGAACGTCGTCGACGACGAGCAGGGTTCGCGCGTGATCGAGGCCGACGGCTGGAAGGAGACCGGTACCTCCGACCCGATGTCCAAGGTCACCCTGAAGAACGCCATGCTGAAGTCCGTCGGCCGCGCCATCCGCCTGCGCGAAGGCACCGGCTACGTCTTCGACAACGTCCAGGTGAACGTGGAGTCCTCCAGCGACGCCGCCATGGAAGCGGTACGCATCAGCGACCAGGTCACCTTCGACCAGGCGCAGATCGAGACCGCCGGCAGCGGCATCGCGATCAAGAACAACGTGAATGCCTCCGCGCTCTACAGCGACGTCGAGACCCAGAACTACTTCCAGGGCATGGCGAACGTCGCCGAGGACGCCGAGCTGTCCGTACCCGAGTACGACTACAGCTGGATCCCCGAGTAAGCCGGACGATCCTTCCGCGCCGCACCGGCGGCCGCGGAACACGGCCCCAACGAACCCACCGCCTCGGCGGTGGGTTTTTTCGTGGTGGGGGCATCCTGGTGGTCCGGGGGATCCGGGGCGGGGGGGTGGGGGTGCGCCGGTTGCCGGGATGCGTGGCCGACGGGCGGGCACACCGGGCCGGTCATTCCCCCCGCGACGGGGCCGGCAGGCCTGCCGGGGCGTTGCATGCGAATGGCTTGCGGGCGGGGCTGCGCGCCGGGCGCGGCGGTGGTCAGTCCTCTTCGGAGGTGACCCGCATGACTTCCTGGAGGGTGGTCTGGCCGTCGAGGACGCGGGCGATGCCGTCGTCGCGCATGCTCGGGGTGTGGGCGCGGACGTACTCGGTCATGGCCTGTTCGTGGGTGCCGTCGTGGATCATGCGCTGGAGGTTGGCGTCCACGGTGATCAGCTCGTAGATGCCGGTACGCCCGGCATAGCCGTGGCCGGCGCAGTCGCCTTCCTCGACGGGCTCGAGCAGCTGGGTGTCCGGGCCGGCCCGCTCCCCGAGGATCCGGCGCTCCTGCTCGGTCGGTGCGCGCCGGACGCAGCATCCCGGTTCCACCCGGCGCACCAGGCGCTGGGCGAGCACGCCGATCAGGCTCGACGAGAGCAGGAAGGGCTCCACCCCCATGTCCCGCAGGCGGGTGATGGCGCCGATGGCGGTGTTGGTGTGCAGGGTGGAGAGCACCAGGTGGCCGGTGAGGCTGGCCTGGACGGCGATCTCGGCGGTCTCCAGGTCGCGGATCTCGCCCACCATCACCACGTCGGGGTCCTGGCGCAGGATGGCGCGCAGGCCCCGGGCGAAGCTCATGTCCACCTTGGAATTGACCTGGGTCTGGCCGATCCCGTCGAGCTCGTACTCCACCGGGTCCTCGACGGTGAGGATGTTGCGCGAGCGGTCGTTGATCTGCGAGAGCGCCGCGTAGAGCGTGGTGGTCTTGCCCGAGCCGGTGGGGCCGGTGACCAGGATGATCCCGTGGGGGCGGTTGACCAGCGACTCCATGGTCCGCCGGGTGTGGTCCTGCATGCCCAGGTGGGAAAGATCCAGCCGGCCGGCCTGCTTGTCCAGCAGGCGCAGCACCACCCGTTCCCCCTGGCTGCCGGGGAGGGTGGAGACGCGCACGTCGATGGGCCGGCCGGCGATCTTGAGCGAGATGCGCCCGTCCTGGGGCAGGCGCTTCTCGGCGATGTCGAGCTGGGCCATGACCTTGATCCGCGAGACCAGCAGCGGGGCGATCTGGCGCGGCGGCTCGAGCACCTCCTGGAGCACGCCGTCGACCCGGAAACGCACCACCATGCGTCGCTCGAAGGGCTCCACGTGGATATCGGAGGCCCCTTCCTTGACCGCCTGGGTCAGCAGGGCGTTGAGCAGGCGGATGATGGGGGCGTCGTCGTCGGCCTCCAGCAGGTCTTCCGGCTCGGGCAGGCCGGCGGCCAGGTGGTCGAGGTCGGCATCCTCGCCCAGCTCGCCCATGGCGTCCATGGCCTGGCCGGACTGCTGCTCGTAGTCGGCCGCCAGGCGCGCGTCGAAGGTCTCCTCGTCGAGCACCTCCAGCTCGAAGGGCCGGCCCAGCGTGCGGCGCAGCTCGATGATCACGTCCGGGTCGAGTCCCGGGCGGTGGCAGACGCGCACTCCGCCATCGGCCTCGGCGTCCACGAGGACGCCGAAGCGCTTGGCGAAGCCGTAGCTGATCGAGGGCAGGCTGCTCATGGCTGGACGGTGACCGGGTCCTCGGTGATCAGCGCGTCCAGCGAGGGCAGGATGGCCGCGTCACCCGGCAGGCCGCCACGGTCGTCGATGTAGCGCTGCTGGGTGTTGCGCAGCTGCTGGTACTTGAGGCGCGTGTAGCGGTTGCTGAGGTCGATGTTGCTCAGGATCACCGGCCGCAGGAACACCATC
This sequence comes from Halothiobacillus sp., assembly GCA_018623495.1. Taxonomy (GTDB): domain Bacteria; phylum Pseudomonadota; class Gammaproteobacteria; order JAAZVP01; family JAAZVP01; genus JAAZVP01. The sequence goes on along the minus strand of JAAZVP010000036.1, from coordinate 4,067 downwards.
AGGTTCTGCTTGGCCTTGGAGGTGGTCTTGTACTGGAACAGCTTGCCCAGCAGGGGAACGTCGCCGAGGCCCGGCACCTTCTGCAGGCTGTCGCGCACGGTCTCGTCGGTGAGCCCGCCGAGCACGATCAGCTGGCTGTCCTCCACCTGTACCGTGGTGTTGAGCTTGCGGGTGTTGGTGATCAGGTCGGAGGCGTTCTGGGCGGTGGAGGAGATGTTGGACACTTCCTGCTCGATCTCCATGGTGATCGAGTCGCCCTCGTTGATCTGCGGCTTGACCTTGAGCGTGAGGCCCACATCCTTGCGCTCGATGGTCTGGAAAGGGTTGCTGGGCGTGGTGGCGTCGCCGGTGCTGGTGTAGGAGCCGGTGACGAAGGGCACGTTCTGGCCCACCACGATGCTCGCCTCCTGGTTGTCCAGGGTGAGGATGGAGGGCGTCGAGAGGATGTTGGTGGCGGCGTCGCCGTTGAGGGCCTTGAGCAGGATGGCGAAGTCGGTGCCCTGGCGGTCGATCTCGCCCACCGCGAGGTTGAGCCCCTGGCCCAGGGCATTCGCCGCGGTTTCGGGACTGGCCAGGCTGAGGATGTTGCCCTGGCTGCCGAAGACCGTGGCCGCGGCGGGCCCGGAGTTGTCGCTGGTGCCGTCGACGGCCATCTGCACGCCCAGCTCGCGGGAAAGGTCCTCGGAGACCTCGGCGATGATCGCCTCCACCAGGACCTGGGCGCGGGGGATGTCGAGCTGTTCGACGATCTCCGCGATCTCGGTCTGGGCCTCGTTGGGCGCGCTGACCACCAGCGAGTTGGTGGCCTCGTCGGCCTGGATGGAGACCGCCTCCGAGTTCACCGCGCGGGGGCCCTCCTTCTCGCCCTTCTGCGCCGCGGCGGCCGACTGCACGCCCTCGAGGATGCCCACCATGTCGGCGGCCTTGGCGTGCTTGAGATAGATCACCCGGGTGTTGCCCTCGCGCGCGAGCGGGGTGTCGAGGTGGGTGATCAGGGTGCGCAGGCGCAGGCGGTCGGCCTGGCCGGCGCTCATCAGCACGCTGTTGGTGCGCTCGTCGGCGGCCAGTACCGGCGCGCCGGCACCCTGGGCGTTGGGACCGCCGGCCTTGGAGTGCAGCTTGCCCAGGGTCTCCACCACCTTCCCGGCCGAGGCATGGCGCAGCTTGATGATCTCGATCTCGTCGCTCTCGGCGTGGTCGACGCGGTCGACGATCTTGCGCAGGCGCTCGATGTTGTTGGCCCGGTCGGTGACGATCAGCGCGTTGGACTGCTGGTGGACCGCCAGGGCCGCCTGCTGGGGCATCAGCTGGCGCAACACGGTGAGCAGGGGCTGGGCATCCACGTGCTCGAGGGGGATCACCTCCGAGACCATCTGGTCGCCGTCGTCGCCCGGCCCGGCGGGGGTGGGCACGGCGGACTGCTTGGCCTGGACGTCCGGCACGATCTTGACCACCTCGCCGGCCGGCACGGCGGTGAAGCCGTGCACCTGGAGGATGGACAGGAAGGTGTCGTAGAGGCGTTCGTCGTCCATGGGCCGGGCCGAGACCACGTTCACCTTGGCCTTCACCCGCGGGTCGACGACGAAGTTCTTGCCGGTGGCCTTGGAGACCGTGCCGATCAGCGCCTGGATGTCGGCATCCTGGAGGTTGAGGGTGATGCCTTCCTCGGCCGTCCCCTCCTGTGCCTGGACCGGGAGGGCGAGGAGCAGGCCAAGGGCGAGCACGAGGCTCAGCCGCGGTGTGGTGCGTGAGGTCTTGCCGGGTTTCATTCGCGGGTTTCCTGGTCGGTTCCTTCGGCTCGCCCGGGCGCCGGCCCGGGGCCCTGTGTTCAGCGCAGCGACAGCGTCACCGGGATCTCGGTACCGTTGCGGCGAACGCGGAGATCGAAGGTCTCGGCCTCCTTGAGTCGCCGGTAGAGCGTCCCCGGGTTGGGTACCTGGGCGAGCTGCTGGCCGTTCACCGAGAGGATGACGTCGTCCGGTTGCAGGCCCATGGCCGACAGCGTGCCGGCCCCCTGGAGGTCACGCAGGCGGTAGCCGATCACCCGTCCGCCCTCGCGCACCGGCATGGCGCGGAATTGCTGCGCCAGCCTGGCCGGGTTGCGCAGGGCCTGGCTGCGCAGCCGCCGGAGCACGGCCGTGTCGGGCGCGGAGGCCCGGCCGGCGCCGGCCGCCTTGCGCGGGGCCGTGGCCGCCTCGCCGAGGCCCTGCTCGGGCAGGCGGAGTGTTTCGAAGCGCCCGGCCCGCTGGAGGATCACCCGGTCGGCATGCACCCGGGCGAGTTCGGCGCCGCCGGGGAGCCGGTCGCCCACGGCGTAGATCTGCTCGGCCTCGCGGCCCTGGGCGATGAGCGCCAGCCCCGCCTGTCCGCCGCCGGCGAGGACCCCGCGCAGGGTCAGGTTCAGCCGGGTCTCGGGGGCGTCGATGGCATCGGCCTCGGGCGCGGGCTGCTCGGCCTCGCCGAACAGGTGCAGCCCGGCGATGCGCCGGGCATGCTGCTCCGGCCCCGGGCGCTCGCCGTCCCCGGCGAGCGCCCGCGCGGTGACCGGGGCCGGCGGCAGCGGCGCGGAACCCGCCGTTTCGCCCGGGGCGAAGGCCCAGGTGGCGCGCGCGGCCAGCAGCGCCAGCCAGGCGACCAGGGCGAGGGTCGCCAGGACCGGCAGCCAGCGGCCGAGCAGCGACTCCATCAGTGGGCCGAACGGGGTGTTCACTTCAGATCAGTCCGCATTCTCGAGCAAAACCTTCACCATAAGCCGGCAGGCACCGTAAGGGAACCTCTTGACGATTCGATGACAGCGGTGCCCTTTTCGACCGCCGGGGTTCACTCCACCAGCACGGCATGGGCGAACCGCGGGTCCAGGGCGTGGCGCCTTCCGCCCACGCGTATCAGCAGCGGGCCGTCGAAGGGGGCCTTCTCCTCGAGCACCAGCTCGGCGCCGAGTTCCAGGCCCAGCCCGCCGAGATAGCGCAGCTCGTCGGGACTGCGGTTGCGGATCCGGGTGACGCGCACCGGCGTCTCCACGGGCGTCTCGGTGAGCGGGCGGGCATCGCTCTCCGGCTCGATCACCCCCTCCGAGGAAGGGATGGGCGAGCCGTGGGGGTCGGAGCGGGGACGGCCCAGCACTTCCCACATGCGGTTCACCACCTTCTCCGAGACGGCGTGCTCGAGGATCTCGGCTTCCTCGTCCACCTCGTCCCAGGTGAAGCCCAGGGCCTCCACCAGGAACTGCTCGACGATCCGGTGGCGACGGATGGTGGCCACCGCCACCCGGCGGCCGGCCTCGGTCAGGCGCACCCCGCGGTAGGGCTCGTGGCTGACGAAATCCTTGCGCGCCAGCTTCTTGAGCATGCCCGTCACCGAGGCCTGGGACACGCCCAGCCGCTCGGAGAGCGCCGAGGTGGAGACCGGTTCGCCCGCCGGCCCCGGTTCGGAACCGGCCGTCTCCTGCAACTTGTAGACGGCCTTGAGGTAGTCCTGGAGTGCGGTATCGGGCATGGCTCGTTCACGAGCGACGGGCTGGAGCGCGCCATTCTACCAGACCGCGAATGATTGACAGGGCCGAAACGCGTCTCATAACATCCACGAAAGAAAAAGTTAGGCAAGGCTAAATATCCCGAGGTGTCGGCAATGAATCGTTTCCTGGAAGGCCTGCTCGCGCTGGCCGTGTTCGTGCTTGCCGCTCCCGCGACCGTGGAGGCCCGGCCGCTGCAGGTGGTGGCCACCACCGGCATGATCGCCGACATGGCCCGCCACATCGGCGGGGAGGACGTGGAGGTGCAGGCCCTGATGGGCAGCGGGGTGGATCCGCATCTCTACCGGGCCACCCAGGGCGATATCGGCAAGCTGCGCCGGGCGGACCTGATCGTGTACAACGGCCTGTTCCTGGAAGGGAAGATGGGCGAGATCCTCGAGCGCCTTGGTCAGCGCCAGCCCACCCTGGCCGTGGGCGAGGCGCTCGACAGCGAGCGGCTGATCCATCCCCAGGGTCACGGCGGCCACCCCGACCCCCACATCTGGTTCGACGTGGCCCTCTGGCGGGATGCCGGCGAGGCCCTGACGGCCCGGCT
>JAAZVP010000007.1 GCA_018623495.1 Halothiobacillus sp. | reverse complement strand
GCTTCCTGCCCTTCGCCTCTTCGCGGTCATCCTGCGGATGACCCGAATTGTTCCCGACAATTCGGTCGACCGCTCGGACACCTCTCCAGAAACCCATTGTCTTGCGGGCCGAGGCTCGCCTTTCCGGCACCGACCCGCGGAGCACGCCCGCGGCGTGCACCTGGCTCCGGGCTTCCTGCCCTTCGCCTCTTCGAGGTCATCCTGCGGATGACCCGCGGAACTCGGGCGGGAAACGATCGGCTCCCCGTCGAGCGAGGCGCAAAGAGTAATGAAATCCGCCGGGGGATGCAACCGCCGGGGAGGTTTCAGGCCTCCAGCCACTCGCCGAAGACGGGGCGGAAATCCACCAGCTGCTGGCGCGTGAGCAGGAACACGCCGTGTCCGCCGCGCTCGAAATCCAGCCAGGTGAAGGGCACCTGGGGAAAACAGGCCTCGAGGGCCTCCATGGTGTTGCCCACTTCGACCACCAGGATGCCCTCGGGCTCGAGGTGTTGCGGGGCCTGGTGAAGGATGCGGACCACGATGTTGAGCCCTTCTTCCCCGGCCGCCAGGGCTAGCTCGGGTTCGTGGCGGTATTCCGCCGGCAGCGAGGCCATTTCCTCGCGACCCACGTAGGGCGGGTTGCTGACGATGATGTCGTAGGCGTCGTCCTCGAGCGCCCCGAACAGGTCCGATTCCACCAGCCGGACTCGCTCGTCGAGCCGGTGGCGATCGACGTTGATACGGGCGACGGCCAGCGCGTCGGCACACAGGTCGGCGGCGTCCACGTCGGCCTGGGGGAAGGCATGGGCACAGGCGATACCAATGCAGCCGGAGCCGGTACACAGGTCCAGCACGCGGGTGACGCGGTCGGGATCGATCCAGGGCTGGAAGTGGGCCTCGACCAGTTCGGCGATCGGGGATCGGGGGATCAGGGCGCGCTCGTCGATGTAGAACTCCAGCCCCGCGAACCAGGCCCGGTGCGTGAGATAGGCGGTGGGTACCCGCTCGCGGCAGCGGCGCTCGATCAGGCGGGCGAGGCGCAGGCGCTCGGCCGGCAGGAGCCGGGTGTCGAGGTAGGGGTCGGGCAGGTCCGGCGGCAGGTCGAGTCCCTGGATCACCAGGTAGGCGGCCTCGCTCAGGGGCTCGTCGGTCCCGTGGCCGTAGAACAGGCCGCTGCGGTTGAATTCGCTCACCGCGAGGCGGATGAAGTCGCGCGGTGTTCGCAGGGCGTCCGGGGCACTGCGTTCGATATCCGTGGACATGGCTCGACACCGGTGGAATGATTGGCCCGCAAGTTTACCCGATTCCCCGCGTGCCCGATGCCCGAGTCCGCTTCCCTCGTCGATCGCCTGAAATCCTGGCTCCTGGCCGGGCTGCCCCAGCACGCCGTCTCGCGCGTGGTCCATCGCCTGGCGCGCTGGGAGACGCCGGCCTCCATCCCGCTGCGCCGCTGGTTCGTGCGCCGCTTCGGGGTGGAGATGATGGAGGCCGCCGAGACCGACCCGGCGCGCTATCCCAGCTTCAACGCCTTCTTCACCCGCGCCCTGCGCCCCGGCCTCCGCCCGGTCGACGAACGCGAGGGCGCGATCGTCAGCCCGGTCGACGGCCGGGTGAGCCAGGTGGGCGCGATACGCGAGGGGCGCATCATCCAGGCCAAGGGCCGCGACTTCTCCCTCGCCGAGCTGCTGGGCGAGCCGGCTCCACCCGCGGCCTATGCCGAGGGCCGGTTCATCACGCTCTACCTGAGCCCCGGCGACTATCACCGCATTCACATGCCCGTGGCGGGCCGCCTGCAGCGCATGACCCACATCCCCGGTCGACTGTTCCCGGTGGCCGGGTTCTCGGTGCGCTCGGTGCCGCGCCTGTTCGCCCGCAACGAGCGGCTGGTCAGTCGCTTCGAGCTGGACGACGGTTCCACCATGGAGGCGGTCTGGGTGGGCGCGATCAACGTGGGCTCCATCGAAACCGTCTGGGCCGGCGAGGTGACGCCGGGGCCGGGCCGGCGGCGGGTCTCGATCCACGACTATCCCGGGGACTGCGGGCCCTGGCTGGATCGCGGGCAGGAGGCAGGCCGCTTCAACCTGGGATCGACGGTCATCCTGGTGCTCGGCCCCGGCGTGCGCTGGGAGCCGGGTCTGCGGCCGGGGAGCCGGGTGCGGGTCGGCGAGCGGATCGGCTGGCGAGGATGAGCCCTCAGGCCCGGTCCACGGGAAAGGCGAGCACCTCGCGGATGTCCTGGCAATCCAGCATGGCCATCAGCAGGCGATCCACCCCCAGGGCCACGCCGGCCGATTCCGGCATGCCCGCCTCCAGGGCCGCGAGGAACCGGTGGTCCACGGGCACCGGCTCATGCCCCAGGGCCTCGCGTTCGGCCTGTTCGGCACGAAAGCGGCGCGCCTGTTCATCGGCGTCGGTGAGTTCCTGGAAGCCGTTGGCGAGCTCCAGCTTGCCCCAGTAGGCCTCGAACCGCTCGGCCACCGCGGGCGGCCCCGGGCGGATGCGGGCCAGGGCCGCCTGGCTGGCGGGGTAATCGTGAACCAGGGTCAGGCCGTCGGCCACGAACCCCGCGCTCACCACCTCGGCCATCAGCAGGTCCAGCCAGTCGTCCCGCGCCATCGAGACCGCACCGAGCCGGATGCCGTGATCCCGGGCACAGGCCTCGAGCTGCGCGGCCCCCTCCCGGAAGGGATCGATGCCGGCATGGAGCCGGAAGGCCTCGCGGTAGGTGATGCGGGTCACCGTCACCGACCGCCCGACCCCCGCCAGGGCCTCGGTGACCAGCTCGCCCACCTCCCCCATCAGCCGGTGATAGCCCCATCCTTCGCGGTACCACTCCAGCAGGGTGAACTCGGGGTTGTGGTGGCGCCCGGCCTCGTCGGCCCGGTATGCGCGACCGAGCTGGTAGATCGAGCCCAGGCCGGCCGCCAGCAGGCGCTTCATGGGGAACTCGGGCGAGGTGTGCAGGTGACGGGCGCCGTTCTGCGGATGGTCGAGCCGCAGGCCGGGGACGTGCGGGTCGGGCGTGGCCGCCGCCGACAGCGTGGGGGTCTCCACCTCGAGGACATCCCGGCGCGCAAAAAAGGCCCGGATGCCTGCCAGCAGCCGGGCCCTTCGACGTAGCGTCGCGAGGTCCGCGGTGGGACCCCACTCGCGGGCTGACGCCATGGGTCAGCCCTTCACGCGACCCTGGTACTCACCGGTGCGCGTGTCCACGCGGAGCACCTCGCCCTCCTCGATGAACAGCGGCACCTTGACCACCGCGCCGGTCTCCAGGGTCGCGGGCTTGGTGCCCCCCTGGGCGGTATCGCCGCGCACGCCGGGATCGGTCTCGGTGATGCGCAGCTCGACGAAGTTGGGCGGCTCGACGATCAGCGGCTCCCCGTTGTAGAGGGTGATCTGGCACATGTCCTGTTCCTTGAGCCACTTGGCGGCATCCCCGACCACGCCGGCCTCGGCGGCAACCTGCTCGAACGACTCGGGGTCCATGAAGTGCCAGAACTCGCCGTCGTTGTAGAGGTACTGCATCTGGGTCTCGTGGACGTCGGCCGCCTCGATGGATTCGCCCGACTTGAAGGTGCGCTCGATCACCTTGCCCGTGCGCAGGTTGCGGAACTTCACCCGGTTGAACGCCTGGCCCTTGCCCGGCTTGACGAACTCGTTCTCCAGGATGGAGGCCGGGTCGCCGTCGAGCATGACCTTCAGGCCGCCGCGAAACTCGTTGGTGCTGTAGGTTGCCATGAACTCCTCGTCGTCTCTGCGCCAGAATGGCCGGTATCATAACGGACATGACCACGCTCAAGCACGTGCCCGCCTGGCAGCGGGAGTTCGCCGACAGCATCCGGGATCCCCGGACCCTGCTCGAACGCCTGGGCATCGACGATGCCGGGCTGCACGCCGCCGCACGCCGGGCGCCCGACTTCCCGGTGAGGGTACCCGAGGCCTATCTCCGCGCCATGCGGCCCGGCGACCCGGAGGACCCGCTGTTCCGCCAGGTCTTCCCCTTCGCCGAGGAGGCGCACTCGGCCGCCGGCTTCGACACCGACCCGGTGGGCGACCTGGATGCCATGGCCCGCCCGGGTCTGCTGCACAAGTACCGCGGGCGGGTCCTGCTGGTGGTCACCGGGGCCTGCGCGGTCAACTGCCGCTACTGTTTCCGCCGCCACTTCCCCTACGCCGAGGCCAACGCCGTCAACCGCCACCTCGAGACCAACCTCGAGTACATCGCCGAGGACGACTCCATCAACGAGGTCATCCTCAGCGGCGGCGATCCGCTGGTGCTGAGCGACGAGCGCCTGGCCCCCATCGCCCGGCGCCTGGCGGCGATCCCCCATCTGCGCCGGTTGCGCATCCACACCCGCCTGCCGGTGGTCCTGCCGGCGCGCGTCGACGACCGACTGCTGGCCTGGATCAGGGAGATGGAGATCCCCGTGGTGACGGTAATCCACGCCAACCACGCCAACGAGCTCACCCCCGCGGTGGGCGCCGCGCTCGACCGCCTGGCCGCGGCCGGCTGCCGGCTGCTCAACCAGGCGGTGCTCCTGCGCGGCGTGAACGACTCGCCCCGGGCCCAGGTGGAGTTGGGCGAGGCGCTCTTCGATGTCGGCGTGACGCCCTACTACCTGCACTGCCTGGACCGCGTCGAGGGCGCCGCCCATTACGCCGTGGACGATGACGCGGGGGCGCGCCTGCTGGGCGTCGTGCGTGCCCGGCTGCCGGGCTACCTGGTGCCCCGGCTGGTGCGGGAACACGCCGGCGAACCGGCGAAGACACCGGTGATCGGTCGAGGTGACTGAAATGGCGGCCGGGCCCGCCTATAATGGGATTGCCGCCCAATCACGGATGCCCCCTGCACACCTCGGGCAGGGCTCAAGCAGAGGACATTGTTCATGGCCCCGAGCGAGGACACCAATCCACTCACCGATCCCACTCGCCTGGAAACCTGGCTCGGCGAACTGCCGCCCGGATACACCGCGGACAACATCGCCCGTATCGGCCAGATCCTGGCCGAGGCCGAAGATCTCCGGATCCCCTACAAGACGCGCTTCCAGTCGCTCGAGACCCTGTACCCGTTTCTCGGCGAGCTGTTCGAGGCCTTCAGGCCCGGGCTGCGCCACCTCGAGCTCCCCGTTCCCGAGGGGCAGTGGCAAAAGATCCTGTGTTATCGCCAGACCCTCTCCTCGCTGGTCCACAACTACCAGGCGGTCATCCTGGAGACCGAGGGACGCAGCGGACTGTTCGGCCCCAACCGCCAACAGATCGCCATCTACCGGGCCCTGAGCACCGCCGGGATGCTCCTGCTCTCCGAGCTGCAGGCCTACCAGCCGCCACGACGCAATTTCTGGAGCGAGGTCTACAGCCTCTACCGCCAGGCGGACAACAACGGCCTGCTGGACAAGCCGATCAAGCCGGAATACCGGGAAAGACCCGAGCTGGCCACCATCGAGGCCGCCTTCCGCCAGATCCTGATCCTGCCCATGACCCGACCCTACGGGCTTTCCCAGTCGGACATGGAAGCGGTCCACGAGCTCGCCGGGCGATACGTATCCCTCACCCGCCTGGAGCCGGACGGCGAGGTCAACGAGGTCAGCCACCTCTCCGTCGACCCGGAGATCGACCTGCCACCGGGAACACTGCCCATCCCGCGCCTGCGACACTCCAACACCGTCCTGCACCTGGCCGCCGAACCCCTGCTGGAAAAGATCCAGGGCTGGCTGGACGCTGAGCCCGAGGCCAACCTGATCCGGGTCGGCGAAGATTTCAGCATCCGGCGCACTGCCCTCGAACGCCTGCTCGTGGCCCTGGGCAACCGGCGTTCCCGCGCCTTCGCCCGCGTCGAGACCAGCGAGACGGCCACCGCCACCATCGGCCTGGCCCGCATCCACGCGTTGCTCTCGGAATCCCAGCGACCCGCCGAACCGGTTCACCGCGAACCGACCGCGGCGGCGACGGGCCTCGAAGAATTGAGCGCCGACCAGCTGCAGCTCAAGCCCAAGGGGGACGAACACCCGCGAACGGACCTGGAGATCGGCCAGCCCACCGGCGACCAGTCCGAGGAGTACTGGGATCTGGTCGCCCGCGGTCACGTCTTCACCCGGGCCTACGACCCGTTCACCGGCCGACCCGAGACGGAGTCGGCGTCGCCGGGCGACCGCCCCGCCCGACCCGGGCCCCGGGACCGGACCGGGAAGACGGAAACCACCGGCCAGTGGCGCGTGCTCAACACCAGCGCCGGTGGCTACCGCTTCCGCTGGGAGCTGGAGAAGAACACCCCCGCCCACGTGGGCGAACTGATGGCGATCTGGGAATCGGAAGCCGCCGACGCCCGTTGCCAAGTCGGCGAGATCCGCTGGATGCGTTATGCCAGCGAAGTCGGCCTCGACATCGGCGTGGAGCTGCTGGCCGGCAACGCCCACGCGCTGGACGTGCTTTCCGCGCCCCATGGCCGGGCCACCTGCGAGCGTGCCCTGCTCCTGCCGGCGAACCCGGCCTACCACCGTCCCCCCACGCTGCTGGTTCCCTCCTACTGCTTCGCCATGGGCACGCGCCTCAAGCTCGCCCAGGGCGAGCACGCGTTTTCCATGACTCTCGGCCGGGTCCAGGAACTCACGGATGCCTTCACCCAGTTCCATTTCCACTCCCCCCGGGACCACGAGGCGCTGGAGATCGCCTCGGTGCTCGAATCCGGCCAGGCCGGCAGCAGCTGACGATTTTCAACGGGCCACCCGGGGGTTTATGATGCCCGGACGAGCTCCCGTCCGGCCGCGGCGCCGACATGCGCCGCGCCGGCGGGTGACTGAACGGTTCAAGCAGGGAAGTGGATAGTGGACGAGGAAACCATCCAACTGCTGGTCGTCGAGGACTCGGTCAACGCCGCCCACCAGATGGCGAGCCTGCTGCGCAACGCCGGACACCCGGCCGAGGCGCATTACGCCGAGGACATCGAGGACCTGCGCGACCTGGTCGAGAGCGAGACCATCGACGTGGTCCTGTGCCCGGCCTCGGACCCCGACCTCGACCCCGAGGCTCTCTTCGAGGCCCTCGGCCGGGCATCGTTCGCGATTCCCGCGATCGCGCTCGAGGACGGCGAAGTCGATCGGGCCGCCCTGCTCCGGCAGGGCTTTCGCGACGTGGTCGCGCGCGACTCGGAGAACCTGCTCTCGCAGGTGGTCCTGCGCGAGGTCGGCGTCGCCCGCGGTCGCCGGGCCCACCGGCAGTGCCGGGACCTGCTCACCGAGAGCGAGAAGCGCTCCCAGGTCCTCGTGGAGAGCTCGCGTGACGCGGTGGCCTACATCCACGGCGGCATGCACGTGTTCACCAACCAGGCCTATCTCGACCTGGTCGGGCGGGAGACCTTCGAGGAGATCGAGGGCCTGCCGCTGATGGACCTCATCGGCCCCGAGGACCGCGACCGCTTCAAGCGGTTCCTCAAGGACTTCCAGCGCGGCAAGACCGACACCAACGTGGTCGAGACCGAGCTGCTCTCCCCGGCGGACGGCGCGGTGCCCGCCACCTTCGAGCTCTCCCCCGCCTCCATCGAGGGCGAGCCCTGCCTGCAGGTGGTCATCCGGCGACAGACCGAGACCCGCGAGCTGGAAAAGCAGATCGAGTACCTGAGCCAGCGCGACCTGCTCACCGGCCTCTACAACCGCGAGTACTTCCTCAAGCGCCTCGACGAGGCGATCGAGGACAAGGAGGACGATACCGCCCTGCCCTCGCCGCTGCTGCTCCAGATCCAGCTCGACCGCGTGGACCAGATCCGCGAGCAGGTGGGCCTCGCCGGCGTCGACCAGGTGGTCACCGAGGTGGGCAAGATGCTGGAGAAGGAAACCGGCGACGAGGAGATCATCGCCCGCTACAGCGGCTACGGTTTCGCCATCCTCGCCCCCGGCGACGAACGCGACATCGACGAGTACGCCCGCGGCCTGAACCTGGCCATCGCCCGCCACATCGCCGAGGTACGCGATGCCAGCGTGACCACCACCGCCAGCATCGGCATCGTGCCCATCGACGCCGGTGTTCCCGATGCCAACGAGGCCCTCAACCGCGCCGAGCGCGCCTCGCTCGAGGCGCAGAACCAGGGCGGCAACACCTTCCGCGTGTACCAGCCCAAGGAAGGCGAGCTGACGCAGAAGGAAGAGGACGAGGAATGGATGCGCCGCATCCGCGACGCCCTCACCCAGGACCGCTTCAAGCTGGCCTACCAGCCCATCGTCGCGCTTTCCGGGGGCAACGGCGACCAGCGCTTCGAGGCCTTCATCCGCATGCTGCAGCGCGATGGCGGGGTGGTGCCGCCCATGGACTTCGTCCCCGCGGCGGAACGCACCGGCATCGCCCACGCCATCGACCGCTGGGTGATCCTCAACGCCCTCAAGGAGATCGCCCGGGCCCGCAAGCGCGGCCAGGACCTGCACCTCTACCTGCAGCTCTCCAGCAACTCGCTCAACGACGAGGAGCTGGCCTCGTGGCTCAGCGACCGGCTCGCGGCCCTGCGCGTCAAGCCTGCCTCGCTCACCATGGAACTCCACGAGAGCAAGGTCTCGGGCAACCTGGTGGCGGCCAAGGACCTGGTCCGCCGCCTGCGCCAGACCGGATGCGGGGTGATCCTCGACGAGTTCGGCATGGGCATCAATCCCTTCCAGCTCCTCGAACACCTGGAGGTGGACGCGATCAAGATCGACCGCAACTTCATGCGCGACATCGGTACCAACACCAAGAACCAGGAAACGCTGCAGTCGATGATCGACGAGATCCGTCGACTGGGCTACCCGGTGATGGTGCCCAACGTCGAGGACGCCGCCACCCTCTCCACCCTCTGGACCTCGGGCGTGCAGTACGTGCAGGGCGAGTTCCTCCAGGAGCCCATGGACAGTCCGGAGTACGACTTCGGCGCGCTGATGGCCGGCTGACGACGGTTCGACCACGCCCCGAACGCAAGAAGGGCACGGCCTGCGCCGTGCCCTTCTGCGTTGCGCTCCGGCCGGTCTTCGCCTTCAGGTACGCTGCCAGCGGGTGCCCTCGGGGCCATCGAGCAGCTGCACACCCTGGTCCGCCAGCGCGTCGCGGATGCGGTCGGCCTCGGCGAAATCCCGCTCGGCCCGGGCCCGGTTGCGCTGCTCGATCAGCGCCTCGATGGCGTCGGCGTCGAGCTCGCCGGCCCCGCCACCCCGGAGATAATCCGCGGGGTCGCTCTGGAGCACACCCACTACGCCACCCAGATCGACCAGCGTGCGAGCGAGCTCGCCGGCGCGGGCATCATCACCCTGCTCGCGCGCCCGGTTGAGCTCGGAGGCGCACTCGAACAGGACGGCCAGTGCCTCGGGGGTGTTGAGGTCGTCGTCCATGGCCGCCTCGAAACGCTCGGCGAATCCCGCATCCGCCGTCTCGCCGGGTTCGACGCCCTCGAGGGCATTGTAGAGCCGATGGAGCGCGGCCCGGGCCGCGTCCAGCTGGGCATCCGAGTAGTTGAGCGGACTGCGGTAGTGACTGGAGAGGATGAACCAGCGGATCTCCTCGCCGGAATAGGCCTCGAGCACGTCGCGCACGGTGAAGAAGTTGCCCAGCGACTTGGACATCTTCTCCTCGTTCACCCGCACGAAGCCGTTGTGCATCCAGTAGTTGACGTAGTGCTCGCAGGTGGCCGCCTCGCTCTGGGCGATCTCGTTCTCGTGGTGGGGGAACTGCAGGTCCTGGCCCCCGCCGTGGATGTCGAAGCGGTTGCCCAGCGTGGTGGTGGACATCGCCGAGCACTCGATGTGCCAACCCGGCCGGCCGGGCCCCCAGGGGGAATCCCAGGACGGCTCGCCGGGCTTGGCGGCCTTCCAGAGCACGAAGTCCAGGGGATCGTCCTTGGCCTCGCCCACCTCCACGCGCGCACCGGCCCGCAGGTCCTCGGGGTTCTTGCCGGAGAGCCGGCCGTAGCCCTCGAAACGGCTGACGTCGTAGTAGACATCGCCGTTCTCGGCCCGGTAGGCGTAGCCACGTTCCTCGAGCTCGCGGATCATGGCGATGATCGCCTCCATCGAGTCGGTGGCCCGGGGTTCGAGGGTCGGTTCGAGCACGCCGAGACGCGCGGCATCCTCGTGCATGGCGTCGATGAAGCGGTCGGTGAGGCCGCGCATCGCCACGCCCTGCTCTTCGGCGCGGCGGATGATCTTGTCGTCGATGTCGGTGATGTTGCGCACGTAGGTGACCTCGAAGCCCTTGTGCCGCAGGTAGCGGTAGAGCACGTCGAAGACCACCAGCACGCGGGCATGGCCGATGTGGCAGTAGTCGTAGACCGTCATGCCGCAGACGTACATGCGCACCTTGCCCGCCTCGATGGGGACGAAGGCTTCCTTGCGACGCGATTCGCTGTTGAAGACCCGGAGCATGGCGTTTTCAGGCGTCCTCGGCGGTATTGAGGCGGCGGGCCTGCTGCACGCGGGCGCGGGCGCACTCGGCGTCGACGAGGTCGAGCACGTCACCGAGCTGCGGGCCGTCGGTGCGGCCGGTGAGCGCGGCGCGCAGGGGCATGAAGAGCTTGCGGCCCTTGAGGCCGGTGGCGTCCTTGAGCGCAGCCCCGAGTTCCCTGAAGCCCGCGTCCTCCTCCAGGCCTTCGAGCAGCGCGTGGAAGAATTCCGGGGAGACCCCGCGGATCTCCTCGACTGCCGCCTCGCTGAAGGGGGTCTCGCCGACGAACAGGATCTCGGCCCAGGCCTCGGCATCGGCCGGGAAGACGCTGTTCTCGCGGATCACCTCGACGAAGCGCTCGCGCCGGTCCGCCGGCACCAGGTGGGCCACCCGTTCGCCCATCCATTCCTCCAGGCGAGCGGTATCGCTGGCCAGGACCGCCTCCTTCTGCCAGTGGCGCAGGTGCTCGGCGTCGTGGCGCGCCGGCGCACGGCCCAGGCGGTCCACGGCGAAGCCCTCGGCGAGCGCGGCGAGCGGCTTGTAGCTGCCCTCGTCCTCGTAGTGGTGGCCGAGGCGGGCGAGGTGGTTGTTCACGGCGTTGGGCATAAAGCCCTGCTCGCGCAGTTCGCGGATGCTCGCCGAACCGTTGCGCTTGGACAGCGGCGCGCCGTCGTCGCCGACGATCAGCGCGGTGTGGCCGTAGGTGGGCGCCTCCAGGCCCATGGCCTCGAGCAGCAGCAGCTGGCGCGGCGTGTTGGTCAGGTGGTCCTCGCCGCGCAGCACGTGGGTCACGCCCATCAGCGCGTCGTCCAGGGCGTTGGTGAAGAAGAACGACGGCGTGCCGTCGGCGCGACGGATGATGAAGTCGCCGATCTCGTCGGTGCGAAAGCGCTTCTCGCCCTGGACCAGGTCGTCGAAGACGATCTCGCGGCCCTCGGGCACGCGGAAGCGCAGGGTGGGCTTGCGCCCCTCGGCCAGCAGGCGCTCGCGTTCCTCGTCGCTGATGTCGCGGTAGGTACCGGGATATCGCGGCGGCTGACCGGCGGCCAGCTGCGCCTTGCGGATCATCTTGAGTTCCTGCTCGGTGGCGAAGCAGGGATAGACCAGGCCCTTCTCCTCGAGCAGCGCGTAGTAGTGGGCGTAGATGTCGCCCCGCTCGCTCTGGTGGTAGGGCCCGTGGCCGGCCTGCTCGCGCCCCGGCCCCTCGTCCCAGTCGAGGCCCAGCCACTCGAGGTCCTCGAGCAGCGCCTCGAAGTACTCGTAACCGCTGCGGGTGGTGTCGGTGTCCTCGCTGCGCAGCAGGAAGGTCCCTCCGTGCCGCCGGGCCAGCAGGGCATTGAACAGCGCGGTGCGCACGTTGCCCAGGTGCAGGTAGCCCGTGGGGCTGGGAGCAAATCGGGTCTTGATCGTCGGATTCGGCATGGCGGGAATGATAAACAAAGCGCGTGGGCAGCACAAAGCGCCCGCGGGACGGTTTCTGCTATCCTCGCGGTCTTTGCCCGACCGGAAACGGCCATGGAAAACGAAGACGCTCCAGCGGTCCGCCTGACCACCACCCTCGGCGACATCACCCTGCGCCTCGACCCCGCCCGGGCACCGGAGACGGTCCGCCTGTTCCTGGAGAACGTGGACAGCGGCCACTATCGCGGCACGCTGTTTCACCGGGTGATCCCCGGCTTCATGGTCCAGGGCGGCGGGCTCGACGAGCGCCTCCAGCCCCGGCCGGCGCCCGAGCCGATCCGCAACGAGGCCGACCGTTCGGGCTCCAATCGTACCGGCACCGTGGCCATGGCCCGCACCGCCGATCCGCACTCGGCCACCGGCCAGTTCTTCATCAACCTCGCCGACAACCCCGCCCTCGATCACCAATCGGCCACGCCCCGGGGCTGGGGCTATTGCGTGTTCGCCGAGGTGGAGGCCGGCATGGACGTGGTGCGCACCATCGCCGAGGTCAACACCACCACCCGACTCGGTCACCGCAACGTGCCGGTCGAGGACATCGTCATCGAGAACGCCGAACGCCCATGAACGAGACCCTCTTTCTCGCCGACATCCATCTCGACCCCCGCCGGCCGGCCACCACCGAGCTGTTCGTGCGCTTCTGCGAACAGCGCGCCCGCGGCGCCGCGGCCGTCTACCTCCTCGGCGACCTGGTGGACGCCTGGATCGGTGACGACGTGCCCCTGCCGGATGACACCCGCCGGGCGCTGGAGGCCATCGCCGCCCTGGCCGCCGACGGCGTGCCCGTCCACTTCCTCCACGGCAACCGCGATTTCCTGATCGGCACGGCCTTCCTCGAGCGCTGGGGCATGCAGCCACTTGCCGCACCCCATCGCCTGGACCTGGACGGCCACCCCACCCTGCTGGTCCACGGCGACGAGCTGTGCACCGACGACCGCGAGTACCAGGCCTTTCGTGCCATGGTCCGCGACCCCGAGTGGCAGGCCGGCTTTCTCGCCCGACCGCTCGAAGAGCGCCTGGCCA
The DNA here is from genome assembly GCA_018623495.1 of Halothiobacillus sp. GTDB lineage: Bacteria > Pseudomonadota > Gammaproteobacteria > JAAZVP01 > JAAZVP01 > JAAZVP01. The sequence goes on along the minus strand of JAAZVP010000007.1, from coordinate 49,694 downwards.
TGGCCCGGGAAATGCGCGCGCAGAGCGCAGCCGAGACCAGCCGCAAGGCCGCCGACATCATGGACGTCAATCCCGACGCGGTCCGCCGGGTGATGGCCGAACACGGGGTACAACGCCTGGTGCACGGCCACACCCACCGCCCGGCCATCCACGACGAGCACGGCGGCCAGCGGATCGTGGTCGGGGACTGGGAACAGTCGGGCGTCTATCTGAGCGTGGGCGGCGGACGCTGGTCGCTGCGACGCTACCCCGAGGAATCGCTGGTCGACGAACTCGCCGGCTGAGTCGCCGCCAGGGCGGCCTCGAACTCCGCTTCCAGGGCCTTGAGGTCGTCGATCTCGCCCCGCGTGAAACCCGCCTCCATGCGCCCCAGCTCGTCGTAGGGCCCCTTGATGCGGCCCTGCATGTAGCGGCGCAGCAGTTCGCGGAAGGTCTCGCGCGGCTCCAGGCCGCGCTCGTCGCAGGCATGCCGGAACCAGCGCGTGCCGATGAGCACGTGCCCCTTCTCTTCCTCGTAGATCACGTCGAGGATCGACACCAGGCGCTCGTCCCCCACCTGGCGCAGCCGGGCCTGCATCCGCGGCGTGACGTCCAGCCCGCGCGCCTCCAGCACCCGGGGTACCAGCGCCATGCGCACCAGCACGTCGTCGTCGGTGCGCCGAACCGTCTCCCACAACCCGCCGTGCGCGGGGTGGCGGCCGTAGGCCTCGCCGCCGTCGCGCAGGTAGGCCTCGAGGAGCTCGAAATGCCGGCCCTCCTCCACGGCCACGCGCATCCAGTCCGTGTAGAAGGCATCGGGCCGGTCGCGGAAGCGGTAGACCGCGTCCCAGCAGATGTTGATGGCATTGAACTCGATGTGGGCCAGGGCGTGGGCCAGCACCCGGCGGCCCGCCGCGCTGTTCATGCCCCGGCGGGGAACCTTGCCCGGTGCGACCAGCTCGGGAGCGGCCGGGCGGCCGGGATCCGGCACCGGCTCGGGGCCAGGGGCCTCTCCCCGTTCCAGCTCGCCCCGCCCCCAGGCCTCGGCCACTGCCCGCCCCCGTGCGATCTTTCGCGCCGGGTCCGGCTCCAACAGGCATTCAAAAGCGGCCTCGTGGAGATTGCGCGGGATCACAGGTCCACCCCCCGGGACTGCTCGCCGAGGAAATCCGCCAGCCGATCCTCCAGTTCGCGGTAGAGCCGGATGGCCGCCCGGCCCTTGTCGGTGACCTCGGCACCACCCCCGCCTCGTCCACCGGTCTCCTTGGCCACCAGCGGCTGGTCGGTGAGGGCGTTCATCTCCTCCACCAGCTGCCAGGCACGCTTGTAGGACATGTCCATGGACTTGGCCGCCCGGCTGATGGAACCGTACTCGCCGATGCGCTCGAGCAGCGTGACCTTGCCCACGCCCAGGTAGCCGGCATCGCTGCCCGTGACCCAGATCCGTGCCCGGATGCGTTCGCTGTAGGGATGGCCGGGGAGCTTGCCGGCCTTGCGCTTGCGACTCATGGGCGCAGTATATCACCCGCCCGATGGGCGCATCAGGCAGGGGAGTGGCCGGTTCCGGTGGGGTCGCGCCGCCGATTTCGTTACACTACGAACCGTTTCCAATCCACCGATCCCGGGCCCGAGCATGCTGGATCCCTCGCACCTTCCTCTCGGCGGCATGGACGTCGAGACCTTCCTCCGCGACTACTGGCAGAAGCGGCCGTTGCTCATCCGCGACGCCCTGCCCGCCGATCTCTGTCCCATCACGCCCGAGGAGCTCGCCGGGCTGGCCTGCGAGGAAGAGGCCAATGCCCGCCTGGTACTGGAAAAGGGCGGCTCACGACCCTGGGAACTGCGCCACGGGCCCTTCACCGAGACGGACTTCACCCGGCTGCCCGCGGACCACTGGTCGCTGCTGGTCACCGACATCGAGAAGCTGATCCCGGACTTCATGGCGGTGCGCGACCGCTTCCGCTTCATCCCCGACTGGCGCATCGACGACCTGATGATGAGCTACGCCCCGCCGGGCGGCTCCGTGGGTCCACACGTGGACCAGTACGACGTCTTCCTGATCCAGATGCACGGCCATCGACGCTGGATGATCGAGGATGCCGTGCGCGAGGAGGAAGCGCTGATCGACGGCATCCCGCTGCGCATCCTCCGCGAATTCGACCCCGACGAGGACTGGGTCCTCGCGCCGGGCGACATGCTCTACCTGCCGCCGGGCATCCCCCACCACGGGGTCGCCGAGGACCGCTGCATGACCCTCTCGGTGGGCTTTCGCGCCCCCACCCATGCCGACCTGGTGAGCGGCGTGCTCGACTACGTCATCGACCCGGCGATGGAGGCGACCCACTACGCCGATCCCGACCTCCGGCCGCAGACCCATCCCGGCGAGATCGGCGGGGATGCCCGCGCCCGGGTGCGGGAGCTGATCCGCTCCAGCCTGGCCGTGGACGACCGGGACCTGGACCGCTTCTTCGGCCGCTTCATCACCGACCGGCCGGTGGACCTGATGCACCTCTACCCGCCCCCCGAGAACCTGGGCCCCGACGCCTTCCGCGCGCTGCTCGAAGAGCAGGAGACCATGGAGCGCAACCCCGCGGCGCGGTTCGCCTGGTTCCGGGCCGGCGACACCACCTACCTGTACGCCGACGGGGAAGAATACCCATTCAGCGCGGCCGACACCGCGGCCGTCGAATACCTTTGTGCGGAGCGAGAATATGCCGTCAAGCAAGTGGTCGGTCTTTCCAGCCGACGCTTCATCGAGGTTCTCACCGAACTTTTCAACCGGGGATGTATTGGATGACTCCGGCGTCCGCATCCGCGAGACCACCTGGAAGCGTGACCGCGACCGCCTGAAACTCGTCCGCCAGCGGGTGTTCGTCGAGGAACAGGGCGTCCCCGAGGAGATGGAGTGGGACCGCCACGACAGCCGCTGTCACCACTGGCTGGCCGAGATTCCCGACACCAGCCCGGTGGGCACCGTGCGCATGACGCCCGAGGGTCACGTGGGTCGACTCTCGGTGCTCGCCGAGTGGCGCGGCCACGGCATCGCCCACGCGTTGATGCAGGCCCTGCTCGAGCGCGCAAGGCGCGACGGCCACCGCCGCCTGCAGCTCGACGCCCAGCTGCATGCCATCGGCCTCTACGAGAAGCTCGGCTTCGTGGTCCACGGCCAGGTATTCTTCGATGCCGGCCTGCCCCACCGGCGCATGACGCTCGACCTCGACCCGGACCGGGGCTGACCGCAACCGAACACCACCAACGACGAGCAGAGGGGGAGCTTTCCATGAAGGACCCAGTCGCGATCATCGGCATCGGCGAAATCGGCGGCGTGATCGCCCGGGGCATGCTCAGGGCGGGCCACCCGGTGTACCCGGTCACCCGCGACATGGACATGGCCACCGCCGCCCAGCAGATCCCCGAGCCGACGGTCGTGGTCCTGGCCGTGGCCGAGAAGGACCTCCACCCCACGCTCGAACAGATTCCCACCCGCTGGCGCGACCGCCTGGCGCTGATCCAGAACGAGCTCCTGCCGCGCGACTGGCAGGCCCACGACCTGGATCATCCCACCGTGGCCTCCATCTGGTTCGAGAAAAAGCCCGGCCAGGACGTCAAGGTCGTCATGCCCTCCCCGGCCCAGGGGCCCCACGCCGGCACCCTGGTGCGCGCCCTCGAGGCCCTCGAAATCCCCGCCCGCGAACTGCGCTCCGAGACCGAGCTGCTCGACGAGCTGGTGGTCAAGAACCTCTACATCCTGACCACCAACATCGGCGGCCTGGCCGTGGGCGGCGGCGACGTGGAGACCCTCTGGCGCGACCACCGCGAGACCGCCGAGGCCGTGTTCGACGACGTCCTTGCCCTCCAGGAGGCCCTGGTCGACCAGTCGCTGGACCGCGATGCCCTGCTCGAACGCATGCTCGCCGCCTTCGACGGCGACCCGGCCCACAAGTGCATGGGGCGCAGTGCCCCGCAGCGACTGCAACGGGCGCTGGAGATGGCCCGTGAACAGGGCGTGGAGGTGGCGACCCTGGCCGCGATCGGCGAGCGGGCCGGCGGCTGAGCCCGCCCCCGATCAGTCCTCGAACACCGACCAGTCGACCCGGCTGCCCCGGGTCACGGCACGACCGAGCCTGCGGCCGATGACCTCGGGCAGGTGCCGGGGAGCCAACCCATAGCCCGGCCGCACGCTGGCCACGGCGTCCGCCTCCACCGTCTCCCCCGCCCGCAGGTCGCGGGTGAAGTAGAGCGAGCGCCGGAACTTGACGTTGCCCTGCTCGCTCGACTTGCGCCCGTAGTTCACCGAACCCAGTGCCCGCCAGGCCGTTCCCGCATCCCGGCAGAGCGCCGCCAGCTCGTCCGGCTCCAGGGAGAAGGCGGCGTCTGGCCCGCCGTCGTCGCGATCGAGCGTGACGTGCTTCTCGATCAGGCTCGCCCCGAGCGCCACGGAGGCGATGGCGGTGGTGTTGTCCAGCGTGTGGTCGGAAAGCCCCGTGACCACGCCGAAACGCTCGAGCATGTCGGAGATGGTGCGCAGGTTGTAGTCCTCGGCCGGGGCCGGGTACCCGCTCACGCAATGCAGGATGGCCAGCTGTTCGCAGCCCGCCCCGCGCGCCGCCGCGATCGCCTCGCCGATCTCCTCGGCATCGGCCATGCCGGTGGAGATGATCATGGGCTTGCCGGTACGCGCCACGTACTCGATCAGCGGCAGATCGATCGCCTCGAAGGAGGCGATCTTGTAGGCCGGCGCCTCCAGCTCCTCGAGCAGGTCCACCGCGGTGGTGTCGAAGGGCGAACTGAAGATCGTGATGCCCCGTTCCCGGGCCCGCTCGAACAGCGGCCGGTGCCACTCCCACGGCATGTGGGCCTCGGCGTAGAGGTCATGCAGGGTCCGCCCGGCCCAGGGGCCGTCGTCGATATGGAAATCCGCGCTCTCGCAGTCGAGCGTTATGGTGTCCGGACGGTAGGTCTGCAGCTTGACCGCGTCGGCGCCGCTGGCAGCGGCTGCCTCGACGATCGCGAGGGCATCGCCGAGCCGACCGTTGTGATTGGCCGAAAGTTCGGCAATCACGTAGGGCGGGTGGCCGGGGCCGATACGCCGGCCATCGATCATGAGTGTTTCGCGCTTCATTCCCCCTGCTCCCTTCGGTCCCACTCCCGGGCCAGCAGCCCGAACCCGTGGACATCATGGTAGTTCTCGCCATCAAAAAAATGGTCGCGCAGGGTGGCTTCGTGCACGAACCCCAGCCGCCGATGCATGCGAATCGAGGCATGATTGGCCGCCAGGGCCTCGCCACAGACCTTGTGCATCCCCAGCACGTCGAAGGCCTCCGTCAGGGCCAGCCTTCCCAGGCGGCGCCCGGAGCCGCGCGGGGCGTGGGGCGCCAGGTAGAACCCCCACTCGGCACGCCGGGCGAGCGCATCGACGACCCGGAACTGGACGAACCCCATGGCCTCGCCATTGCCCAGGAAAACGAACGCATGCCGGGAAGGGTCCTTTTCCAGTCGCTCGAACCACGCGGCATGCTCTTCGGCCGAAATGCGATGCTGCGTGTAGAGATGGCGATTGACCCCGGGGTGGTTCCGCCAGCCACGCACCGCCTCGAGATCGGACTCGGCCAATGGTCGCAGGGAATCGTTCGCCATCCGCTCATCCTCCACCGCACTCGATCTCGTGCATGGCCCTGGCGACGCGACCGACACCGAGACCGTCGGTGATCGCCGCCGCATGCCGACTGGTCCGTTCCAGCCAACCCGGTTCCCTGACGACCGGACCGTACCGGGAGAGTGCGGCGACGCCCCCGGTCGAGGACAGGTCGATACCGGCACCCGCCCGATCGAGGGCCTCGGCGATCCCGGCCTGGTTGCCGGCCAGCACCAACAGCAGCGTCGGCAGGCCGACACAGCAACGCTCCCAGGCGGTGCTGCCGGCTGCCCCGATGGCCAGGTCCGCACCGGCCATCACCGCACCCATGTTGTGCACGTCGACCAGGACGCGGGCGGGATAGGGCAGACGGGTCACCTGTTCCCTGACCGTCTCCAGCGCGGGCGCGCCCGCGCCCAGAACGGCGGTCACCCTGACGCCCTCACCCAACTCCCAGTCCACGAGGGCATCCAGTACCCGGCCCGTGAAATCATCGCGATCCACCCCTCCCATCGTCACCAGGATCTCTCTCAGCCTCCCATCCCGGCGGCGCGCCAGGGACGGCGCTCTCCAATCGCGGAATTCCTCGCGCAGCAGGGCATAGCGGGGCCCGATCAGGCGATGACAGTCGCGCCCGACCAGCGGATCGTAATCGGAGGCGGCTCGCCCGAGGTTCTGGTCGAGCAGCAGATCGGCGGCATGCGAACGATCCGCCAGGTCGTCGATCACCAGTACCCGCCCGGCATGCGCGCCGACCGCCTCCTCCCAGCGCCGGTCGAGTGCGTAATGGTCGATCACCAGCCAGTCGGGCGCCAGCCGGGCGAGCACCTCCGCCGTCGACCGGGCATCGTCGGACCAGGACGCACCCAGCCAATCGGCGTGGACCGGCCCCTCGTGTTCCGGCTCGCCGGCCTGGCCGGCGGGCAGGACATGGACACCGAATCCACGCGCACGGATCGCCGCTGCCAGGTGGCCCGGGTGGGCGCGCAGGATGAAGTGGCAGTCGGCACCCGTGGCTCGAAGGGCGGAAGCCAGGGTCAGGCAGCGCATCACGTGGCCGGTGCCGATGCGGAGGGAGGCATCCACCCGAAAGGCCACGACCGTCCCCGACCGTTCACTCATCGACGCCGGCCTCCGCCCTCATGGCTCGAAACAGCCACTCGGCGCGTACCCAGTCCTCGGGTGTATCGATGTCCTGGACGCGATGCGGCGGCAGGACCACCGGAACGGAACCGGCTGCGAACAGGGGACGTTCTTCGAGCCACGCAGCCGCCCTTCCCCAGTAGAACTGGCCGGCATCGTGCCAGGCCTCTTCGAGGTCCTGGGAGCGGGTGGCGAAGTGTTCGGGCTGGAACATGGCCACGTGGCCGTCATCGGTGATGCGCAGCGCTCGCTGGATCGGGAAGGCGTAGCGGGTCACGGAGAAGGCATAGTCGGCGTCGCGGCTCTGCAGTGCTTCCAGGCCACGGCGCAGATCCTCCGGCTGGACGAAGGGGGCAGTGGCATACACGCAGCACACCTGTTCCGGCGTCTCCCCGTGCGCACGCAACCAGTCGATGGCATGGGCGATCACTGGGATGGTGCCGGTATGGTCGTCGGCCAGCGCCGCCGGGCGCATGAACGGCACCTCGGCTCCCCATTGCCGTGCCACCTCGGCAATCTCCGCGTCGTCGGTGGAGACGATGACGCGATCGAAGCAACTGCTCGCCCGGGCCGCCTCGATCGACCAGGCGATCATGGGCTTGCCGGCGAATTCACGGATGTTCTTGCGCGGAATGCGCTTGCTGCCGCCGCGCGCCGGGATCACGGCCAGCCTCATGCCAGCACCTCGGACAGGTGGCCGACCACCGCGTCCTGCTCCGCCTCGGTCATGGCCGGGAACAGCGGCAGGGACAGTGCACCGGCGTAGTAGTCGCGTGCGCCGGGGAAATCGCTCGCCTGGTGGCCGAGCCGGGCGAAATCCGGCTGCGAGGGCACGGGGATGTAGTGGACGTTGACGCCCACCCCGCGGGCCCGGAGCGCCTCGAACACCGCTCGCCGGCGCCCCGGTTCGTCCAGGCGGATCACGTACAGGTGCCAGGCCGAACGCACGCCGGGTTCGCGGGCCAGCGGCCGCAGCGGCAGCCCGGTCGCGAGTCGGTCGTAGCGGTCGGCAAGCATGGCCCGCCGGTCGATGTAGTCGTCCAGCCGCCCGAGCTGGCTGAGCCCCAGGGCGGCGGCGATGTCGGTGAGCCGGTAGTTGTAGCCCAGCTCCACCTGCTGGTAGTACCAGGGCCCGTCCGGGTCGCGGTCCATCAGTGCCGGGTCGCGGGTCACCCCGTGGCTGCGCAACCGCGCCATGCGGTCGGCCAGCTCGGCATCGCCGGTGACCGCCATGCCCCCCTCCCCGGTGGTGATGATCTTGACCGGGTGAAAGCTGAACACCGTGATGGCGGAAAAGCGCCCGGCCCCGACCGCCTCGCCCCGGTACTCGGCACCGATGGCATGGCTGGCGTCCTCGATCACGGCGAAGCCGTACCGCTCGGCGAGTCGACCGATCGCCGCCATGTCGCAGGGCTGGCCGGCGAAGTGCACCGGGATCAGGACCCGGGGCAGGCGCCCCTCGCGCTCCGCCCGGGCCAGCTTGTCCTCGAGGGCGGCGATCGACAGGTTGCCGGTTCCCGGATCGACGTCCACGAAGTCCACGGTCGCCCCGCAATAGCGGGCGCAGTTGGCCGAGGCGACGAAGGTGTTGGCGCTGGTCCAGACCGCCGTCCCCGGACCGACACCCAGCGCCAGGCAGGCCAGGTGCAGCGCCGAGGTGGCGCTGTTGACCGCCACGCCGTGCGCCGCCCCCACCCGCCGGGCGAGCGCCGCCTCGAATCGCGCCACCACCGGCCCCTGGGTGAGAAAATCCGAACGGAGCACTTCGACCACCGCCTCGATGTCCTCGGGGCGGACGTCCTGGCGACCGTAGGGGATCACACGCCCGCCCTCTCGTTGAACGCCCGGATCTCGTCCACGTCCAGGAAATGATCGTTGTTGCCGGAGTTGTACTCGAATCCGGACTCCACCGGCCGCCCCCTCTCGCCCAGGCGGTTGACGGCGAAATCGTTGGTGCGGGCGGTGAAGGTGATGGTCGGGCGAATGACGAAGTGGTCGTCGAACGCCAGCGTCAGGTGGGAATCGTCGGCCGGGCACATGATCTCGTGGAGTTTCTCCCCCGGGCGGATGCCGACGACCTTCTGCGGCAGATCCGGCGCCAGGGCACGGGCGAGGTCGACGATGCGCACCGACGGCAGCTTGGGAACGAAGATCTCGCCCCCGTGCATGCGGGCAAAACCGTCCAGGACCAGGTCCACGCCCTCCTGCAGGGTGATCCAGAAACGGGTCATCGCCTCGTGGGTGATGGGCAGATGATCGGCCCCTTCCGCGATCAGGCGCTTGAAGAAGGGCACCACCGAACCCCGCGAGCCCACCACGTTGCCGTAGCGCACCACCGAGAACCGGGTCGGATGGCCGCCCGCCATGTTGTTGGCGGCGACGAAGAGCTTGTCCGAGGCCAGCTTGGTCGCCCCGTAGAGGTTGATGGGGTTGGCCGCCTTGTCGGTGGACAGGGCGATCACCCGGTCGACGTCGTTGTCCAGCGCCGCCTGGATGACGTTCTCGGCCCCGTGGACATTGGTCTTGATGCACTCGGTGGGGTTGTATTCGGCCGCCGGCACCTGCTTGAGGGCGGCGGCGTGGATGACGAAGTCGACGCCCTGCATGGCCTGCACGAGACGCCGAGCGTCACGCACGTCGCCGAGGAAGAAGCGCATGCGCGAATCGTCGAATCGTTGCTGCATCTCGAACTGCTTGAGCTCGTCCCGGGAATAGACGATCACCCGCCGGGGGCGATGCCGCTCCAGCAGCGTCCGGGTCATGCGGTGGCCGAAGGAACCCGTTCCCCCGGTGATCAAGATCGACTTGTCCTCAAACATGCTGATCGGCTCCTGGTGACCGCACCCTGAGGGCGGGTTGTGTATCCTTGGTCTGCGACGAATGCAGCGGTTTTCCGCCAAAGGCCTGCGCAACGACCAATCGGGGGACGAAGCGACATGACCCGAATCCAGGGAACCACCGTCCGGGACGGCGACTCCGGCAAGCCGGAGCGCGAATGGCTCCGCACCCAGCATGGCGACTGGATCATCCCTTCGCTCAACGCAAGCCATTTCGGCACCGGCGCCCCTCCGGCCCCGGAAGGACGGCCCGACCAGGAATCAAGCAAGAGCCATGCCCAGAAGGTCCTGCAAGCCCATTTCGGTGACCGCCTCCACCAGCAGGATCGACTCTACATCATCGTGGGCAGCGACTCCGGCCAGCTGCTCCATTACGTCCGCGACCATGCCCCGTTGCCCCGCGGTTCGCGCTGGCTGTTCATCGAGCCCGCGGAAATCCTGGAAACCCTCGAACGCAACCCCTCGATCGCGCCCCTCTGCGACGAGTTCGTCCAGCTGGTGAGCCCGGACGAATGGCTCGAACAGGCCAACCTGCTGCAACTCGACGCCTACTTCCACATCGACGGGGTCCAGTTCGAACGCTCCCTGGCCGCGCTCGACGGCACCGCCCCCGACTACATGGAGATCACCGCGGCCCTCGATGCCCACCTGACTGCCGAACGCTTCAAGCAGCTGGCACAGCTGAACATGGCGCCGTTCATCCAGCCCAACATCCTGGCCGCGGTCGATTTCCAGGGCGGAATCGACCCGCTGCAAGACCGGTTCGAGGGCAAGACCGCCGTGATCATCGCCGGCGGACCGTCGCTCGACGAGCAGGTCCCCTGGCTGCTCGAACACCGCGAGTCCCTGTTCGTCATCGCGGTCTCCCGCGTCAGCGCCCGCCTGCTCGACGCCGGCCTCGTCCCCGACATCCTGGTGACGGTCGATCCCTATCCCATCAGCTTGACGGTGAGCCGTCAAATGTTTGACTTTCCCGGGAAACCCCTGCTGATCACCAGCAAACACCCCTACCCCGCCATTGCCAATCGCTGGCCCCACGCCCTCTTGTGTGCCGGCGACCGGGTTCCCTGGGAAGACGACGCCCTCAACACCGACGCGGCGCTTCCCATGAGCGGCCCCACGGTGACCCACATGGCCACCCAGCTCGCCGGCTTCATGGGCTTCACTCGGCTGATCTTCTGCGGTCTCGACCTCTGCCACTCGCCCGACGGACGAACCCACGCCACGCACAGCAGCGAGGCCGCTGCCGGCCCCCTGCTCGACTTCAGCGCCATCCCGGTCACCAACAACCGCGGCGAATCCGTGTGGACCACACCGGACTATTTCGCCGGCATCGAGGCCATGTCCAGCATCGCCCGCGCGATGCCGACCGTGGAGATGATCAATCCCTCATCCCAGGCCGCGGTGATCGAGGGCGTCGAGCATGCCGGCCTGGATACCATCACGCTGCCCGACACGACCTTCGACCGTCGGCCCCTCGAAGACATCCGCGACAGCGTGACCAGCGACATCCGGCAAGACGACCTGGAGGCCCTGGCCCGCAGCATCGAGGCCATCCGCGAGGAGCTGGAGAAGGTCGGCAACCTGGCCCAACTGGGACTCGAATCCAACCAGGCCTACTTCAACCTCGCCCACCCCGAGCGCCAGAAGCGCCACAAGCGCCGCATGCAGGCCATCGACCGGATGTTCACCGGCCGCTATCGACGCGCTGCCAAACTCGCCCAGCGGGCCGCGACCCGGGCCATCATGCGCTCCAACCTCCCCCACGAGTTCTTCGACCTGGACAAGGCACAGGCCGAACGGCTGGCCGGCAACTACTACGAGGCCATCCAGGAAGAGGCACGCCGCCTGCGGGAACCCCTGGAACTCGCCGCCAACCGGGTCCAGACGCGATTGATGGAACTGGACCCCTCGGTGGACAACGCGACCCTGGTGGATCGCTATATCCGGTTCGAGGAGCCCGAGCGCGCCCGCTGGCTCGCCGTCAACCGGCAGGCAAGTGCAGACGAGATCACACCGGCCGAGAAGCGCTACGCGGAATCCATCGACTCCCTGCTGGAAAAGGACCGCAAGCGCAACGAAAGGAAGCGTTCGCCGCGCTCCTCGCTGCGCCAGATCGAGCGGCTCTTCAGCTCGGGCCGTCGAGAAGGGCTGGCAGGGCTTCAGCGAGCGCTGGAGGAGCATCGGCAGGCCGACGTCGCTCGGCCCTATGCCACCTATGCGCGCGGACTGGTGCACGAGCTCGACCACGACCCCGTCGCGGCCGCGGCAAGCCATGCCGAGGTGCTCGAAACGGCCGACATGGAACAGGACGTCATCCTGATCGAACACGCGCTGCTGCGCCTCACCACGATCAACCTGGGGGCCGAGCAGTCCGGCGACGCGCTCGCGACCCTGCAGATGGCGGCCAATATCAACCCCGCCCACTGGCGGCGCGTGGCGCGCCTGGCATTGCTGGCGAACGATGCCGAAACCGGGATCACGGCGCTGACACGCCACCTGGAACACTTCCCCGGCGACATCGAACGGGTCAAGCAGGTGATCCGCCTGTTCGTCGCGCTGGAGATTCCCGACGGCGTGGCGTTCTGCGAACGTTATCTCGACTACTGCAGCAGCGAGGATCGCGCCGAGCTCGCCGGGTTCATCGAAGACGCCCGCGCCACATTGGCCGCTGGCGGAACCCAGGGCCAGGACTGAGGCGCAACGGGCCAGGGGCCCTGCTGAACGCATCGAAGGGGACCGGCGCGCAGCGTCCTTGGCCCTCCCGCGACCGGCTCCTGTAGGATGAGGCGGTCAGGCGCGCCCATCGACTCCCGAAACCGCTCCCATGCGCATCACCGCCGAAATCAGCTTCTATCCCCTCGCCGACGATTATGCCGCCGCCATCAGCGGCTTCCTGGACCGCATGGCGGCCCACCCCGGCATCCGCCTCGAGACCAACCCCGTCAGCACCCGGGTCTTCGGCGAACACGCGCTCGTGATGGACGCCCTGCGCGACGAGATGGCCCGCGCCTTCGAAGAGCACGCCACCTCGATCTTCGTCTGCAAGATCATCGGCCGGGACCTGGATCCCGAGCGTTGCGACTAGGCGCGCTCGTAGGTTCCCGCCAGGCGGCTCATGCCGATGGCGTGGGGTTCGATGCGCTCGAGGAGCTGCCAGAGGGTGAGGCCACCGGGGAGTTTCAGGTCCTCGTCGAGGGCGACGACCCAGAAGGAATAGCGGTGCTCGCCGTGGCCACGAGGCGGTATGGGGCCGTTGTAACCCGGGCCCTCGGTGTCGTCCGCTCCCAGGGTGAACTCGGCGGTGCCTTCGGGGAGATGGTTCACGGCGGCGGGGATGTTGTAGAGCACCCAGTGGACGAAGCCGTAGCTGCCGTTGGGCGAGATCAGCGGGGCATCCGGGTCGTGGCAGAAGACGGCGAAGGCCTCCGTTCCGGCCGGTTCGCCGCTCCATTCGAGCGGCGGCGAGACATCCGCGCCCTCGGCAGTGTAGCGGGCGGGGATGGGAGCGCCGTCGACAAAGGCAGGACTCGACAGCTGCATGGGCGAGGGTATGAAAGCCATGACCGGCCTCCCGTTCGCTTGGGCCATACCCTCCCCATAGCACACGCGCCCGTACTCGTGCCGGGACGGGCGGATCAGCCGCGCTGGTAGGTCCCCACCAGCCGGTTCATGCCGATGACATGGGGCTCGATGCGCTCGAGGAGCTGCCACAGGGTCAGCCCGGGCGGCAGGTCGGTGGGCTGGTCGAGGGCCAAAAGCCAGAAGTAGTACTGGTGCAGGCCATGGCCTTCGGGCGGCATCGGCCCGTTGTATCCCCGGTTCTGCATGTCGTTGATACCCGCCGTGTGGGCCGCGCTTCCCTCCTCCATGCCGAGGGCGTCGCCCGGGATGTTGTAGAGCACCCAGTGGACGAAGCCGTAGGTGCCGTTGGGCGAGACCAGGGGGGCATCGGGGTCGTGACAGACGAGCGCGTAGCCGCGCGTGCCCGCCGGCGGGTTGTGCCAGTCGAGTGGTGGCGAGACGTCCTCGCCCTCGCCCGTGTGGCGCACGGGAATGGCATCGCCGTTGGCGAAGGCCGGGCTGGTGAGACTCATGTCCGACGGTACGAAACCCATGTCTTCTCCCTCCCGTTCGGTGGCTGTCCTGCCCGATTCTGGCAGCCCGGGGGAGGCTTTGCGCAACCGTGGTACCGGTCTTCGCCTATACGGTAGAAAAAAACCCTATGAACACCCCGGCGAGCGGGGGCTTATGCTGGGCAGTAGAGCCATCCTCTCTGCGAGGGGCGCATGACCCAGCGATCCATACCCCGGCTGCTCCTGGCCGCTGCCATCCTGCTCTTCGGCGCAGTGGCGCGATCGGCCCCCATCGAAGAGACCCTGCCGGGCGGGATCGTCGCCAATGCCGACTTCCGGCCCGGTGAGCCCGGCCGCCCCGCGGTGCTGGTGCTCCACGGTTTCATGACCACCCATCGCTTCGGCACGGTGCAGACGCTGGTCGGCGATCTCGCCGCGAAGGGCTACACCGTCCTCGCGCCGACCCTCAGCCTGGACATCCCGGATCGCGAGGAAACGCTGCCCTGCGACGCCATCCATACCCACCGCTTCGGCGACGACCTGGCCGAGCTGGACTGGTGGGTGGATTGGCTGGCGGATCGCGGGCACGCGTCGATCGTGCTCGTGGGACATTCCACCGGCAGCCTCCACGAACTCGCCTACGTCGCCAACCAGCCCCACCCGGCGGTCAAGCTGGTGGTGGGTACCAGCCTGGCGTACATCGAGCAGCTGCCGGCCCCGGGTATCGAGGCCAAGCACCGCAGGGCGCGGGAAAAGCGCGCCGCCGACGACCGCTCGCTGGACAACTACTCGCTGGTGTTCTGCCGCGACAACTTCCGCGCCCCCGCCTCGGTCTATCTCTCCTATGTCCGCTGGGACCGGGAGCACCTTCTCGACCAGCTCTCCGAGACCCGCGTGCCCCTGGAGGTGATCATGGCCGGCAACGACCAGCGCTTCGGCCAGGACTGGCGGGATGCGCTGGCCGACCACGGCGCCTCGATCCACGTGGTCGAGGGCGCCAACCACTTCTTCGACGACATGTACGAATTCGAACTGCTGGACACGCTCGACCGGTGTCTCGCCAAGCATGGCCTGGACTGAGTTTCTGAAGACACGGCGCGACCGGCGACCACCCCCGGCCCACACCTACATCGCGCTCTACATCGCCGCGGGCGTGATCCTTTTCACGGTCATCGCGATGGTCATGCTCGAGCGCATGCACGAGGTGCGCGAACTGGTCGCCCGCGAGCACCAGCAGGCCGCCCGCCAGGAAGTGCAACGGGCCGTCGACCACAGCCTCCGCGAGATCCGTGACTACGGCCGCGAACTGGCGGACTGGAACGAGGTACGCCAGCAGCTCGCCGACCCTTCCTACTACGTCTACTGGCGGGAACAGCGCCTCCAGGCTTCCAAGAAATTCCCGGCCTGGGTCGAGGCCATCGAGCTCTACGATGCCAATGGCAACCCGCTGGCCGCCTCCACCCAGCGCGACCTGCCCGTCGATCACGTGCCGATGGAGCCGGAATTCCTGCGCCACGCCGACGACCGGCTGGAGCTGCTGATCGCCTTCGCGGTGGAAAGGCCCGGCACCGCCTCGCCGCAGGGTTATCTCGCCCTCCAGGTGGAGTTCATCGACGCCCTGCGCGCCCTCAACCGCTTTGCCAGTACCCGCCCCGACAGCATCCACCTGCCGGTTCCGGATCGCCCGGTGACCACGGGCCGCCTCGCCGACCAGCTGGCCTACGAACCCATGCCCGGCCTGCAGGGCGACCGGCTGGAACGGGTGATGCTGCACACGCTGCTCGAACTCGGCGCCCTGCTCGCGGTGCTGGTCGCCGTGTTCTTCTGGGGCATGCGGCGGCTGTTCTCCCAGCCACTCGTGCGCCTGGCCCACCAGATCGAGGTCCTGCGTTCGGGTACCGAAGGGCCCGACGCGCGCGGCTGCCAGCCCCTGCCCGTGCGCGAACTGGAAACGGTGCGCAGCTCGCTGATGGACTACCAACACCGGCTGGACCGTATCCATGCCGATCTCGATCGCAAGAACCGCGAACTGTGGTCCATGGCCCACCGCGACCCGCTCACCGAGGCCTTCAACCGCCGGGCCTTCGACGAGGACTGGGGGGAACTCCAGCGACTGATGCGCAACCAGCGCATCGACGTCAGCCTGCTGCTGTTCGACTGCGACTTCTTCAAGGCCATCAACGATTCCTACGGCCACGAAGTGGGTGACCAGGTGATCCGTGCCATGGCGATGGCCATCCGCGAGGGCCTGCGCCGGGGCGATCGCCTCTACCGCCTAGGGGGCGACGAGTTCGCCACCATCCTGCTCAACACCGACCGGGCACTCGCGGAAAAGGTGGCGCAACGCTGCCAGGAATGCATCAACGCGCATCCCTTCGCCGAGCTCGGTATCCGCGAGCCGGTGCGCAGCAGCATCGGCGTCGCCAGCAGCCGCGCCGACGCCCCCGCCGACCTCGCCGCCCTGCCGCGCCAGGCCGACCTTGCCATGTACGAGGCCAAGCGCACCCGGCACAAGCGACCCGTCCACTACCACCCCGGGATGGACGATGACTCGGGTGGTCTCACCTCCACTTGCGTGGTCAATGCCGTGCTCGAGGCGGTCGGGGCAGGTCCGGGGATGGGCGATATGCCGGTGCGCCAGGAGGCTGCGCGCCGGTATGGCCGGGGTCTGCGGATGCACTACCAGCCGGTGACCGACACCCGGCTGGGGCGACCGGCCTATTACGAGGCCCTCGCGCGCATCCACTGCGATGCCTGTGCCCAGCTGCTGCGGCCCGGCGATTTCATGCCCGTCCTGCGTCGCCGCGACATGGAAATGGAGCTCGACGATGCCGTCATCGCGGCGGTGGCCGACGACCTGGCCTCGGGCGGCTTTCCCGCCGATACCGGGGTATCGGTCAACCTCTGCGCCGCCAGTGTCATGCGGCCCGACCTGGTGGACTGCCTGGATCCCCTGCATCCCTTCCTGGAGCACTTCAGGATCGTCCTGGAAGTGACCGAGACCACCCTCGTGACCCACATGCAGACGGCATCGGCCAACCTCCAGGCACTGCGGAAGAAGGGCTTTCTCGTCGCCCTCGACGACTTCGGCAACGGCTACTCGTCGCTGGGCTACCTGGCCAACATGCCGGTGGACCTGGTCAAGTTCGACCTGTCGATGACGCGCGCCTTCGAGCACGACCCGCAGTCGCGCATCATCATCCGCGGGGCACTGGGCATGGTGAGGGAGGCCGGCTACGAGGTGGTCTTCGAGGGCATCGAGACGCAGGCGACCCAACGGCACATCGCCGAGCTCGGCGTGTACCGGATGCAGGGCTTTCGCTTCGGCCACCCGCGGCCCCTGGAGCAACTCGGCGACACCGGTGAACGGACCTGACCGCCCGGTGCGGGGGGATCGAGGCCCCAAGGCACCCGGGCGGGGAATGCCGCGGGGTGGCGGGCCGAAACCGCCGCAACGGGCGCGGCAGCGCGACCCGCGCTACCCCTGCTTCACCTCGATCCGCCGCTGCTCGGCCGACTCCAGCCGTGGCAGGACCACCCGCAGCACGCCGTTGCGGTAGGTCGCCTTCGTCTGCTCCCCATCGACCGGCGCCCCCAGGGGGATGACCCGTTCGAAGCGGCCGTAGGCCCGCTCGGCGATGCGGTAACGCCCCTCGCTGCGCTCGGTCTCCAGGTGCTTCTCGCCACGGACATGGAGCGACTCGCCGTCCACCTGGATGTCGAAGTCGTCGCGATGCATGCCGGGGGCCTCCAGGCGCACGACGATGCGCTTGCCGTCGTCGAACACCTCGGCGGCCATCAGCCCCCAGCCGGCGCTGCGCAGGTCCAGTTCCTCGCCCTGCCCCGACCGGCCCCGGTGGGTGAAGCGGGTGATCGCGTGCGTGGCCCGCCCCGCCAGCTGGCGCAGGCCCTCCCAGGTCTCCCCGGCCGCTTCCCGGATGGGATCCAGGCGGTCCTTGATCGGGTCCAGCTTGCCCATGTGTCGCGCCTCCTGTCGGTGGGTTTCGACCCATATTCTAGACACCAATGTCGCAAAAAACCCGGCCGCAAAAAACCCGGCCGCGGGCGAGCCGGGCCGGGTGGTCGGGGCGCCGAGGGAGCGACGGTCTACATCTTCTCCAGCATCGCGTCGCCGAAGGCCGAGCAGGAGAGCTCGGTGGGATTGTCCATCAGGCGGGCGAAGTCGTAGGTCACGGTGCCGGCGCTGATCGCGCCCTCCATGCCCTTGACCACGAGGTCGGCCGCCTCGGTCCAGCCCAGGTGACGCAGCATCATCTCCGCGGAGAGGATCAGCGAGCCGGGGTTGACCTTGTCCTGGCCGGCGTACTTGGGCGCCGTGCCGTGGGTCGCCTCGAACAGGCCGACGGTGTCGGAGAGGTTGGCACCCGGCGCGATGCCGATGCCGCCCACCTGCGCGGCCAGGGCGTCGGAGATGTAGTCGCCGTTGAGGTTCATGGTGGCGATGACGTCGTAGTCCTCCGGGCGCAGCAGGATCTGCTGGAGGAAGGCATCGGCGATCACGTCCTTGACCACGATCTCCCTGCCGGTTTTCGGGTTCTCGAAGGTGCACCAGGGGCCGCCGTCCAGCTCGGTGGCGCCGAACTCTTCCCTGGCCAGCTCGTAGCCCCAGTCCTTGAAGGCGCCCTCGGTGAATTTCATGATGTTGCCCTTGTGGACCAGGGTCACGGACGGGCGGTCGTTGTCGATGGCGTACTGGATGGCCTTGCGAACCAGGCGCTTGGTGCCGTCCTCGGAGACCGGCTTGACGCCGATGCCGGAGGTCTCGGGGAAGCGGATGTTGGTCACGCCCATCTCGCCCTGCAGGAAGTCGACGACCTTCTTGCACTCCGGCGTGCCCGCCTGCCACTCGACGCCCGCGTAGATGTCCTCGGAGTTCTCGCGGAAGATGACCATGTCGGTCTTTTCCGGCTCCTTGAGCGGGCTCGGGGTGCCCTCGAAGTAGCGCACCGGGCGCAGGCAGGTATAGAGATCGAGCTTCTGGCGCAGGGTCACGTTGAGCGAGCGGATGCCGCCACCCACGGGCGTGGTCAACGGGCCCTTGATGGCCACCTTGTACTCGTCGATGGCCTCCAGGGTCTCTTCCGGCATCCAGGTGTTCTCGCCGTAGACCGCGTTGGCCTTCTCGCCGGCGTAGACCTCCATCCAGCTGATCGACCGGCTGCCGCCGTAGGCCTTCTCCACGGCCCCGTCGACGACCTTCTTCATCACCGGGCTGATGTCCACGCCGATGCCGTCGCCCTCGATGTACGGGATGACCGGGCGATCGGGGACGTTCAGGGAATTGTCCGGGTTGGCGGTGATCTTTTCGCCGGTCGCCGGCAACTCAATCTTGTCGAAAGCCATGCAGCCTCCCCTCTGGCATGATCAAAGACCGGCAATCATACCATCCGGAAAACCCGCGCGGGTATCCACGCCTACTGCCCGCCCGGGGGATTCGGCTACAATGCACGGTCCGCCAAGCCCAATCGGACGTCGCCATGCTGATCGTCATCTCGCCTGCCAAGAAGCTGGATTTCGACAACGCCGCGCCGGTGAGCGACCACACGCAACCGCCGCTGCTCGACCAGGCCGAGATCCTCGCCGAGCGCGCCCGCGAGCTCTCCGCCGACGACCTCGCGCGGCTGATGAAGATCAGCGACAAGCTCGCCGAGCTCAACCGCGAGCGCTTCCAGGCCTGGCACACGCCTTTCACCCCCCAGAACGCCAAGCAGGCCCTGTTCGCCTTCAAGGGCGACGTCTACGCCGGGATGCAGGCCGAGACCCTCGCCGAGGACGACGTGGCCTTCGCCCAGGATCACCTGCGCATCCTCTCCGGGCTCTACGGCGTGCTGCGCCCGCTGGACCTGATGCAGGCCTACCGCCTGGAGATGGGTACCCGGCTGGACAACGCCCGCGGTGAGGATCTCTACGCCTTCTGGGGCACGCGCATCACCGAGCGGCTCAACGCCGACCTGGCCGCCCAGGGCGACGACGTGCTGGTCAACCTGGCCTCCAACGAGTACTTCAAGTCGGTCGACACCGAGAAGCTGGACGGCCGGATCATCACCCCCAACTTCAAGGAATGGCGCGACGGCAAACTCAGGATCGTCAGCTTCTCGGCCAAGAAGGCCCGGGGCCTGATGACCCGCTACCTCATCGAGAACCGGATCGAGGACCCGGAAAGGATCAAGGAATTCGACCTGGACGGCTATTCCTTCGACCCCGAGCAGTCCGACGGGGCCAACTGGATCTTCACCCGACCCCGGCCGAAGAAGTAGGCCCGGCGTCCCGGCCGGGACTTTCCGGGGTGCTCGTTCGCGGCCGGGAGGCCGCTCCCGCGCCCCCGCCCTGCCGGCGAACTCAGCGGACCCGACAGCATGCGCGAACCCATCCACGTCACCGTCGCCGCCATCATCCGCGAAGCCGACCGCTTCCTGGTGGTGGAGGAGACCATCGACGGCCAGCGTCGCTTCAACCAGCCCGCCGGCCACCTCGAGCCCGGCGAGAGCCTGGTCGAGGCGGTTCGACGCGAGGTCGCCGAGGAGACCACCCGCGACTTTGAACCCGAGCACCTGGTGGGCGTCCACGAGTGGGACAACGCCGCGGGCGAGCACTTCGTGCGCTTCACCTTCGCCGGCCGGGTCTCGCCGCCGCGGCCGGGGCGCGAACGGGACGCCGAGATCCTCGCCAACCACTGGTTCGACCGCGAGACCCTCGAGCGCAGCCGGGCCGAGCACCGCAGCCCCATGGTCCTGCGCACCGTGGACGACTTCCTCGACGGCCGCCGCTACCCGCTGGAACTGCTCAACCACCTGACCCCATGACTGCACCCAAGCAACGCATCATCGTCGGCATGTCCGGCGGCGTCGACTCCTCCGTGGCCGCCCTGCTGCTCAAGGAGCAGGGCTTCGCGGTGGAAGGCCTGTTCATGAAGAACTGGGAAGAGGACGACACCGACGACCACTGCCCGGCCAAGGAGGACATGCAGGACGCCATGGCGGTCGCCGAGAAGCTCGGCATCCGCCTCAACCTCTGCAACTTCTCCGCCGAGTACTGGGACCGGGTCTTCGAGCATTTCCTCGCCGAGTACCGGGCCGGCCGCACGCCCAACCCGGACATCCTCTGCAACAAGGAGATCAAGTTCCGCGCCTTTCTCGACCACGCGCTGGAACTGGGTGCCGCGGCCATCGCCACCGGCCACTACGCCCGCATCACCCGCGACGCCGAGGGCGCCCACCTGCGAAAGGGCCTGGACGCGGGCAAAGACCAGTCCTACTTCCTTCACGCGCTCGACCAGCACCAGCTCGAACACGCCCGTTTCCCCCTGGGCGAGCTGGAGAAGTCGCGGGTGCGCGAGATCGCCGAAGCGGCCGGGCTGGTCACCGCCGGGAAGAAGGACTCCACCGGCATCTGCTTCATCGGCGAACGGCGCTTTTCCGAGTTCCTGGGCCGCTACCTGCCGGCCCAGCCGGGCGACATCGAGACCCCGGAGGGCGACGTCATCGGCCGCCACCAGGGGCTGATGTACTACACCATCGGCCAGCGCCAGGGCCTGGGCATCGGCGGGCTCAAGGGCTATTCCGACGCCCCCTGGTTCGCCGCCGCCAAGGACCTGGAGCGCAACGTCCTGGTCGCGGTCCAGGGCAAGCACCACCCGCTGCTCTACAAGCCCGCCCTGGAGGCCGCGCAACTGCACTGGATCGGCGGCGAGGCGCCCGCGATGCCGTTCGCCTGCAAGGCCAAGATCCGCTACCGGCAACCGGACCAGGCTTGTACAATCACCGGGCTCGCGGGCGATCGCGCCCGGGTGGTGTTCGACCAACCCCAGCGGGCCATCACTCCCGGCCAGTCGGTGGTCTTCTACCACGGCGACGAGTGCCTGGGCGGCGGCATCATCGAGAGGGCCCTGGAGGAAACCGCAGATGAGTGACAAGACCCGCGACCAGGTGATCGCCCTGGCCGGCGTGCTGCAGGCCGCCCACATGGTCAAGGAGCTGGCCTACCACGGCACCGCCAACACCCCCGCCGTGGAATCCAGCCTGGAGAGCGTGCTGCGCATCGACGCACCCGACGCCGAGGCCGTCTTCGGCGGTCCTGCCGGGGTGCTCGACGGCCTCAAGGTGCTGCGCATGCAACTGGCCGGCGACGCGCAGACCCGCGACATGGAGCTGGCCCGCTACGCCATCGCCCTGCTCACGCTGGAAACCAGGCTGATGAAGCGCAGCGACCTGCTCGGGACCCTGACCCAGGGCATCGAGCAGGCCAACGCCAACCTCGAGCACTTCCCGCTCACCCACGCCAACACCCTCGCCCGCCTCGCCGACCTCTACAAGCAGACCATCTCCACCCTGCGTCCCCAGATCATCGTCAACGGCGAGCAGACCCACCTGCAAAACCCCGACACCGCCAACAAGATCCGCGCCCTGCTGCTCGCCGGCATCCGCGCCGCCGTGCTCTGGGACCAGGTGGGCGGCAGCCGCCTGCTGCTGCTGTTTCGCCGCAAGCGCTACCTCGAGACCACCGAGCGCCTCCTGCGCGGCTCGATCCACTCCGTCTAGGGAACGGCAAGCCCCGGCCCCACCGGCACGGGATCCCGGTGGTGGGGGCGACGGCCGGGGCGCGAACGGGCCGTTGCCGCCCGGGTCCCGAACCTGTGCGACCGGGCGGCCGCTCGGCCGATGCCGCGGGCCCGGCTCGTCCTTCCTGGCGCGCACGCCGCACGCCGGATCGGCCATGGTGTATTATTGCGGGTTTCCCGGCGGCAAAGACCGCCCGGTTCGGAGAGTGCCCGCCGGCGCCGGACACTGCCCGAACCGTCTTTTACCGAATCGGCAACGCGTGGGAGGAACGATGACCGACAGCTTCAACGCCCGCTCGACCCTCAACGTCAACGGTCGCGACTACGAGATCTTTCGCTTCGACGGCCTGGCGGAACAATACGACGTCGACCGCCTGCCCTTCTCGCTCAAGATCCTGCTGGAGAACCTCCTGCGCAAGGAGGACGGCGAGAGCGTCACCCGCGAGCACATCGAGGCCCTGGCCAACTGGAACCCCGAGGCCGATCCCGCGGACCAGATCGCCTTCACGCCCAGCCGCGTGGTCCTGCAGGACTTCACCGGCGTGCCGGCCGTGGTCGACCTGGCCGCCATGCGTGACGCGATGAAAAACCTCGGGCAGGATCCCTCCCGGATCAATCCCCTGTCTCCCGCGGATCTCGTCATCGACCACTCGGTGATGGTCGACTACTTCGGCACCACCGATGCCCTGGCCAAGAACACCAAGCGCGAGTTCGAGCGCAACGAGGAACGCTACAAGTTCCTGCGCTGGGGCCAGAACGCCTTCGACAACTTCCGCGTCGTTCCCCCGGGCATGGGCATCATCCACCAGGTGAACCTGGAATACCTGGCCGACGTCACCTTCACCAAGGAGAATGACGGCAAGCTCCAGGCCTATCCCGACACCCTGGTGGGCACCGACTCCCACACCACCATGATCAACGGCCTGGGCGTGCTCGGCTGGGGCGTGGGCGGCATCGAGGCCGAGGCGGCCATGCTGGGCCAGCCCATCTCCATGCTCATCCCGCAGGTCGTGGGCTTCAAGCTGAGCGGCAAGCTGCCCGAGGGCGCCACTGCCACCGACCTGGTACTGACCATCGTTCAGCAGCTGCGCGAGCGCGGCGTGGTCGGCAAGTTCGTCGAGTTCTTCGGTGACGGCCTGGACAACCTGCCGCTGGCCGACCGGGCCACCATCGCCAACATGGCCCCCGAGTACGGCGCCACCTGCGGCATCTTCCCGGTGGACAACGAGACCCTGCGCTACATGGAGCTCTCCGGCCGGTCCAGGGAGCAGATCGAGCTGGTCGAGGCCTACTACAAGGCCCTCGGCCTGTGGCGCGAAACCGGTTCCCGCGAGGCGGAATACACCGACGTGCTGGAACTGGACATGGGCACCGTCGTGCCGTCCATCGCCGGTCCCAAGCGTCCCCAGGACCGCATCCAGCTCTCCGATGCCAAGCGGGCCTTCCTGGATGTACTGGACAAGGAACTGGAAGACCACAACTGCGTGGCCACCGAAGAGTCCGAACAGCGCTTCGAGGGCGAAGGCGGCCACAACGCCGTGGGCGGCGTGGACATGCACGAGCGTGGCGCCATCCAGTTCGAGCTCGACGGCGAGAAGCACTGGCTCAAGCACGGCGACTGCGTGATCGCGGCAATCACCAGCTGCACCAACACCTCCAACCCGGACGTGCTGGTCGCCGCCGGCCTGGTGGCCAAGAAGGCCGTCGAGCGCGGCCTGATGACCCAGCCCTGGGTCAAGACCAGCCTGGCGCCCGGTTCCCAGGTGGTCACTGCCTACCTGGAGAAGGCCGGTCTGATGGACCCGCTCCATCGCCTGGGCTTCGACCTGGTGGGCTACGGCTGCACCACCTGCATCGGCAACTCCGGCCCGCTGCCCGAGCCGATCACCAACGCCATCCGCGAGGGCGACCTGGTGGTTTCCTCCGTGCTGTCCGGCAACCGGAACTTCGAAGGCCGCATCCACTCCGACATCCGGACCAACTACCTGGCCTCCCCGCCCCTGGTGGTGGCCTACGCCATCGCCGGCACCATGACCAAGGACCTCTACAGCGAGCCCCTGGGCGAGGACATCGACGGCAACCCGGTGTATCTGAAAGACATCTGGCCCAGCCAGCAGGAGATTGCCGACATCGTGGGCGGCAACATCTCCTCCGAGATGTACCAGAAGAGCTATGCCGACATCTTCGCCGGCGACGAGACCTGGCAGAACCTGCCCACCGGCGGCGGCGAGATCTACGACTGGCCGGATTCCACCTACGTCAAGAACCCGCCCTACTTCGAGGGCATGGGCCTGGAGACCGAGCCGGTCACCGACATTGCCGGTGCGCGCTGCCTGATCAAGGTGGGCGACTCCATCACCACCGACCACATCTCCCCGGCCGGTGCCATCCAGCCGGACAGCCCCGCGGGCCAGTACCTGCAGGAACAGGGCGTGGAGCCCAAGGACTTCAACTCCTACGGTTCCCGCCGGGGCAACCACGAGGTGATGATGCGCGGCACCTTCGCCAACGTGCGCCTGAAGAACCAGCTGGCACCGGGCACCGAAGGCGGCTGGACCACGCACCATCCCACCGGCGAGGTGACCTCCGTCTATGACGCGGCCATGCGCTACAAGCAGGCGAGCACCCCGCTGGTCGTACTGGGCGGCACCGAGTACGGCACCGGCTCCTCCCGTGACTGGGCGGCCAAGGGCACCAAGCTGCTGGGCGTGAAGGCAGTGATCGTGAAGAGCTACGAGCGGATCCACCGTTCCAACCTGGTGCTCTTCGGCGTGCTCCCGCTGCAGTTCAAGGAAGGCGAAGGCGCCGACGAGCTGGGCCTGGACGGCACCGAGAGCTTCGCCATCACGGGCCTGGCCGACGAGCCGGAAACCGTGACCGTGACGGCCACCAAGGGTGACGGCAGCAAGGTCGAATTCGAGGCCATCGTGCGCATCGACACGCCCAACGAGTGGAACTACTACCGCCACGGCGGCATCCTCCACTTTGTTCTTCGCCAGCTGGCCAGCCAGTAAGCCTGCCGTTGCGCGAAAGACCTGCCGAGCCGGGGCCCCACGCCCCGGCTTTTTTTGTCTCTCCCCCACGGACACTGCATTCCACGAACCCGGATCGACCATCCACGTGATTTTTGCCGCCACTTGCGGCACAATCCGCTTCGAGCAGAAGGATCCGCGCGGAGCGCCAATGGCCAGGCCCGATTCCCTCGACACCCATCCCGCCACCCTCGAATTCGCAAAACGACTCAAGACCCCCATCTGGATCTTCGACATCGAGCTGGAACGGATGCTCTGGGCGAATCCCGCGGCACTGGAACTGTGGCAGGCAAACGACCTGGACGAGCTGCTCGAGCGGGACTTCGGCGAGGACATGAGCGAGGGCGTGCGCGAACGCCTGCACGGCTACCTGGATGCCTTCAGCCTGGGGGACACCCGCGAAGAGACCTGGACCTTCCATCCGCGCGGCCGGGCGACGCGCATCTTCTGCCACTGCCGCGGGTTCCCCCTCACCGACGGCCGACTGGCCATGCTCGTGGAGGGTCATCGGGCCCCGCCGACCGACTCGCAGGCGATCCAGGCCGTCGAGGCCCTGCGCCACACGGCCCTGGGCGTCGCGGTCTACAACGCCGGCTGGCAGGCCGTGGCCCGGAACCCGGCGGCCTCGCGCAGCCTCCCCGACCACGGGGCCTTCGCCGATGCCTTCCGCGACCGCGCGGTCTTCGAGGCCCTCGCCCGCCAGATCGAGGAGAGCGGGGCCGCCACCGCCGAAGGCGAGATCGACACCCGCACCGGCCCACGCTGGTTCCGCCTCGAGGCCCGGCGGATGCCGGACGCCGAGACGGGCGAACCGATGACCGTGGTCAGCGCCCTCGACGTCACCCGCCGGCGCGCCTCCGAGCAGCAGCTGCGCACCGAGCGCGAGCGCCTCCGGCGCCTGATGGAAAACCTCCCGGGCGGCGTGCTCGCCGAGGACGAGGCATCGCGCGTGGTGCTGGTCAACGACAACTTCCGTCGACTCTTCGAGCACCAACAGGCGCCGGGGGATGCCTCCTTCTGCTCACGCGGGGAGCTGCGGCCACACCCCCACCACTTCACCGATCCCGACGCCTTCATCCGGCGCACCATGCAGGTCCTCCACGCCCGCGAACCCGTCACCGCCGAACCCTGGTCGCTGGCGGACGGGCGCATCATGGAACGCGACTACATCCCGGTGTTCGACGGCGACACCTACCGCGGACACCTCTGGCAGTTCTGGGACATCACCGAGCGCCAGGCGAACCACGACGCGCTCCACGCCCTCGCCACCACCGACCCGCTCACCGGCCTGGCCAATCGCCGCCAGATCCTGCGCCACCTGGAGGCCGAGGCCCGCCGCCTCGACCGCCACGAGACCGCCCTCTCGGTGCTGCTGATCGACCTGGACCACTTCAAGCCGATCAACGACCGCCACGGTCATGCCGCCGGCGACGCGGCACTGACGCACTTCGCCGGGCTGCTGCAGGCCAACCTGCGCGAGATCGACGCGGCCGGCCGCATCGGCGGCGACGAGTTCCTCGTCCTGCTGCCCGAAACCGACCTCCCCGGCGCGCGGCGAACCGCCGAACGGCTGCGAAACGCCGTGCTCGACGACGCCCTCGCGATCGACGGCGGCAGCATCCCCCTCTCCATCAGCATCGGCATCACCCGGGTGCGTGGCGCCGGCGAAGACGACCGCCACATCCTCGGCCGCGCCGACGACGCCCTCTACGCCGCCAAGGTCGGCGGCCGCGACGCCATCCGCACCGCCTGAATCGGCCCGAAGGGCCGACGATCGACGCGAGCATTGCCCGCAGCGAGCGAAACCGCGGCCGGCTATCCCCTGAGGCCCCCGCGTGTCCCCCCCTTCAGGCCGGGCCTAGCGCCCGGCTTTTTTGGTGCGCCGCCCGCGACAGCGCCGGGAGCAATACCGCACCGATTCCCAGCAATCCGCCCAGCGTTTCCGCCAGGCGAAAGGGCGGCCGCACACGGGGCAGACCCGGGTGGGGAGATGGGGTTTGCGATGACTCACTCGAACAGGCGTCCCTGGCGGGATTCCGCCCGGTCCGACCGGCGGGGACGCCGCCGGCGGCTGCCGTGGCGGCGGTGGATGGCCCGGGCCTCGTCCCGGGCGCCGCCATCCCGGCGCACCGCCCTGAGCTTTTCGCGGGCCTCGCGGGCGGCCGCCTCGTGATCCACCAGCGGCGGCGGGTAGTCGACGCCGATGCGCACGCCGCCGTGGGCCTGCTGGCGGGGCGTCATCGCCCCGGGGGCATGGATCCAGCTGTCGGGAACGCGGCGCAGTTCCGGCACCCATCGGCGGATGAAGCGGCCGTGCGGGTCCTGCTCCAGCGACTGCTTCACCGGGTTGTAGATGCGCATGGCGTTGATCCCGGTGGTGCCCGACTGCATCTGCACCTGCGGCCAGTGGATGCCGGGCTCGTAGTCGGTGAAACAGCGAGCCAGGTGCAGGCCCGGCTCCCGCCAGTCGAGCCAGAGGTGGTAACTGGCGAAGGCCATCAACATGGAACGCATGCGGAAGTTGATCCAGCCGGTGTAGCGCAGGGCGCGCATGCAGGCGTCGACGAAGGGAAAACCGGTGCGCCCTGCCTGCCAGGCCCACAACCGCTCGGTCCCGGCCGCGCCGTCGCGCAGCCCGTCGCAGGCGCGCTGCAGGTTCCGGGTCTCGATCCGCGGTTCGGATTCGAGCTTCTGGATGAAATGGCAATGCCAGTGCAGGCGGGACTCGAAGGCCCCCAGCGCCCGGTCCCGGCCGCCACCCCGGTCGCGAGCGCGGGCCTCGCGGGTGGCCAAGACCACCTCGCGGATCGACAGCGTCCCCCAGGCCAGGTGCGGCGAGAGCCGCGAGCAGGCCCGGTAGGCCGTGTTGGGGCTCGACATCTCCCGGTGATAGCGACGCCCGCGCCGGTCGATGAAGCCCGCCAGCACGCCCTCGGCCCGGCGCCGACCGCCGGGCTGGCAGAAGCGGTGCTCGTCGGGCTCCAGGGGTTCGAGCCACTCGACCGGCAGGAGGGCCTCCGCGGGACGTTCCGGCAGCGGGGAACGGATCCGCGACGGCGGTTCCGGGATCGGCTCGCTCATGAAGGCTCGCCAGTGGGCATCCCAGCGGTCGCGATCCAGCCGCCCGCGGATCACCGCCTGTTGAGGGTGTTCCCGCCAGTCGACCCCCCTCTCCCGCGCCCAGTCGGCCACCGCCCGGTCGCGGGCGAAGCTCCAGGCGTTACCGGTCTCCTGGTGGGAATGCAGGCTGAACCGGCCCAGGCGCGCCAGCAGCCGCTCGAGTACCGTGGTGATCTCGCCCCTCGCCACCCACAGGGCCGATCCGCGCCGGCGCAGCGCCCCGTCCAGCTCCAGCAGGCTCTCGCGGACGAAGCGCCAGTGGCGCTGGGAGGCGTCCGGCTGGCGCCAGAGGGCGGGTTCGAGCACGTACAGCGGCACCACCGGCCCCAGCGCGGTCGCCTCCACCAGGGGCCGATGATCGGCCAACCGGAGATCGCGCTTGAACCAGACCACCTGGTAGGGGCGATCCTCGAGCATGACCCTGCCTCGCGACGGTGTTGCTGTACCTCTTTTATACAGCACTGTTACATCACGATCCATCCGACCCCATGAGGGAGCTCTCGAATCATTCTGGCTTTCCCGATTCCGGGAGCCCGGTGGTAGACTCTCGCCGGAACCAATGGATATCGACCGCAGATGGATCCATCGCGCTCCCGCCACACCATCCGTGCCCGAGCCACCGAATTCGTCCTCCCGCCGATCGACGACGGCCTCGTCCTGGGCTGCAGCTCGCCCATTGGCCACGTTGCCGTGGGCAAGGCACTCAACCTGCTGACAGTGACGCCGTTCGAGCACCTGGAGGTGGATGACGAGGTCATCAGCGACATCCTGGTTCGCAGCGCCATCCTGAGAAAGATCTCGCCGGAACAGCTTCGCGACTTCGTGCTCAAGAACATCCGACCGATCATGGGCCCGGACGAGATCGTGCAGCTGAACCTGGAAGTCGAGGTCTATCTCGAAGGAAAGAGTTGATGGAACACCACGAAGTCACGCTGCGGGATTGCCTGTGCAAGCGCTCGGTTCGAGTGGGGGCCTTTCAGCGCTACCAGGAGGTCGTCCACGCTGGTGGGGCCCAGATCTTCGTCGTCTTCGACGGCGACGAACACCTCGGCCTGGTAAGCGACCGCGAGGCGGCACTGTTTCCCAACCGGATCTTCGCCGACCTCGTCACCCGCAGGCCACCCACACCCCTGCATGAAGGCGATGCCATCATGCATGCCCTCGACCGTCTCGAGTCCGAAGAGCGGGAGTTTCTTCAGCTGGTCGACACGAACGGGGACTTCATCGGGGTCGTCTCCCGCTTCTCGATCATCGCCACGCTGATCGAACACGAGCGCCTCCTGCGCTCCCGGCTGGAGGACCTGCTGAGCGAGTACCGCGACGAGCTCGACCACCATCGCATCGCCGCGTCGGTCTTCGAGGCCACCAGCGAGGGCATCATGGTCACCGATGCCGAACAACGCATCGTCATGGTCAACCGTGCCTTCAGGGAGACGACCGGCTGGGGAGAGGACGAGGTCATCGGCGAGACACCGAGACTGCTGCACTCCGGCCGCCAGGACGAGGACTTCTACGCCGCGATGTGGCAAAGCCTGAAGCAGACGGGAGCGTGGGAAGGGGAAATATGGAACCGGCGCAAGAATGGCGAGGTCTACCCGGAATTCCTCCATATCAACGCCATCCGGGATGACGAGGGCGAGATTCGCCATTACGCGGGCGTGTTCTCCGACGCGACCCGGATCCGGGAGATGCGCGAACGCCTCAGGCACCTGGCCTATCACGACGCCCTCACCGACCTGCCCAACCGCAAGCTGTTCTTCGACCGCCTCGAGCATGCCATCGCCCAGGCCCGCCGCCACGAAAAGGGTATCGGGCTTTTCTTCATCGACCTGGACGGTTTCAAGGAAATCAACGACACCCTTGGACACCTGGTCGGCGACAGGCTGCTGCAAGCGGTGGCCGAAACACTCGTGGACTCGGTCCGCGAGACCGACACGGTCGCCCGGCTCAGTGGCGACGAGTTCACCGTGTTCGCGGCAATCGATGATGGCGAGGGCGGGCTGGTCGCGGTGGCGGAAAAACTCGTCGCCGCCCTCAACCGCCATTTCCGGGTCGATGAACGTCGCCTTTTCGTCTCCGCCAGCCTGGGCATCAGCCGCTACCCGGAAGACGGCGAGGATGCCCAGTCGCTGCTGATGGCCGCCGACAATGCCATGTACAAGGCCAAGGGAGACGGCAAGGGGTGCTATCGCTTCTATTCGGCCACCAGCCACGGTCAGTTCATGCAGCGGGTGCGGATGACCGGGGAACTGCGCCAGACGCTGGAGCAACGGGAGATCCAGGTCGTCTGGCAGCCCCAGGTCGATCTCGCCAGTGGGCGCATCGTCGGCGCCGAGGCCCTGGCCCGCTGGACCGGTGCCGACGGCCGCAACGTGCCGCCGGACACCTTCATCCCGCTGGCCGAACGATCGGGCCTGATTCGCGAACTGGGCTGCCAGGTGCTTGAACGGGCGTCACGGGAAATCGCCCAGGTATTCGCGGAATTCCCGCTACTCACCGAGCGCTTTCGCTTCGCGGTCAATGTCTCACCGGCGCAGATCAGCACGCGGACCCGCTCCAATGCTTCATCCGGCGAGTCCGTCGACGCAATCCTGGAGGTGTTTCGCACCATGGGTCTCGCGGCACGGCAAGCCGAAATCGAACTGACCGAGAGTGCATTCGCCGACCGCAGTGACATCGAAACGGCCCTTGGACGGATCGGCGCCGCGGGCATCCACATTGCCATCGACGATTTCGGCACGGGCTGCTCCAACCTGGCAACCATCAAGCAATTGCCGATCACCAAGCTCAAGATCGATCGCAGCCTGGTGACGGACGCCGTCAACGACCGCGCCGACCGGGAAATCGCCACCGCCGTGGTGGGCATGGGTCGAGGGCTGAATCTCGAGGTCCTCGCCGAGGGCGTGGAAGATCACGAGCAGGCCGAGCTCCTCCGCCGGCTTGGCTGTGACACCGCCCAGGGCTACCTCTTCAGCCGCCCGCTGCCGCTACCGGATTTCCGCGAATACGTGCGCGAAAACCTCCGGCAAACCGCCAACTGAAGCGCCCAGAGCCTACCCCGATCTCCCCGACGGCCCCTTCCCGCGCAGCTTTCCCGACTTGGACAGGCCCGCTTTCTCCGCTCAACGCAACCACCAGGCGGGCGAGCCCCCCACGAGGGCGGCGATGGCGGCGTACCCCTCGGCACGGGGATGGGCACCGTCGTTGGCCGCGACGGCGCGGCGGTAGGCCGGGTCATCGACCAGCGACTCGAAGAGGCCGATGAAGGGAACGTCGGCCGCCGCCGCGGTGGCCGCGTAATCCCGGCTGAGCGCGGCGATACGGCGATTCTGCGCCGCGTCATCGACCGGCGGTGGTCCGACGACCAGGAGACGGTAGTCCGCGGCCGCCTCGGCGAGCATGGCGGCGAGGTTGTCGCGCGAACGCGCTGGCGCCACGCGCTGGCGACCGTCCTCGATCACCGTGTCGTTGACGCCGAAGGCGAACACCACCCGCCCGTCCGCCGCGGCGGGCAACCGGCGTCGACACTCGTCGGCCCACCGGTGGCGAATCGCTTCGCTGGTCTCCCGGCGGACCCCGAGGTTGTAGGCGGTGAGATCGGCCCCCGCCGCCATCGCCCGGGCGCACAGGCGCCCCACCCAGCCCAGGGCCTCGGGATCACCGGTGCCGGCGACCAGCGAGTCGCCGACGAAGGCAATGCGGATGTCGTCGCCCACTGGTGGCCCTCAGTAGTCCTGCCGACCCGGCAGGTCGCGCCAGGCGCCAAAGGCCGGCAGGGCCTCCTCGCGCAGGATCTGTTCGGTGGGCAGCGTCCGCTCGGCCGGTTCCCGGCAGAGATCCGCGGCGATGCGGGTGTCGTCGAAGCCGATGGCGGCGGCATCCTCGCCGGTCGCCGCGAAATAGACCCGCCGGATATGGGCCCAGCGGATGGCTCCGCCGCACATGGGGCAGGGCTCGCAGTTGACGAACAGCTCGCAGTCCTCGAGCCAGTAGGTCCCCAGATGCCGGCAGGCGTCGCGGATGGCACTCACCTCGGCATGTGCGGTGGGATCGTTGGTGGCCAGCACCCGGTTCCAGCCCCGACCCACGATCGCCCCGTCGCGCACCACCACCGCGCCGAAGGGCCCGCCATCGCCGCGGGCCATGCCCTGCTCGGCAAGGCGGATGGCCTCGCGCATGAATGCCTCGGCCGCGGGATTCATCGGCCCGGCTCGCGGACGGCCGCGGCCAGCAGCCGGTCCAGCTGGTTGGCGAAGGCCTGGCGGTCGGCCGGGCCGAGAGCGGACGGGCCACCGGTTTCCACCCCGCTCTCGCGGAGCCCCTCCATGAAGTCGCGCAGGTTCAGCCGCTGGCGGATATTGGCCTCGGTAAAGCGCTCCCCGCGCGGGCTCAGCACCACCCCGCCCCGGGGAACCACCTCGGCGGCGAGCGGGATGTCGGCGGTGATCACCAGGTCGCCCGCCTCGACGTGCTCGACGATGTAGTCGTCCGCCACGTCGAAGCCGCCGGCCACGCGCACGGTACGGATATGCGGCGAGCGCGGCACCTCCAGCGCCTGGTTGGCCACCAGGGCGAGCGACGTGCCCGTGCGCTCGGCGGCACGGTAGAGGATCTCCTTGATCGGCCGGGGGCAGGCGTCGGCATCCACCCAGATCTGCATTGGTTTTCTCCCGGAATCAGGGCTGGGGAATCTCTGCACGAACCCAAGGCCCGTGGAAGCGACCTCCCGGTCGCGAACCGGGGCGACGGGCCAGCCCCCTGGAAGATTCGCGGCGGGGACGCCGCTCCTACACTGGCGGGCCCGTGTCGGCCGATACCGATGGGCCTGATCGGGCCTGCACCGGGTCCTTCTCGATCGGCCCCTGCTTGGCGAGCTCCGAGGTGGTGGCACCCCGGCTGCGCTCGGAATGATCGGACAGGGCGCGGATGATCCGGGGATCGTTACAGGGGCTGTCTTCGGCGAACACCTCGCCCGTCACCGGATCCACCCCGTTCGCCAGTGCCTCGACCACGTCCTTGGCCTCTTCGAGTTCCATTTCGACTTGCCTCCCTGGGAATCCACGGGTCGACGAGTGTCCCGCCGACCCTTCCATTCACAGATTACAGCCTACGGGCAGAGACCGGCAATCGGCGCGCTCAGTGCCGTGGATGACGCGGCGGGGGGTATCCCGGCGCGTCGGTTCCCGGACCGAAGGCGCAGCGCAGCCGCCCACGCAGGAAATCCTCGCCGTCGAGGAAACGCGCCATGCCGTCACTGAAATCGCGGAAGGTCCCGACCATGCGCAGGCAGTGATCGAGCCGCCCGTCCCGGTAGCGGTGGCGACAGACCGACACCGTCTGTCCCTGCCGGTCGAAGGCCGTCCAGGCCTCGATCTCGCGCCGACCCTTTTCGTCGCGGAGCGCAACCGCCCGGGTCTCGCCGCGGACCAGGGTGAAGGCCAGGGGTTCGGCATCCACCCAATCGCCCCAGAGGTCGACCCGGGCATCTTCCAGTACACACTGGAGCATGTCGCCGAAACGCGCGTTCAGACGACGCTGTTCGAGGCGTTCGCGATGCCTGCGCTGCGCTTCCCGCGCCGCGCGGGCCTCCTCTGCCCGGCGCTCGGCCTCCAGGGCATCGAGGTCGGCCTGCTTGCGATAGGCCTCGGCGCGCTGCTCGGTACTCATCCGTTCCCAGTCGGCATCGGCAATTTCCAGTGGATGGCCGGTGGCGCAACCGGCGAGCAGGATCACCAGGCCCAGCAGGGCCGCGGGACGAAGAGACGGGAGCAATCGGACGACCATCGAATGGACCTTTCCGGGGACTGGGAATCGGCCCGTGACCGGGACCACCCGGCCAATCACCGGGAACCGGCAGAAATCCGGGGTGTTGTCCATGGTAGACACGCGCAATGGCCGTTGCTAGTGTGGAAAACGTAGAACACGATCCGACCGAAGGAGTCTCCCATGGACGCCACGAGCGCCACCGGGGCCGCGCAGTTCCAGATGCAGTATGCCACCAAGATCGGCAGCATGGTGAAGGATCAGCGCGAGGCCGAGGGTCAGATGGTCAACCAGATGATCCAGAGCACGCCCGGCAACCAGCAGACCTCGGAGCCGTCCGGCTCCACCGGCCAGAACATCAGCGTGCGCGTCTGATCGACGCGCTCGGCGCTGAACGGCCAGCAAGGTCCTTTCCCGTGCCCCGCTCTTCGCGGGGCACGCGCATTTCCGCCCCCCGAAAACCCCTCTCCACGGCTCGAGGGCATCAGCCACCGGCCGCGGAGGCGGTGAACTCCGCGGTGACCTCGCGGGTGGCGCCCGCCTCCACGGCCACGCCCTCGAGGCGGATCTCGTCGAAACGGTCCCGGTCGGGCGAGCGCAGGCGGATGTCGTAACGGCCCACCGGCAGGCGGTAATCGACCGCGCCGTCACTGCCGGTCGAACCCCGGTCGGCCTCCTTGCCGTCGCCGGCGTGGCTCACGTAGGTGCGCACGTCCACCGGCTTGCCGGCGACGCGGGCGAGGACACGCAACCGGCCCGACGGGATGTCGAGGGCATGCACGGTGGTCTGGCCGGCCCGCACCGCGAGGCCCTCCACCCAGCGGGTGGGGGCGGCCACGCCCTCGGGCCGCAGCTTCACCCGGTAGCGGCCCACGGGCAGCGCGTAGCGCGCCACGCCGTCGCGATCGGTGGAGTCCCGGTCCGCCTCCCGCTCACCGTCCGCGGGAAAGGCATAGGTGCGGGCCTCCAGCGGTTCGCCGTTGGTGGTCACGCGCAGCTCCAGTTTGCCGCTGGCAAGATCCACCGTGCGCTCGGTGGTCGCGCCGGCACCGATCTCGATCCCCTCCAGCCAGCGATCGGGGGCGGCGATACCGTCGGGGCGGATCCTGACCCGGTAGCGGCCCACCGGCAGGGCATAGCGGGCCACCCCGCCCTTGTCGGTGCGGTCCCGGTCGACTTCCTGGTCGCCCTCGGAGGGATAGGCATACGTGCGTGCCTCGAGGGGCTCGCCGTTGGTGGTGATCCGGATCGCCAGCTCGCCGCTGGAGAAGTCGACGTCCCGTTCAACGGTCTCGCCGGCGGCAATCGCGATGTCCTCCACCCAGCGGTCCGGCGCGGCCACGCCGTCCGGGCGGACCTGCACCCGGTAGCGCCCCACCGGCAGGGCGTACTCGGCCAGCCCGTCGCCGTCGGTTCGGTCGCGGTCGACTTCCTGGCCGCCCTCGGCGGGGAAGGCGTAGGTCCGGGCCTGCAGCGGCTCGCCATTGGCCGTCACGCGGATGCGCAGGGACCCGTCGGAGAAGTCCACGCTGCGAGCCACCTCGCCTTGCGCGGGGACGATCACGCCGCGCAGCACCTTCTCGGGGTCGCCGCCCACGCCTCGGGGGCGGACCACCACGTCATAGCGGCCGGCCGGCAGCTCGATGCGACCGGGATTGGAGTCGGCGGCCTGGCCCACCGAGGTGCGCTGCAACTCCTCGTCCCGGCCCGCGGGATGCACGAACACCCGGGCCCGGGCAGGCTCGCCGTTGCGCGTCACGGCCAGCCGGAGAACGGGGCTGACGGCCACCGCCTCCTGCAGCGCCGCACCCAGCTCGTCGGCGCTGCCGGCCGTGAAGTAGCGCCCGCCCCCGGCCTCGGCCATGCACTGGAGCTGGGAGACGTCGGTCTCCCCCAGGCCGAAGCCCACCACGTGCAACCGCAGATCCACGCCGCTTTCCACCGCCTTGCGCACGGCCGCGCAGGGGTCGCCCCCGCAGGACTCCAGGCCGTCGGAGACCAGCACCACGCTGGCCCGCGACTCGATCGCCCGCAGCCGCTCCACCGCCCGCTCCACCGCCGCGGTGATGGGGGTCTTGCCCCTGGGATTGATGCCCCGGACCTTCCCGGCCAGGACCTCGCGGTCCAGCGGCCCGAGGTCGACCAGGCCCTCGATATCGCTGCAATCCCCCTTGCGACGGTGGCCGTAGGCCATCAGGCCGACATTGGCATCCGCCGGCAGATCGGCGGCGAGATCGGCCATCACCTGGCGGGCGATGGCAATCTTGGGGGTATCGTCCACCCGGCCCCACATGCTCCCCGAGCCGTCCATGATGAACAGCAGATTCTGTTCGGCCTGGACCGTACCGGCCCCTGACAACAGCAAGAAAACCGCAAGCAGACGACGCATTCCCTCTCCCTCCCCCAATCGATCAACCACCGAGCCCCTGCATGAGTTGTTGCATGTCCATGGGCTCGGCGGGCAACTCGAAGACCGACGCCGGCGGCACCTCGTCGGCGATGGACTCCACCCGGAACCGGTCGACGAAACGCAGCAAACCCTGGCCCTCGGCAAGCATGGCCTCGCCCACCGGGTCGATGGCCCGCCCGCTGGCCGCACTCATGCGCTGGAGCGCCCGGGTGGGCGCCTTCGCCCGGGGCGCTTCGGTCAGCACCACCTCGTCCTCGCGGGTATTCCCGCCGTGATCCGTCCGTTCCAGGCGATCGACCTCGCCGACCATTCCGGCCACGGTCTCGCGTTCGCCGGTCGCCTCCAGGCTGCCCACCGAACGGGACTGCTCGCTGCCCATCTTCCACCACGACCCCGGGATGGCCTCCATGGCCTCGAGATCCAGCACCATGGTCCGGCCACCAGCAAGAGCACGCCGGCCAGCATGATTCGCTCGGTCATCACTCGCTCCCGTTGCCTGTCGTCTGCGAAGCCTACCCGGCCCGCCCGGAAAGGCAGCCCCCCGAACGAGGGGTAGCCCGTACCGCCGGGATGTGTTCACTCCCGGACCTGCTCCATCATCGCGCGCACGAACAACGGCAGATCCGGCGGCGTGCGCGCGGTGACCAGGTTGGCGTCCACCACCACGGGCTCGTCGCGGTAATCCGCGCCCGCCTGGTCGAGCTCCTCGCCCATCCCGGCAAAGCAGGTGGCGCTCCGCCCCTCCATGACCCCGGCCGAGACCAGGATCTGCGGCCCGTGGCAGATGGCCGCCACCGGCTTGCGGGCGTCCATGAAATGCCGGGCGATGGCCTGCACCGGGGCCTTCTCCCGCAGCGCAGCCGGCGCACGGCCCCCGGGAAGCACCACCAGGTCGAAGTCCGCGTGGACCCGCTCGTCGACGCCCGCATTGGCCTGCGCCGTGTAGCCGTGCTTGCCCCGGATCGCCCCCGGCGCCAAGGAGGCCACCACCACCTCGGCACCGGCCTTAAGCAATCGATAGTAGGGCACGAAGAACTCCAGGTCCTCGAATTCCTCGGCCGTCATGATCAGCGCGCGCATGGGCAACCCTCCCGGTCGTCACGGGCCGGCAAAGCCATCGCGGAAAATCACTTCCCCGGCGGACAGCTGCCCGCCTCGGGGCCAGGGTTCCCGGGTGCCCTTGCCCACGGCCACGGCGAGGCCGATCACATGGTCCTCCGGCAGGCCGATGAGCTCGCCCATGGCCTGGAAGTCGAAACCGTCCATGGGACAGGAGTCGTAACCGAGGGCCTGGGCGGCGAGCATCATGGTCTGGGCGGCAATGCCGCAGGAGCGCATGGCCTCGTCGCGCTGGACGTCGGGCCGGTCGCGGTAGTAGGCGTCGATGGCGCCCACCATTTGCCGGGCCACCGCCTCCGGGGCATGGCTCCAGTAGCGCGCCGGGTCCTTCTCCCAGGCGGCCAGGTCCGCGCAGAGGACCACGAACAGCGAGGCGTCGGTCACCTGGGACTGGTCCCAGGCGATCTCCCGTGCCCGGGCACGCAGTGCCGGGTCGCGCAGGACCACGAAACGCCAGTTCTGGATATTGAAGGCGGTGGGCGAGAGGCGCACCAGCTCGAACAGCCGTGCCTCCTCGGCCTCGCTCATGGCATAGTCGGCATCGAATTGCTTGATCGCGCGGCGCGCGCGGATGGCTTCCTGGATGTCCATGGGTCCTCCGGTTTCGGCGTTGCAATCGATCGGCCCCGAGTCTAGCCTTTCCCGTCGTCCCCCACCGCTTTCAAGGGAAACCAATCGCGATGACCGTCCCGGGTCCCGACGCACGTCTTCGCCGGCATTGTTGGCCGGGCCGCGCTTGCAGGCCTGTGTGCCGGCAGACGTTGCGATGGCGCTGACTCCGCCGACCGGGGTCCATCGTTTCATGCCATGCCGCGGGCCTTTCGGGCCCGCGGCATTTTTTTGCACCGATTTCCCCGGAGTCTCGACCCATGGCATTCGAGCTGGACGACATCGTGCCCTTCGGGCGCTCATACGACGAATACCGGGCCATGTTCGCCCTGGGCGACAACGACGCGGAATCGGCGATCCTGGACTGCGGCGGCGGTCCGGCCGCCTTCAATGCCGGGGC
Source organism: Halothiobacillus sp. (assembly GCA_018623495.1). Lineage (GTDB taxonomy): Bacteria > Pseudomonadota > Gammaproteobacteria > JAAZVP01 > JAAZVP01 > JAAZVP01. Next base: position 10,993 of record JAAZVP010000007.1, on the reverse strand, counting down.
CACCCGTCGCGGCGGCCGGGTGGTCTCCGCCGATCCCCTCTATCGTCACCCGGGGGCGGCCATCGCCCGGCGGATCGCCGAGGTGTTGCCGGAGATGGAGCGCCAGCTGGCGGCCAACGCCACGCGGTTTTGCTGGGATCGCCATCCCGACCCGGCCAGCCTGGTCGCGGCCCGCGACCGCGCCATGCAGATCTTTCTCGCCGATTTCCCGGATGGCCGGCTGGCGGGACGCTACCTGCCGGCCCGGCTGCCCCACCTGCCCTTTGCCGATCACCGTTTCGGGGTCGCGCTGGTCTCCCATTTGCTGTTTCTCTACAGCCGGCACCTCGACCGGTCGTTCCACCTCCGGGCCGTGGCGGAGCTCTCGCGGGTCGCCCGGGAGGTGCGGATCTTCCCGGTGGCCGACCTGGACGGGCGACGCTCGCCCCACCTCGATCCCCTGCGCCGCCACCTGGATGGCCGGGGGCTCGCCAGCGAGGTGGTCACGGTGGACTACGAGTCGCAGGTGGGCGTGCGGGAGATGCTGCGCATCGCCTCGCCCTGATGCCGATCACTCCCCGGCGAGCGCCGCCAGTCGCCCGTGGAAGGGTCCATCGCCCATGAGGTCGAGACCCCGGGCGATGCGGGCACGATCCGCCTCGCGCTCCAGGCCGTCGAGGGCGGCGAAGATGCGCTCCACCTGCTCGCCGGTCACCTCGCCGGTGAGCGGGTGGCCGAGACCCATGACGTACTTGGCCCGCTGGAGATCGGCGAAGCTCCCCGGCGAATCCTGCATCGAGGCGAAGATGGCGCTGGCGGCCCGCTGCGCCCGCTCCACCTCGTCCCAGTCCTCTTCGGCGGCCTGCGCGAGGATGTGCTGGTACTGGTGGAGGGCCAGCGACATCAGCCCGGAGGTGATCCCGGCCCGCTGGCGCCCGCCCGCATCACACGCGGGACCGGCGCGCAGGGCCCGGGCCAGGTGCGGGTCCCAGCCCTGCACGATCTTCAGGTGCTCGAGGTCGGGGTGAGCGAGAAAGCGCGCCGTGCTGGCGTCGAAATCCGCCTCGGTGACCTTGATCGCGGCGATGTTGTCGCCGCCGACGCCCTTGAGCAGCCGGGCCGCCGCCTCCGGGGTGAGCGCCGTGCCGGAAACGTCGGGAATGGTGTAGAGGCCGATGGCCAGGCCACGCCGGGCGGCCGCCTGCACGCAGGGGGCGAGATTGGCGACCACGGCGTCGTCGCCCGCCCCCGGCGGAAGGTCGGTGCCCGGGCGGAAGAACACCACCGGGTAACCCCAGTCCGCCAGCCGGTCGAGCAGGCGCGCGTTGACCGCCTCGCCATCCTCGGGTCGCAACAGGGCGATGCGCGCCGTCTCCCCCAGCCGCGCCTCGGCGGCACAGGCCAGCCAGGCCTCCAGTTCATCCACCGTGCGCAGGTGGCCCTGGCCGGTGGACGAGGCGATCAGCACCGCCGGCACCTGCGCCTCGGCCAGGCGTTCGAGAAAGGCGACGGTGCGCCCGGGGTCGAGTTCGCGCCGGGGCAGTTCGCCGCGGGTGGGGTCGAAGGCCGCCACCGTGGTGGCCGGGTATCGGCCCACGGGGTCGGCAAGGATCTGCTGGGGTGTGGGGACCATGGGTTCGGCCTCCCGTTCGGGATTCAACTTCTATGATAGTGATTGAACGCCCAAGACGAGGAACCGACGGAGGCACGCGATGCAAGGACTGGAAGAGGCACTGGAAGAACTGGGGCTGCCGGCGACCGACAACCACACCCTGCCCGGCTCGGAAAGCCGTTTCCCCGACGGCGGCCACTACCGGATCGAGATCTCCGGCGTCGAGCGGGCCTCCTCGCTGGAGACGCTGGTGCGCGAGGCCGAGCGCCAGTCGGTGCCGGTCCACCGGATCATCGCCACCGTCGGCGGTGCCACCTACCTGACGCACCAGGAACTCGACGATTTCGCCGACATCGCCCGCGACAACCGCATCGAGGTGGTGATGACCCTCGGCCCCCGCCGGGCCTGGGACACCGGCCGCCAGATCGTCACCCAGGAGGGGCTGGTCTCGGGCATGCGCCTGCGCGGCATGGATCGCCTGCGCCACTGGATCCGTGACTTCGAACGCTGTACCGAGGCGGGTTTCCGGGGCGCGCTGGTGGCCGACGAGGGGGCGTTGTGGCTCATGGACCAGCTCCGCGAGCGGGAAGTGATCCCGCCCGACTCGATCTTCAAGCTCTCGGTCTTCGCCGGCCAGGCCAACCCCGCCGGGGCCAGGATCGCCGAGATGCTCGGTGCCGACACATTCAACCCCCTCGCCGACCTGACCCTGCCCATGCTCTCCGCCATCCGCAGCGCCATCCGGATTCCCCTGGATGTCTATCTCTGCCTGGTGAACTCCATGGGGGGCTTCGTGCGGTTCTACGAGGCCGCGGAGATCGCCCGCATCGCCGCCCCCTGCTACTTCAAGATCGAGCCGGGGCCCTCCGAGGCCGAGATCTACGCTCCCTGGAACCCGCCGAGCTTCCACGACGACATGATCCGCGAGCGCGTGCGCAACGCGGCCGTGGCCATGGAACTGATCGAGCGGGAGAACCCGGAGATCCGCTGCTCGCCGGCGGGCGGGGAGGACCTGCATATCCCCCGAGCGCGGGGTTGATCGGTGCGGTGAGAGAGTGAGGGGGTGTCGGCGTCGGGGTCTGGCTCGGCCCGTCAGCGGCCCCCTCCCCACTCGCCGACTCGTCCACTCACCGACTCCCCTGGATCAGGCCCAGCCGCGCCAGTGGATGGCCTCCTCCATCCGCTTGATGGCGTTGATCCAGGCGCCCAGCCGCACCGAGTCGGTGTCGTACTCGGCGGCCGTCTCGGCGGCCTCGCGGTAGGCCCGCTCCAGGCGCTCCCGGCGCAGGCGGTCGATGGTCTCCATGTCCCACCAGTCGTCGGCCAGCCCCTGGCTGCGCTCCATCTGGCAGACCTGGACGCTGCCGGCGTTGGCCAGCACGTCCGGGACCACGGTCACGCCGTTTTCCCGCAGGATGGCGTCGGCCTCCAGGGTGGTCGGGCCGTTGGCGGCCTCCAGCAGCATCCGCGGGCGGATCCGGGGAGCGTTGTCGGCCGTGATCACCCCCTGGACCGCCGCGGGCATCACCACGTCGCAGTCGAGCTCGAGCAGTTCGGCGTTGCTGACCGGCTGCGAGCCGGGGAAATCCGCCAGCGCGCCGGTGGACTCGCGGTGCGCCTGCAGCGCCTCGATGTCGAGGCCGTCACGATTGAACACCCCGCCGTCCTTCTCGCTCACCGCGATCACCCGGCAGCCGGCACGGTGGAAGGCGCGGGCCGCCACCGAGCCCACCTGGCCGAATCCCTGGATGGCGATGCTGACCGAGTCGGGCGCCATGCCCATCGACTCGGCAGCCGCGCGAAACACCTCGTGCACCCCCTTGCCCGTGGCCTCGTAGCCACCCAGCGAGCCGCCCAGCACCGGCGGCTTGTCGTTGACCGCCATGGGCGCGTGCCGGCCGGTGATCTGCTCGTACTCGTCCAGCATCCAGGCCATGCTCTGCAGGTCGGTGCCGATGTCGGCACCCGGCACGTCCACCGCCGGCCCGGCCGGCTGCAGGTTGCGCATGAAACCCCGGCAGAGGCGCTCCAGCTCGCCCTGCGACATTTCCGCGGGATCGGCGGCGATCCCGCCCTTGCCGCCCCCGGCGGGGATACGACCGGCGGCATGCTTGATCGACATGATCAGCCCCAGGGCCTTGACCTCGTCGAGGTCGATGGTGGGCGAGATCCGGGTACCGTCGCGGGAGGGTCCCAGGGCGTGGTTGTGGCGGACGCGGTAGGCGTCGAAGATGCGCCGACTGCCGTCGTCCATCTTGACCGGGATGCGAAAGGCGATCAGCCGTTCGGGCCCGGCGAGCATCTCCATCACGCAGGGATCGACGTCGGCAAGCTCGCCGGCGCGGGTGAGCGTGCGGGTGGCCTGTTCGAAAAAGTCGTACATGAGTCCTCCTTGGCGGTTCACGCGAAGGAGTATAGACACGCGGGCCGGACCCCGCGGGCAGGCTCAGTCCCGCTGTTCGCCGCTGGCCTTCCCGGGAGCGGGCGCGCGCGAGCGCAGGCGCAGGTGCAGGCCGGCCTTGGAGAGCAGATGGGCGCTCACCGGCGCGGTGATGAACAAAAACAGGGTGACCAGCAGCTCGTGCAGGCTGGGACCGCCCTCGCCCACCGAGAAGTGGATGGCGGAGGCCACCAGCATGGCACCCACCCCCAGGGTGGTGGCCTTGGTGGGCCCGTGCAGGCGGGTGTAGAAGTCCGGCAGGCGGGCCAGCCCCAGCGAGCCGATGAAGGTGAAGCCCGCGCCCAGCAGGATCAGAAAAGCCAGCAGGTAATCGAGCATCTCCCCTCCTACTCGATGATGTCGCCGCGCAACAGGTACTTGCACAGGGCCACCGTGCCCACGAACCCCATCAGCGCGATCAACAGCGCCGCCTCGAAGTAGAGCGCGCTGCCCAGGTGAATCCCCAGCAGGACCAGCAGGGCCACGGTGTTCACGTAGAGCGTGTCCAGCGCGACGATACGGTCGGGGATGTCGGGGCCGCGCAGCAGGCGCCAGAAGTTCAGGCCCAGCGCGGCGGCGACCAGCACGAAGGCGATGCCGAGGGCGGTGTCCAGGATCACTCGAAGACCTCCCGCAGCGGCGTCTCGTAGCGCTGCTTGATGGTGGCCACCAGCTCGGCGGGGTCGTCCACGTCGAGGCCGTGGACGATCAGCGTGCGCCGGTCCGGCGAGAGCCAGGCCGAGACCGTGCCCGGGGTCAGGCTGATGGTGTTGGCCAGCAGGCTGATGGCCAGGTCGGTGCGCAGATCGAGCGGAACCTCGACGAAGGCCGGCCGCAGCCGGTCGGGCGACCCCAGGATCAGGCGGGCCACGCCGAAATTGGCCACCACCACGTCCAGCAGGAAGATGCCCACGAAGCGCATCAGCGTGAGCGGCCGGCCGATCTTCACCGCGTCGGGCCAGAAGCGCAGGGTGAACAGCGGGATCAGCCAGCCCAGCAACAACCCCAGCAGCAGGTGCCCGGTCGAGAAACTGTTGTTGAGCAGCAGCCACACCAGCGCCAGCAGCGGCGTGAGCAGCGGATGGGGCAGCAGGCGTGCCATCAGCGGCCTCCCCCGTGCCCGAGCACGGCCTGGATGTAGTCCCCGCGATCGGCCAGCTGGTCGGCAGCCGCGAGGCTGAATTCATGCGCCGGGCCGGCGGCCACCGTGAGCAACAGGCACAGCCCCATCAGGGCGAGCGCGGGCAGGAGGCGCCCCGCGCCCGGCCGCTCGGCCTCGGGGGCCATGCCTCCACCCTCGCCGGCGGCATGGAACACCTGGCTGCCGCTGCGGGCCAGGGCCGCCACGGTGAGCAGCACGCCGACCAGCATCACCGCCAGCACGGGGCCCATCCAGGCGTGCTCGACGGCCGCCTGGAGCACCAGGAACTTGCCCAGGTAGCCGGCAAACGGCGGCATGCCGGCGATCAGCAGGGCGGCGAGGAAGAACAGCCAGCCCAGCAGGGCCGCCCGCGGCAGGGCCGGCCCCGCCTGGATGCGATCGCCGACCGGGCCGCGCGCACGGGCGACGATGTCGGCGAGCAGGAAGAAGGCCGCCGAGGCGAACACCGAGTGGGGCAGGTAGTAGAGCCCGGCGGCGACCCCGTCGCGGCTGCCCAGGCCGAAGGCCACCAGCACCGTGCCCACCGACACCAGCACCAGGTAGGCCCCCTGGCGCCGCAGCCCGCGGCTGGCGAGCACGCCCACCGCACCGGCCGCCAGGGTGAGCAGCGCCAGCGGCAGCAGCCAGGGCTGGTAGAGCGCCGCCAGCGGCCCTTCCGACCCGCCGAAGACCAGGCTCTCCATCCGCAGGATGCCGTAGGCCCCCACCTTGGTCATGATGGCGAACAGCGCCGCCACCGCCGCGGTGGTGTTGGCATAGGCCGCGGGCAGCCAGAGGTGCAGCGGCAACAGCGCCGCCTTGAGGGCGAAGACCACGAACAGCAGCAGCCCCGCGGTACGGACCAGGGAGAGCTCTCCGGCCGGTGCCTCTCCCGCCCGCACGGCCAGGTCGGCCATGTTGAGCGTGCCCAGCACGCCGTAGAGGGTGCCCACCGCCACCAGGAACAGGGCCGAGCCGGTGAGGTTGATGACCACGAAGTGCAGGCCGGCCCGGGTGATCCGCTTGCCGCCGCCGTGGAGCAGCAGGCCGAAGGAGGCCAGCAGCAGGATCTCGAAGAAGACGAACAGGTTGAACAGGTCGCCGGTGAGAAAGGCGCCGTTGAGCCCGAAGAGCTGCAGCTGGAAGAGCACGTGGAAATGCCGGCCCTGGGCATCGCTGCCCTGGACGGCGTAGAGCAGCGCGAACAGGGCCACCAGCACGTTGATCGCCAGCATCCAGGCCGCCAGCCGATCGGCCACCAGCACGATGCCGAACGGCGGCGGCCAGTTGCCGAGGGCGTGGACCGCGATGGTCCCCTCGCCCACCGCGCCCAGGAGCACGCCCACCGGCACCAGCAGCGCCAGCACCGAGCCCAGGCCGAGGACCCGCTGCCAGGCCAGGCCCAGCGAGCGGGTCAACAGCAGCACGATTCCCGCCACCAGGGGCAGGAGCACGGGCGCGATCGCCCAGGCCTGCAGGGCGCTCATGGCTCCTCCCCGTCGACGTGGTCGTTGCCCAGGTCGCCACGGGCCTTGAGCGCCAGCACGATGACGAAGGCGGTCATGGCGAAGCCGATGACGATGGCGGTGAGCACCAGCGCCTGCGGCAGCGGATCGGCATAGCCGGCCGCCTCCTTGGCGATCACCGGCGGCTGGCCGGTGGTGAGCCGGCCGGTGGCGAAGAGAAACAGGTTGGCGGCATAGGAAATCAGCGTCAGTCCCAGTACCACCGGGAAGGTCCGGCTGCGCAGCATCAAGTAGACCCCGCAGGCGGTGAGCCAGCCGACGAAGATGGCGATCAGTGCCTCCATCACTGCCCTCCCACGGGGTTTCCGCTGACGCCGTGGCTGGCGCGGTGGACCATGCCCAGGTGGATGAGCACCAGCAGCGTGGTGCCCACCACCACCAGGTAGACGCCGAGATCGAAGGCCAGGGCCGAGGCCAGTTCCACCTCGCCCACCAGCGGCCAGTGGAAGTAATCGAAGGTCGAGGTCAGGAACGGGTAGCCCAGGGCCATGGCCACCAGCCCGGTGCCGGTGGCCACCAGCAGGCCGGTGCCCATGATGCCGTGCAGGTGGGCCGGCAGCCGTGCCTGGGTCCAGGAAACCCCGTTGGCCAGGTACTGCATGATCAGCGCCACGGCGGTCACCAGCCCGGCGATGAAACCGCCCCCCGGCAACTGGTGGCCCCGCAGGAAGATGAAGAAGGAGACGAGCAGCGCCAGCGGCAGCAGCAGGCGGGTGAGCGAGGCCATGATCGGGGGATGGCGGTCCGGGTCCCAGCCGCGGCCGGCATGGTCCTTCGCCGGCCCCGGCAGGTAGAGATGCTGGAGCATGGCGAAGATCCCCAGGCCCGCCAGTGCCAGCACGGCGATCTCGCCGAGGGTGTCGAAACCGCGGAAATCCACCAGGATCACGTTGACCACGTTGGCCCCGCCACCGCCGGGCTTGGCCTGCTCGAGGAAGTAGTCGGCGATGGTCTCGTGCGGGCGGGTGAGGATGGCCCAGCTCACCAGCCCCACGCCCAGCCCTGCCAAGCCCGCGACCACGCCGTCGCGCAGGCAGCGGGCCGCCCCGTCCTCGGCCGGGCCGTGCTGCGGCAGGAAGTAGAGCGCCAGCAGCAGCAGGATCAGGGTCACCACCTCCACCGAGAGCTGGGTGAGGCCCAGGTCCGGGGCCGAGAAGCGGATGAAGACCAGCGCGATCACCAGGCCCACGGCGCCCAGCAGGATCACCGACGCCAGCCGCCGGCGGTGGAGCACCACGGCGGCCCCGGCCGCCGCGATCCCGCCCAGCCCCAGCAGCAGGCTCACCGGGTCCAGCGGTGTCGGCGTCGCCCCGCCGGCGAGCGGACTGCCACCGCCGAGGTGACCGGCCAGCCCCACGATGCCGCCGGCGCCCACCAGGGCCAATACCATGGTGGTCAGCGACACGCCGTCCTGCCACGGGTTCGCCCGGTCGGCCCAGCGCAACAGCCCGTCATGGCCCCGCCAGAAGAAGCGCACCGCCTCGAAGCGCCCGCCCATCCGCTCGGCCAGCGCGAACAGCGGCGCGCGGAAGGCATAGACGCCCACGCCGCCGGCCAGCGCCAGCACGCTCATCAGCAGCGCCGGGCTGAAGCCGTGCCAGATCGCCAGGCTGTATTCCGGCGCCGGGCCGTGCAGCAGCCCGGAGACCCCGACGGCGAGGATCGGCTCCACCGTCAGCGCCGGCAGGATGCCCACCACCAGGCACAGCAGCACCAGGATCTCCACCGGCACCTTCATCCAGCGCGGCGGCTCGTGGGGCGTGTGCTCGAGCCCCACCGGCTCGCCGTTGAAGAAGGTCTCGTAGATGAAGCGCAGCGAATAGGCCACGGCAAACACGCCGGCCACCGTCACCACCACCGGCAGCAGCCAGCCGAAGGCCATCTGGGTCTGCACCCCCACCGCCTCGGCGAACAGCATTTCCTTGGAGAGAAAACCGTTGAACAGCGGCACGCCAGCCATCGAGGCCGCCGCCACCATCGCCAGCAGCGCGGTGTGCGGCATGTACTTCCACAGGCCGTTGAGCTTGCGCATGTCGCGCGAACCGGCCTCGTGGTCGATGATGCCGGCGGCCATGAACAGCGAGGCCTTGAAGGTGGCGTGGTTGATGATGTGGAACACCGCCGCCACCGCCGCCAGCGGCGTGCCGATGCCCAGCAGCAGCATGATCAGCCCCAGGTGGCTGATGGTGGAATAGGCCAGCAGCCCCTTGATGTCGTGCTTGAACAGGGCGAAATAGGCCCCCAGCAGGAAGGTGGCCAGGCCGAAGCCCCCCACCAGGCCGGACCAGGCAGGCGTGTCCGAGAGCACCGGGAACAGCCGGGCGAGCAGGAAGACGCCCGCCTTCACCATGGTCGCGGAATGCAGGTAGGCCGAGACCGGCGTGGGCGCGGCCATCGCCGCCGGCAGCCAGAAGTGGAACGGGAACTGCGCCGACTTGGTGAACGCCCCCAGCAACACCAGGGTGAGCATCGGCAGGTACCAGGGATGGGCGCGCACCTGGTCGCCGGCGGCCAGCACGTCGCTGAGCGCGTAACTGCCCACCATCTCGCCCAGCATGACCACCCCGGCGAGCAGGGCCAGGCCACCGGCGCCGGTGACCACCAGCGACATGCGCGCCGCCCGGCGGGCCTCCTCGCTGCCCTGCCAGTAGCTGATCAGGAGAAACGAGGTGAGGCTGGTGAGCTCCCAGAAGACCACCAGCTGGACCAGGTTCTCCGAGAGCACGATGCCCAGCATCGCCCCCATGAAGAGCATCAGGTAGGTGTAGAAGCGCCCCAGGCAATCCTCGGCCTCGAGGTAATAGCGGGCGTAGAAGATCACCAGCAGGCCGATGCCGAGGATCAGCAGCGCGAAGAGCAGGCCCAGCCCGTCGAGGCGGAAGGCCAGGTCGAGCCCCGCGCTTCCCAGCCACGGCAGCCGCTCGACCATGGTCCGGCCGGCAAACGGCGCCTCGGCCACGCCCAACAGGACGAGCAGCGTGACCAGGGTGATGCCCCCCGAGGCCCACGGCGCGCCCAGCCGGCCGAAGCGCACGGACCAGGCCGCCAGCGGGGCACCGAGAAAGGGCAGGAGGACGACGAGCGGCAGCGACATCATGCGCCCCAGTATACGTGCCGGGATGCCGGCAAAAACACGGACCCCGTGCGGTCGGGGCACCCGGCGCGCGGACGGTCGATGAACGGACGATGACGGCTATCCACAGAAGCTGTGGATAAACCTGTGGAGCGTTTGGGACCAACCCGGCGACCACGGCGACAGCATGGCGCTGGCGTCGTTTTGATGAACTTTTCGCCAAAAACACGAAAGGCTTTCATATCAACCACTTATGCAGATTCCATCGGGTGGTTTCGAACCGCGGCCGGCCGCCGGGACCGGCCACCGGGTGAGTGCGAACCCGGACCGGACCTGTGCACGGATCCTCGCCGGCCGGGCCCCGGCGGCTGGCAAATCCCTTGCGAACGGCTAGACTGGAACGACCATTCTATTCCGAGAGGACCCTCCCATGTCCCGAATCCTGCCCGCCTTCGGCCTCTTCCTGCTCGCCATCGCCGGCTGGATGCCCGGCTCCGCCCTGGCCCTGGACAACGCCCGCGCCCTGCAGGATCTGGACCGGGTCAAGACCGTCTACGACGTGCGCAAGAAGCACCCCGACGCCCTGGCCGGCTACCTGGAGGCGATCATCACCAACCACGAGAATCTGCTCAAGGAAGGGGTCGAACCCGAGCTGGCGATGGTATTCATCGCCAAGTCGGTCCAATATATCACCACCGAGCCCGAGACCGACATCGAGATGGCCCACCAGGGCGCACTCGACCGCATCGCCCGCGCCGTCGAGCGCCTCGACGCGCTGGGCGTGCACATGGAGGCCTGTGCCGCCGCCACCCGCTACTACGGGGTGGACAACGACACCCTGCTGCCGGCGATCGAGCCGGTGCGCTCGGGCTTCATCTCGGTGATGGGCTACCAGAACCGCGGCTATGCCCTGGTGCCCGTCTACTGATCGTCCCGCAGCAGCGCCTCGCGGTGCAGCGCGAGCCACTGCAGGGCGATGATCGGCGCGGCCGAGTCGATGCGCCCGGCCGCCAGCCACTCCATGGCCGTGGCCCGTTCCACCACCCGCACGCGGATGTCCTCGTCCTCGGCATCGAGGCCGTGGATGCCACCGAGGCCGCGGCTGTCCACCCGCCCCAGAAACAGCCGGATGGTCTCCGAGGACCCGCCCGGACTGGGATAGTAGCGATACAGCGGCACCAGCTCGCGGATCTCGCAGCCCGCCTCCTCCAGCGCCTCGCGC
>JAAZVP010000035.1 GCA_018623495.1 Halothiobacillus sp. | reverse complement strand
CGGTGGGAGCGACCTCCCGGTCGCGAACGGGGGTTTCCCGGCGCCCTGGGAAGTTCGCGGCGGGGACGCCGCTCCCACGGGGAAGGTGGGGTCTCCCGGTCGCGGTTCATTCCAGGCCCCTTCGGCGCCACAGCCAGTAGAGCACCGGGATCACGAACAGCGACAGCAGCGGCGCGGTGATCATCCCGCCGATCATCGGGGCCGCGATCCGCTGCATTACTTCCGAGCCGGTGCCGTGGCCGATCATGATGGGGATCAGGCCGGCCACGATCACTGCCACGGTCATCGCCTTGGGCCGCATGCGGGCGACGGCGCCCTCCATGATCGCCGCGTGCAGTTCCTGCCGGCTGCGCACGCCGCGCTCGCGCACCGCGTTGTCCAGGTAGACCAGCATCACCACGCCGAACTCCGCGGCCACCCCGGCCAGGGCGATGAAGCCCACCGCCACGGCCACCGACAGCTCGAAGCCCAGCCACCAGAGCAGCCAGAAACCGCCCACCAGGGCGAAGGGCAGGCTCGCTATCACCATCAGCGCCTCGGCGGTGTTGCGGAAGGTGAGGTAGAGCAGGATGAAGATCACCGCCAGCGTCAGCGGCACCACCTTCTCCAGTTTCTCCCGGGCCCGCTGCATGTACTCGAACTGGCCCGACCAGGTGAGCGAGTAGCCCGGCGGCAGTTCCACCTCGTCGGCCACCACCCGGCGGGCCTGTTCCAGGTAGCTCCCGAGGTCGCGGTCGCGGACGTCGACGAAGGTCCAGCCGTTGATCCGGGCGTTCTCGGTCTTGATCACCGGCGGTCCCTCGGTGACGCGGATCTCGGCCACCTGGCCGAGGGTGACGTGGGCCCCGGCCGGGGTCACCACGGGCAGCTCGCGCAGGTCCTGGACGTCCTCGCGCCACTGGCGGGGGTAGCGCAGGTTCACCGGGTAGCGCTCGCGGCCCCGGGTCATCACCGTGACCTCGCGCCCGCCCACGGCCGAGGACACCACGGTGTTGATGTCCTCGACGGCCAGGCCGAAGCGGGCGGCCTTCTCGCGGTCGGGGATCACCTCCACGTAGCGCCCGCCGCTGACCCGCTCGGAGTAGACCGAGGCGGTGCCCGGCACGTCGGCCAGGGCCGCCTCGATCCGTGATCCGATCGACTCGATGGTGGCGAGATCCGGCCCGGCCACCTTGATGCCCACGGGGGTCTTGATGCCCGTGGCCAGCATGTCGATGCGGGTCTTGATGGGCATCACCCAGGCGTTGGTCAGGCCGGGGAAGTCCACGACCGTGTCGAGTTCCTCGATCAGCCGGTCGAGGGTCATCCCCTCGCGCCACTGGTCGCGGGGTTCGAGCAGGATGGTGGTCTCGATCATGGTCAGCGGCGCGGGATCGGTGGCTGTGCGGGCCCGGCCGATCTTGCCGAAGACCCGCGCCACCTCGGGCAGCGAGGCGATCAGCCGGTCGGTCTGCTGCAACAGCTCGCGGGCCTTGCCGATGGAGACCCCGGGCAGGGTGGTGGGCATGTAGAGCAGGTCGCCCTCGTCGAGCTCGGGCATGAACTCCGAGCCCAGTCCGGAACCCAGGGCGGCGATCCGCTCCGAGCCGGAGAAGGCCTCGCGCCAGGTGGTGTCGAGGGTCGTGCGCAGGTTGCCGATCCGCTCGGCGGCCGCCGGGGCCACCGGCTGCGCGGCCCACTGGGCAGGGGCCAGCAGGCTGGAGACGCCGGCCAGCGGCACGAACAGGCTCGCCGCGACGAGCAGCGCGAACACCAGGGTGATCACGGGGTGGGCCAGCGTGCCCCGCAGCAGGGGCCGGTAGCCGGCGATCAGCAGCCGGGAGAGGGGGTTGCGCGACTCGCCGGGGATCCGCCCGCGGATGAAGATGCCCATGAGCACCGGCACCAGCGTGACCGCCAGGCCCGCCGCGGCGGCCATGGCGTAGGTCTTGGTGAAGGCCAGCGGCGAGAACAGCCGGCCCTCCTGGGCCTCGAGGGTGAACACCGGCATGAACGACAGGGTGATGATCAGCAGCGAGAAGAACAGCGCCGGGCCCACCTCCGCGGCGGCGTCGGCGATCACCCGCCAGTGCTCGGCGCCGGTGGGCCGGGTGCCGTGGCGGGCCCGGTAGCGCTCGAGGTGCTTGTGGGCGTTCTCGATCATCACGATGGCGGCGTCCACCATGGCGCCGATGGCGATCGCGATGCCGCCCAGCGACATGATGTTGGCGTCGATGCCCTGGTAGCGCATGACGATGAAGGCCGCCAGCACGCCCAGTGGCAGGGTGACCACTGCCACCAGCGCCGAGCGCAGGTGGAAGAGGAACACCAGGCAGACCAGGGCGACGACGATGAATTCCTCCACCAGCTTGGTGTTGAGGTTGTCCACCGCCCGGTGGATGAGCTGGGAGCGATCGTAGGTGGTTACCAGCTCCACGCCCTCGGGCAGGCCCTTTGCCAGCGCTTCGAGGCGGGTCTTGACCCGCTCGATCACCTCCAGGGCGTTCTCGCCGGCGCGCATCACCACGATGCCGCCGACCACCTCGCCCTCGCCGTCGAGTTCGGCGATGCCCCGGCGCGGTGCCGGGCCCAGGCGGATTTCGGCGACGTCCTCCATGCGGAGGGGGGTGCCGCTTGCGGTGGTGCCCAGGCCGATGGCGCGGATGTCGTCGAGGTCGCGCAGATCGCCGCGGCCGGTGACCATGTACTCGGCCTCGCCCATTTCCAGCACCGAGCCGCCCACCTCGGCGTTGGCCTCGCGCAGGGCGCTGGCCAGCCGGTCGAGCGGGATGTCGTGGGCGCGCAGGGCATCGGGGTCGGCGACCACCTGGTACTGGCGCACCTGGCCGCCCACGGTGGCCACCTCGGCCACGCCGGGGACCGCCTGCAGCTCCTGGCGCAGGAACCAGTCCTGCAGGCTGGTGAGCTCGTGCAGGGCGTGGGCGTCGCTGCCTTTCAGGGCGTACTGGTAGACCCAGCCGACCCCGGTGGCATCCGGCCCCAGCCGCGGCTGGACGCCCTCGGGCAGGTCGCCGGCGGCCTGGTTGAGGTACTCGAGCACCCGCGAGCGGGCCCAGTACATGTCCGTGCCGTCCTCGAAGACCACGTAGACGTAGGAGTCGCCGAAGAACGAGTAGCCACGCACGGCCTTGGCTCCCGGCACCGACTGCAGGGTGGTGGACAGCGGATAGGTGACCTGGTCCTCCACCACCCGCGGCGACTGGCCCGGGTAGTTCGTCTTGACGATCACCTGGACGTCGGAGAGGTCCGGGATGGCGTCCAGCGGGGTCTGCTTGACCGCCATCCAGCCCCAGGCGGCCAGGATGACGGTGAGCAGCAGGACCAGCAGCCGGTTGTGGATCGACCAGCGGATGATGGCTTGCAGCATGGTGTTCTCCCCGCTCAGTGGTCGTGCCCGCCGCTCATGCGGCCCAGGGACGCGCGCAGGTTGCTCTCGGAATCGAGCATGAACTGGCCGTTGGTGACCACGCGATCACCGGCCTCGAGCCCGGAGAGCACGGCCACCCGATCGCCGGCACGCATGCCCGTCTCGATGGCCACCGGCCGGTAGCGGTTCTCGCCGGTGACCCGGACCACCCGCGGGCCGTCGGCCGAGGGGATCACCGCGCTGGCCGGGATGGCCAGCCGGTCGCGGGCCGGGCCGCCGTAGACCACCGCGTCGGCGAGCATGCCGGGCTTGAGCCGGCCCCCGGGATTGGCGAAACGCAGCCGCGCGGTGAGCGTGCGGGTACGGGGATCGAGCTCGGGGTAGACGTAGTCCACCTGTCCCTCGAAGACCCGCCCGGGCAGGCCATCCACCCGGATCTCGGCCGGGGCCCCCTCGCTGACCCAGGCCTGCTGCGGCTCGGGGATCTCCACCAGGGCCCAGACCGAGGACAGGTCGGCGATGGTGTACATCTCCAGCTCGGGGGTGACATACATCCCCTCGCGCAGGCCCAGCTCGGTGACCACGCCGTCGGCGGGCGCGATCACCGGCACGTCGCGGCGGACCTCGCCGCTCTCGGCGACCGCGTCGATCACCGCGGCGGGCACGTCCAGCCATTCCAGCCGGATGCGTGCCGAGCGCCGCAGGTCCAACCGCCCGCCGGCCCGCTCGCGGCGGCCTTCCTCGATCAGCAGTTCCTCCTGGGCGCCGACGATCTCCGGCGAGTAGACGGTGAGCAGCGTCTGGCCGGCCTCGACGGGATCACCCACGGCCTCGATGTGCAGCTCCTCCACCCAGCCGCTGGTACGCGGGTGCACGTGGTAGACCCGGCTCTCGTCGTAGGCGATGCGGCCCACGGTCTCGATGTACTTCCACAGGGTCTGGCGGGTCACCTCGGTGGTCTGGAGGTTCATGTGGCGCACGGTGGCCGAGTCCAGCTCGACGACCGGCGAGCCGCCGCCTGTCCGGGGCTCCTGCTCCACCAGGTCCATGCCGCAGATGGGACAGCTGCCGGGCTCGTCCTGCACGATCCGGGGGTGCATGGGGCAGACATAGTCGGGGTCCTGGTGCTTGGCGGCGTGTTCCATGGCCGTGTCGTCGGCCGCCTCGCCCAGGGGTTCGCTGGGTGCCGGGTCGCCATTGCAGGCCGCCAGGACGGCGGTCAGCGCGGCCAGCAGGACCCGGCGCAGAATCGGGGTGCGCGTCGCGGACATGCTCTGTTCTCCTCGGGGCACGGGGCATCGGCCCGGGCCCGGGTCTTCATTCGCGGTTCATCGAACCGAGCGCGGTGCACCGGTCGGGCCGGTGCCGCGTCGGCGAATCCGGAGGAGGCGTCAGCCGCGTGGGGGACGGTAGGGGTGCTCGGGGGTACCGGGGTGGGCGGGCAGGACGATGGCCCGGCCGCACTCGACCGGCAGGCGGGCGCTGTCGGACCGGGGCGGCTGGTGCAGGGTGGCGGCGAAGAAGGCCACGCACTGGGATACCCCGGCCGGTTCGGAGGCGTCGCCTTCTTCCATGGCATGCGCCTGCCCCGTGCCCGCGTGCCCGGCATGGGCCGCCGCGTGGTGCGGGCAGGGCACCAGCAGGCTGGCCGCGGCCTGGAGGGGCAGCAGGGCCAGCAGGATCAGGGCGATGGTGCGACGCAGCCGTTGGCTCATGGTTCGAGGTTAGGCGGTGGGGGATCGCGGCTCAAGGCAATGCCGCGCAGGTCCAGGGGTTTTGGCCCGGCTCAGGCCTCGAGCCACGCGTCGAGCACGGCGTGGCATTGTTCGATGCCCTCTTTCCGGGTGGCGCTGAACAGCTGGACCGAGACCGGCATCTCCAGTTCGGCGAGTTCGCGCTCCACCTGCATCAGGGTCTGCCTGGCCTTGCCGCGCTTGAGCTTGTCGGCCTTGGTCAGCAGGCAGTGGACGGGCAGCCCGCGGTGCTCGCACCAGGCCAGCATCTGGCGGTCGAAGTCCCGCAGGGGATGGCGGCAGTCCATGATCAGGATCATCCCCTCCAGCGACCGGCGCTCGGCGAGAAAGCGCCCCAGCGTCTTCTCCCAGTGGCGGCGCGTGGCCGCGGGCACCTTGGCGTAGCCGTAGCCCGGCAGGTCGACGAAGTGGCGATGGGCGTCGAGCATGAAGAAGTTGATCAGCTGCGTGCGCCCGGGGGTCTTGCTCACCCGGGCCAGGCCGTTGATGCCGGTGATGGCGTTGAGCGCGCTGGACTTGCCGGCATTGGAGCGCCCGGCGAAGACCACCTCGCGGCCCTCGTCGGGGGGCAGGCCGTCCAGCTCGCGGACGCTCTTGAGGAATCGGGCGCGGTTGTAGAGCGGATTGATCGGCATAGGGAAACCTCGTGGCTTCGTCCCGGTCCCACTTCCGGGGCCCGCCGGGGCGAGTTGGACAGGCCGGGGGCCTGATATAGAATCCGGTGGCCCGACCCCGGGTCGGCCCGCCGTGGCCGGGCCGCTGAAGATACCGCATTGCGCCGGGCGACAGGGAGTCCCGCCGCGGTCCCGGGCGGATGACGGCGGCCTCCAGTGTCGCCCAGAAACAGCCCAGAACAAACGGGGTGCGCGAACCCCGGGAGCCTCAAGCCATGCAATCGACCCGTCTGATCCTCCTCGCCCTGCTGTTCGCGGCCCTGCCGCTGACCGCCGTCGCCGCCGGTGATCCCGCCGCCGGCAAGCAGAAGGCCGCCAGCTGCGCCTCCTGCCACGGCGCGGACGGCAACAGCGTCAATCCCGCCTGGCCCAGGCTCGCCGGCCAGCACGCGAACTACCTGGTCAAACAGCTGTCCGAGTACAAGTCCGGCGAGCGCCAGAACAGCATCATGGCAGGCATGGCCGCCGGTCTCTCGGAAGACGACATGGCGGATATCGCCGCCTTCTACGCCCGGCAGACCGTCAAGGCCGAGGGCGAGCCCGAGGGCGACCTGGCCCTGGGCGAGCGGATCTATGCCGCGGGCATTCCCGAGCGCAACGTGGCGGCCTGCGCGGCCTGCCACGGCCCCGAGGGCCGCGGCAATCCGCTGGCGAAATTCCCCAGCCTCGCCGGCCAGCATGCCGCCTACACGGTGTCCACGCTCCGGGCCTTCGCCGAGGGTCAGCGGGCCAACGACCGTGCGGCGATGATGCGCGAAGTGGCCGCCGAGCTCACCGAGGCGGAAATGAAGGCGGTGGCCGCCTATACCGAGAGCCTGCGCTGATGGCGCCCGCTGCCCGCTACCCGGACCCGATCGAGAACTAGATGGCTTCAACCCGCGCCGAGCGCCCCCGCCAGGGGGGCAACCCGAGATCCCTGCGCCGCCGATTGTTCGAGTTCCTGGGGTCGATGACCCTGGCCATCACGTTGCTGGTGGCCCTCGGCGTGGCGTCGGCGATCGGCACCATCCTGCAGCAGAACCAGCCCTACCAGGACTACCTGATCAAGTTCGGGCCGTTCTGGTTCGAGGTGTTCAAGTCCCTGGGCCTGTTCGATGTCTACTCGGCGGGCTGGTTTCTGGTCATCCTGGTCTTTCTGATCGTCTCCACCAGCGTGTGCGTGTCGCGCAACGCCCCGCGCATGCTCAAGGAGAACCGCCAGCTCAAGACCGACGTGGCCGAGAAGTCCCTGCGGGCGATGAAGCTCAACCAGGCCTACCGGCTGGGCGTCGAGCCCGGTATCGCCACCCAGGGCCTGCGGCGCTACCTGGGGTCGCGCGGCTACCGGCTGGCGGTGGCGGAGCGCGACGGCGAGACCCTGGTGGCGGCGCGCAAGGGCGCGCTCAACCGCTGGGGCTACATCTTCACCCACGTGGCCATCGTGGTGATCTGCGTGGGCGGCATGCTCGACAGCCGCATGCTGCTCAAGCTCAAGGAGCTCACCGGCAACCTGGCGGTGGAGACCCGCGACCTGCCGGCCGCCGAGGTGCCCGAGATCAGCCGCATCGAGCCGGGCAATCCCTCCTTCCGCGGCAACGTCAACATCCCCGAGGGGCAGCGCGCCAGCGTCGTCTTCCTCGGCCTGCGCGACGGCTACGTGGTCCAGGAGCTGCCCTTCACCATCGAGGTGGAGGACTTCCACGTCGAGCACTACGACAACGGCCAGCCCAAGCAATTCAAGAGCCGGTTGGTGGTCCACGATCCCGACCGCCTGGACGAGCCGCTGGAGAAGACCATCTCGGTCAACCATCCGCTGATCTACGAGGGCCATGCCATCTACCAGGCCTCGTTCGCCGACGGCGGCTCGAAGCTGGACCTGAAGGCCTGGCAGCTCGAGGGCGACGTGGGTCACTCCGATGCACTGGAGGTGGAGGTCTTCGAGCAGATGCCCTTCAAGCTCGGCGGCGAGCGCTACCGGCTGGAGGTGGGCGACTTCCGGCTGTTCAATATCAACAAGGTGGAAGGTCCGGACGGCGAGCCGGTGGAGCGCAATTTCGGCCCCAGCTTCCAGTTCAAGATCCGCGACGCCGCCGGCCAGGCGCGCGAGTACCAGAACTACATGAGCCCGGTGGAGATGGACGGCGCCCGCTATTTCATCAGCGGCATGCGTGCCTCGGTGGGCCAGTCCTTCCGCTACGTGCATATCCCGGCCGACGACAAGGGCAGCATGGAGACCTTCATGGACCTGCTCGCCCGGCTGCATGATCGCGAGGCCATGGCGCGGATCATCGAGCGCACCGTGGGCACCGCCCTGGGCGCGGCCGGCGGTGCCGACGACAGGCGCGGGGTCGTCTCCGGGTCCATGCTGCGGCTGGTGGAGCTGTTCAACGAGGGCGGCTACGACGCCATCGGCCGCGACGTGGAAGAGCGGGTCCCGGCGGAGAAGCAGGAGAAGGTTTTCGAGGCCTACATCCGCGTGCTCCAGACCGTGCTCCTCGAGGCCTACGTGGAAACCCTACAGGCGCGCGGCGTGGACGTGGCGGCCATGGACGAGGCCGCCTGGGCCGAGCACCAGCGCTTCCTCGAGGACGCGGTGGCGGCGATCAACGGCCTGGCCTTCTACGGTTCACCGGTGTTCTTGCAGCTCACCGACTTCGAGCACATCCAGGCCACCGGCCTGCAGATCACCAAGTCGCCGGGCAAGGGCGTGGTCTACTTCGGCAGCGTGCTGCTTACCCTGGGCGTGTTCCTGATGTTCTACATCAGCCAGCGGCGGCTCTGGTTCCGCGTGCGCGAGGCGGAGGGCGGCAGCGAGGTGCTCGCCGCCGGGACCGCCAATCGCCGGACCATGGATTTCGCGCGGGAATTCGAGCGCATGAACCGCGAGCTGGGAACCGCGCTGGGTGGCGGCGACTCGAAGGAATCATCACGACAGGAATGATCCCCGGCCACGGTTGACCGGGCGGCGCGTGGCGGCGCATTCTCAGCACTGGCCCGACCCGGTCGCGGGCGGGCATCGGCAAGACAGGAGCCAGAAACGATGTCGGTAACCCCTGAAGCGATGGTCGAACAGCTCGACAAGTCGAGCTTCTGGTCCCGCCTCGGTCCCCGCGACTGGGGCTGGGTGGCACTGGTGGTGGTGGCCGCCGTGGCCACCCTGGTGGGCTTCGGCGAGGCGATGAACCGCTTCGACCAGGGCATTCTCGTGGGCACGGCCGTGGGGCTGGTGGCCCTGGGCTGGTACTGGCGACCGAGCCAGGTGGTCTCGGTGGTCACCGCGGCGCTTTCGCTGTTCGCCATCTGGCGCTACGACGCGCTCCTCGACGGTGCCGTGAACGTCGGTTCCCGGACCCTGGCCGAGACCGCCAACGGCGACTTCTTCCTCCAGTTCCTGGTCTCCAGCCAGTCGGCGATCATGTGGATGAGCGCGCTGTTCGTGCTCGCCACGGTCACCTACATCGGCGCCCTGTTGGTGCGCTCGCCGTTCGCCGGCCGGGTGGCGACCGCGCTCACCTGGTCCGGTGCCACCATGGGACTGGTGGGGCTGATGGTGCGCTGGCGCGAGTCCTACCTGATCAACCTGGATTACGGTCACATCCCGGTGAGCAACCTCTACGAGGTGTTCATCGTCTTCGCGGTGATGACCGCGCTGATCTATCTCTACTACGAGGGCCGCTACCAGAGCCGCAACCTGGGCGCCTTCGTGCTCACCGTGATCAGTGCGGCGGTGGCCTTCCTGCTGTGGTACACCTTCGACCGGGGTGCCAACGCCATCCAGCCGCTGGTGCCGGCGCTCAACAGCTACTGGATGAAGATCCACGTGCCGGCCAACTTCGTCGGCTACGGCAGCTTCGCGCTGGCGGCCATGGTGGGCGTGGCCTACCTGGTCAAGCAGCGCCTGGGCGGGGACGGCGAGAACGACCGCCTGCCGTCGCTGGCGCTGATGGACGACGTGATGTACAAGTCCATCGCCCTGGGCTTCGCCTTCTTCACCATCGCCACCATCCTGGGCGCCATGTGGGCGGCCGAGGCCTGGGGGGGGTACTGGTCCTGGGACCCCAAGGAGACCTGGGCGCTGATCGTCTGGCTCAACTACGCCGCCTGGCTGCACCTGCGCCTGACCAAGGGCATGAAGGGCGCGCCCATGGCCTGGTGGGCCGTGATCGGCCTGTTCATCACCAGCTTCGCGTTCCTGGGCGTGAACATGTTCCTCTCGGGGCTGCACTCCTACGGCGAGCTCTGATCCGGGCCGTTGCGGCCAGGATCGTGCGACCCGGGGCCCGCCTTTTCGGCGGGCCCTTGTCGTTGGCTGGATGGCGGTGAACGTTTCGTGTCCGTCGCCTCCGCGAGGGTGGGGCGGACGCGGCTGTCGTGCGATGATAGATTCATCGTGTTGGAGCATGGATCGTTACCCGAGTCGAGGGGGAGGAGACGCGTGAGAGCCTGGATGCCCGTCTGGATCGTGTTTTGCTTGGGACTCGTCACCGCCGGTGCCGCCGGCGCGGCGCCACAGGAGGGGCGTGACTACGCCCGGGTCGACCCCGCGGTGGTGACCGAAGGCGAAGGGGTCGAGGTGGTGGAGCTGTTCTGGTACGGCTGCCCGCACTGCTACCACCTGGAACCCGCGCTGAAGGACTGGTTGGCCGACAAGCCCGACCACGTCGATTTCCGCCGGGTGCCGGCGGTCACCAGCGCCCGCTGGGCGGTGCATGCCCGGGCCTTCTACGCCGGCCGGGCCCTGGGCGTGCAGGAGCAGCTCCACCAGCCGCTTTTCGAGGCCATCCACGACGATCATCGCCGCCTGGTGGACCGCGAGTCGCTGGCGGATTTCTATGCCGAGCAGGGGGTCGACCGGCAGGCCTTTCTCGATGCCTTCGATTCCTTCGGCGTGGATTTCCAGGTGCGCCGGGCCGCGGGCCTGACCCGTGACTACCAGATCAGCGGGGTGCCCACGCTGATCGTCGACGGTCGCTACCGGACCAGCGTGAAGATGGCCGGCAGTGCCGAGGCCGCCCTGGCCACGGTGGACGCACTGATCGAGAAGGTCGCGCGGGAGGGCGCCGACCGGGGAGGAGAAGGGCAATGAAGGCCGCCGAGCTGTTCGTCAAGTGCCTGGAGAACGAGGGGGTCGACTACATCTTCGGCCTGCCGGGCGAGGAGAACCTCGACCTGATGGATGCGCTGCCGGAGAGCGACATCCGCTTCGTCACCACCCGCCACGAGCAGGGCGCGGCCTTCATGGCCGACGTCTACGGCCGGATCACCGGCCGGGCGGGCTGCTGCCTCTCCACCCTCGGCCCCGGGGCAACCAACCTGGTCACCGGCGTGGCCGACGCCAACATGGATCACGCCCCGGTGGTCGCCATCGCAGGCCAGGCCAGCACCCACCGGTTGCACAAGGAGTCCCACCAGGTCCTCGACCTGCAGTCGCTGTTCTACCCGATCACCAAGTACTCCACCCGGGTGCTCTCGCCCAACACCATTCCCGAGACCGTCCGCAAGGCCTTCAAGGACGCGGTGGCGGAGAAGAGCGGCGCCTGCTTCATCGAGTTCCCGGAGAACATCGCCTCGATGCACGTCGAGGAGCAGCCGTTGCCCCGCGGCCGGCCGCTGCCGGCCGAGGCCCCGCAAGAGAAGATCGAGCAGGCCGCCGAGGCCATCTCCCGGGCCCGCTATCCCATCATCATGGCGGGCAACGGGGTGATCCGCTCGCGCGCCTGGCAGCAGCTGCGGGATTTCGCCGAGCGCCTCAATATCCCGGTGGCCAACACCTTCATGGCCAAGGGCGTGATGCCGTTCTTCGGCTCCGACCTGTCGCTGGGCAGCGTGGGCCTGCAGAGCAACGACTACGTCAACTGCGGTTTCTCCAGGGCCGACGTGATCATCTGCATCGGCTACGACCTGGTGGAATACCACCCCTATCTCTGGCACCCCACCCGCGACCGGGAGATCATCCACATCGACGCCTCGGCCGCGGAGGTGGATGCCTCCTACTCGGTGGCCACCGAGGTGGTGGGTCACATCAAGCACAGCCTGCTGCGCATCGCCGAGCTGGCCACGCCGCAGCAGGGCAAGCCCATGCGCCCGCTGCGCGACGCCCTGATCGGCGAGATGGATCGTCACCGCGAGGACCAGGGCTTCCCGGTCAAGCCGCAGAAGCTGATCTGGGATCTGCGCACGGTCCTCGAGCGCGAGGACATCGTCATCTGCGACGTGGGTGCCCACAAGATGTGGATGGCGCGGATGTACCGGGCCGACGAACCCAATACCTGCCTGATCTCCAACGGCTTCGCCGCCATGGGCATCGCCGTTCCGGGTGCTGTCGCGGCCAAGCTGGCCCGGCCCGAGCGCACCGTGGTGGCCGCCACCGGCGATGCCGGGTTCCTGATGAACGCCCAGGAGATCGAGACGGCCATCCGCCTGAACACGCCCATCGTGATCCTGGTGTGGAACGACGGCGGTTACGGCCTGATCGAGTGGAAGCAGGAGGCCCAGTTCGGCCGTTCGAGCAACGTGGTCTTCGGCAACCCCGACCTGGTCACGTTCGCCGAGTCGTTCGGGGCCCGGGGCTTTCGCATCGACGGGCCGGGCCAGCTGCAGTCGGTGCTGAAGGAGGCCATCGCGTCGCAGTCGGTCTGCATCATCGACTGCCCGGTGGACTACCGCGAGAACCTCAAGCTGACCGAGCAGCTCGGGGAGATGGCCTGTCCCGTCTGAGCGCGCTTGCAGGGGATCGAGGATGTCGAGTCCAGCACACGCCCGCACCGAGCAGCCGGCCCCGGGGGGCGGCCAGCGCCTGCGCATCCTCAGCTACAACGTCCACGTGGGCATCGCCACCAGCCGCTACCGCCACTACCTCACGCATGGCTGGAAGCACGTCCTGCCGTTTCCCGGGCGCCAGCGCAACCTGCGGCGCATCGCCCGGTTGATGAGCGGCTTCGACATCGTCGGTCTCCAGGAGGTGGACGCCGGCAGCCTGCGCAGCGGCCAGGTCAACCAGACCGAGTATCTCGCCCACCAGGCCGGCATGCCCTTCTGGCAGCACCGGACCAATCGCGACCTCGGCTACATCGCCCAGCACAGCCTCGGCCTGGTGAGTCGCCAGGCCCCGCGCGAGGTGTTCAAGGCCCGCCTGCCCGGGGCCATCCCGGGGCGCGGCATGCTCACCGCCCGCTTCGGCGACGCCCGCGAGGACCTGCTGGTGGTGGTGGCCCACCTGGCCCTCGGCCGGCGCTCGCGTGAACGGCAGCTCGATGCCATCGCCGAGTTCGTCTCCGGCCACGGGCACGCGGTGGTGATGGGGGACTTCAACTGCGCGCCGGACAGCCCGGAGATGCGCCGCCTGCAGGACAGGGCGGGCCTGCTGCTGCCGCGCGAGGAGCTCCAGACCTATCCCAGCTGGCGTCCCGCCCACCACCTGGACCATATCCTGGTGACCCCGGAGATCAGCGTCGCCGGTGCCGAGACGCTGAACGTGGGCTATTCCGACCATCTGCCGGTGGCGCTGGAGGTGGTGCTGCCCGCCGGCGTGCGCTGGGGGCGTGGCTGAGGAGCGAGCATGGCCGAGAGCAAGACGGACTGGCGCAAGCGCTACCTGGACACCCTGCGGGAGCTGGAGGACCGCGAGAAGCACCTGGACGCGGCCGACGAGCTGCTGCGCCAGACGATCAACCGGTTCGGCCTGGCGGTCGCCGACTCCTACCCGCGCCTCGAGGGGGACGTGCGCGCCCTGCGCGATGCCGCCCGCAAGGAGGCGCCGCTGGAGGAGCTGGGGCGCTACGTGCAGGGCATCAGCCAGGGGATCCTCGAGGAGGAGGCCCACCGGGCGCCCGAGGAGGAGGCGCACGAGCCCCCGGCCCAGCCGGAACTGCCCGGCGCGCCCGACCTGCCGGGCCCGGCCCGTGCGCTGGCGCGGCTGATGGAGAGCGTGGTCTTCACCGACGAGCTGGAGGAGGACAAGTCCGACCTGCTCGAGGCGCTGGCGGGGCCGGTGCATACCGACGACCTGGGGACGCTGATCGAGCGGGGGGCACGGCTGGTCAACCGCATGCGCCGCCAGCTGCAGCAGGAGAAGTACGAGCTCAGCGGGTTCCTCGGCCAGCTGACCGGCGCGCTCTCGGAGCTGGACCGCTTCCTCGACCAGGACTGCGAGAGCCTCGAGGAGGCCCGGGCCTCCGGCCAGGCCCTGCGCGAGGCGGTGTCCGGCGATACCGACCGGCTGCAGGCCCAGCTCGCCGATCCCGGCGACATCGAGCGCCTCGAGGCGGCGGTGCGCCACCACGTGGAGCGGATCCGTCAGCACATGGAGGAGCACCACGAGCGCGAGCGTGACCGCCTGGAGGCGGCCGAGTCCCGCAACCGCCAGCTGCGCGAGCGCCTCGAGCACATGGAGTCGGAGAGCGAGGAACTGCGCGAGACCCTGCGCCAGAGCCAGATCCGCCTGCTGCGCGACCCGCTCACCGAAATCCACAACCGGCTGGCCTTTGATGAGCGCCTGCGCCAGGAGCTGGCCCGCTGGAAGCGCACCGGGAGCCCCTTCTCCCTGGCCGTGATCGACATCGACCACTTCAAGCGCATCAACGACGAGTACGGCCACAAGGCGGGCGACAAGGCCCTGCGTATCGTCGCCCGACAGCTCGCCGGGTCGGTGCGGGAAACCGATTTCCTGGCCCGCTACGGCGGCGAGGAGTTCGTGTTGCTGATGCCCGAGACCCCGGCCGAGGCGGCCGAGGGGGTGGCCGAGAAACTGCGCCAGGGCATCGCCGATACCGCTTTCCGCTACGCCCGCAACCCGCTGGCGGTGACCGTCTCCTGTGGCGTCACCGGCATCCAGCCCGAGGACGACGAGGAGAGCGTCTTCGCCCGCGCCGACGAGGCGCTCTACGCGGCCAAGGGCGCGGGCCGCAACCGGGTGATCGCCGCCTGAGGCCGGTGGCGGGGCAGGCGTCTCGCGGCGCCGGGGATGCCCCGCCCGGACCTTCGCTGCCGGGCAACGAAAAGAGGCCCGGTGACCGCCGGGCCTCGCTGTGCTGGGTGGCGATCAGGGGTAGGCCGTCCAGCCATCCAGCCAGGTGGTGCGGTTGCCCGGGCGCACGGCACCGACGAAGCGGGCGCCTTCGTCCCAGAACTCGCCCTGGGGCACCCCGGTCGCGGCGGTCGCCGCCGGCGAGTCCAGCCGGGGGATCAGGCGCGGGGCACCGATGGCGTCTCCGGCGGGCTCGAGGGCCAGCCGGGCGTCGGTGATCACGTTCGGGTTGTCGGCGAAGTAGGCCGCCTCGTCGAAGCCGCCGTCGTCGTCACCCTCGCCGGCCTCCTCGGCGAACAGGGTCGAGGTGGGGCCGGCGGCCAGGATCGTGCCGGCGAAGCCCAGGTTGCCGGCATTGATCTGCTCCACCGTGGCGGTGTCGCGGATGTCGACCGTCTCCGCCGGGAAGTCGGCCACCAGCAGGTTGCGCAGGTCGCCGGCGGTACCCCGGCGCAGGGTCATGGCCCGCTCGTCCCCGTGGGGGTTGCCCGAGCCCAGCAGGGTCACGTTGGCGAGTGTCGGGGCAGAGCGCGGCGTGGCCTGGTGGTCGCGCTTGTAGTTGTCGGCCTCGATGCCGTTGTCGCCCTCGTCGACACCCTGGGCAACGGCGATGAACTGGGCCCGGCCCGTCCAGCCGCGGTCCCAGTCGAGCCCGTCGTCGCCCGGGCGGGTGACCAGGGCGTTGCGCAGGTCGGCGGTGCCGCCGAAGAACTCGATGCCGTCGTCCTGCCCGCGGTGGACCTGGATGTAGCGGAGCACGGTCGCATCCCCGCAGCCGCCCAGCGTCAGCCCATTGAGCTCGTTGTTGGCCGAGATCTCGTGGCCGGCGAACTCGATCCGGGCATACTGGAGCATGCCGCAGTTGGAGTGCACGTCCGAGCCGCCGAAGCCGCCGCGGGGGTCGTCCTCGGCGATGCCCTCGATGTGGCTGGTGCCGGTGTTCACCGGTGCGTTGCCCAGCAGGACCACGCCGCCCCAGTCGCCGGCGGCGCGCTCGCCGGTGGGCCTGGCGCTGGTGAAGACGATGGGGTGGTCGCGGGTGCCGCGGGCATTGAGGCGGGCATCCCGGGTGACGACCAGCGCCGAGCCCGGTTCGCCGAGGATCTTGGTGCCGGGCTCGATGTTGAGCGTGGCGCCGCTCTCGACGAACACCATGTCGGTGAGGTGGTAGGTGGTGTCGGCCTCCCAGCGGACGTCGCCGAACAGCGAGCCCTCGACCGTCTCCACCTGCCCGGCGCGATGCTGCAGGAAGCGATTGCCGGCGGTGAAGCCCACCACCAGCAGGGCCACCACCGTCAGCCCGGTGATCAGCGCCAGGCCCGGGACGAAACGGTTGCTCGTGGTGCTCGGCGTGAGCCGTTCACGCGGGGCCGGCCCGGCGGGCGCCTGCCTCTCGGCCCGGGCCTGTCCGCCCTCGTCGCCGGGCTTGAGCGACTCGTCGACGTCGAGCGCAAGGGCGGTTTCCGCGATGCGGCGGATCTCCGCCGACTCGGCCCGGGCCGCGCGCGCCAGGATCTGTTGGCGGTAGCCGGGGTCGTTGAGCAGGGTGTTGAAGTGAATGTAGCGCAGTCCGGACTCGTCCTGGACGCGGGTTGCATGCTTCAGGTCCCAGAGCGCCGAGACCAGCCGGACGCGATCGTCGCGTGGGTCGGAAGTCGCCATCCCTCGTTCTCCCGTAGTCGTTTCGCGGCCAGCCTATGGCGGCATTAATACAACCGTGTGAAATTCCCGTGCCCGCCGGCCGGGGGTTGAAAAGCACCAGGACACCGGGGACAATCCGGAGTAGTCCGCGGCCCCACGCGGAGTACCGCATCCACACTCCCAGACGCTAAGAGGCGCAGCGTGAGCGACAAGATCGTTACCCTCACAGACGACAATTTCGAGGCCGAGGTCCTGCAGGCCGACAAGCCCGTACTGGTGGACTACTGGGCCGAATGGTGTGGCCCCTGCCGGATGATCACCCCGATCCTCGAGGAAGTGGCCGAGGAGTACGGCGACAAGGTCAAGATCGGCAAGCTCAACATCGACGAGAACCCGGGCACGCCGCCCAAGTTCGGCATCCGCGGCATCCCCACCCTGATGATCTTCAAGGATGGCGACGTCGATGCCACCAAGGTCGGCGCGCTGTCCAAGTCCCAGCTCACCGCCTTCGTCGACGGCAGCCTCTGAGCTCGCCGGGGCCGCCTCGGCGGCCCGTTCGGGGCCATCGCGCCGGCCCCGGGCCGGCGGCCCGGAAACGGGGTAGACGCGCTGCGGCCACCGTGCTAGTCTCCCCTCCATCGTTTTCCCAAGACTGGACATCCCGTCTCCAGCCACGCCTCCAGGCGGCCCCCAAATTTCCGTTCCCGATTCCAGTCCCGAATCGTCTGGTTTCGAATTGGTGATCATTCCTCTCCCCACTCGCCTCATCGACTGAGACATGAACCTGACCGAGCTGAAGAAGAAAAACCCTTCGGACCTGATCGAAATTGCCGAATCGCTGGGCATCGAGAACATCTCCCGAGCGCGCAAGCAGGAAGTCATCTTCGCCATCCTCAAGGCCCAGGCCAAGAAGGGTGAGGACATCTACGGCGACGGGGTGCTGGAGATCCTGCAGGACGGTTTCGGCTTTCTGCGTTCGGCGGACAGTTCCTACCAGGCCGGGCCCGACGACATCTACGTCTCGCCCAGCCAGATTCGGCGCTTCGGCCTGCGCACCGGCGACACGGTGGCCGGCAAGATCCGCCCGCCCAAGGACAACGAGCGCTACTTCGCCCTGCTCAAGGTCAACGAGATCAACTTCGAGCCGCCAGAGAAGGCGCGCAACAAGGTCCTGTTCGAGAACCTGACGCCGCTGCATCCCGACGAGCGCATGATCCTCGAGCGGGGCAACGGCTCCACCGAGGATCTCACCGCGCGGGTGATCGACATCGCCTCGCCCATCGGCAAGGGCCAGCGCGGCCTGATCGTCTCCCCGCCCAAGGCGGGCAAGACGATGATGCTGCAGAACATCGCCCAGAGCATCTCGGCCAACAATCCCGAGTGCTACCTGATCGTCCTGCTGATCGACGAGCGGCCCGAAGAGGTCACCGAGATGGAGCGGATGGTCCAGGGCGAGGTGGTCTCCTCGACCTTCGACGAGCCGGCGCAGCGTCACGTCCAGGTGGCGGAGATGGTCATCGACAAGGCCAAGCGGCTGGTGGAGCACAAGCGCGACGTGGTCATCCTGCTGGACTCCATCACCCGGCTGGCCCGGGCCTACAACACCGTCGTGCCTTCCTCGGGCAAGGTCCTCACCGGTGGCGTGGACGCCAACGCCCTGCATCGCCCGAAGCGCTTCTTCGGTGCCGCGCGCAACGTCGAGGAAGGCGGCAGCCTGACCATCCTGGCCACCGCGCTGATCGACACCGGGTCCAAGATGGACGAGGTGATCTACGAGGAGTTCAAGGGCACCGGCAACATGGAGGTGCACCTCAACCGCAAGATCGCCGAGAAGCGTGTCTACCCGGCCATCGACATCAACCGCTCCGGCACCCGCCGCGAGGAGAAGCTCACCGCCCAGGACGAGCTGCAGAAGATGTGGATCCTGCGCAAGCTCCTGCATCCCATGGGGGAGCAGGAAGCCATGGAGTTCATGCTCGACAAGCTCCAGGCCACCAAGACCAACAGCGAGTTCTTCGACTCGATGAAACGTTGATCGGTGGCATCGAACTGGCAGGAGAGAGCCCGGGACATCCCGGGCTCTTTTGCGTTGGTGTGCGAGATCGCGT
This sequence comes from Halothiobacillus sp., assembly GCA_018623495.1. Classification (GTDB taxonomy): domain Bacteria; phylum Pseudomonadota; class Gammaproteobacteria; order JAAZVP01; family JAAZVP01; genus JAAZVP01. The sequence continues at coordinate 4,341 of JAAZVP010000035.1, read as the reverse complement.
TCAGCGCGTGGGGCTCAGCGGGTAGAGGGATGCGTCCTGCTGAACGCTGAACGCGCTCAACCGTCCGCGAGCCAGTCCCGCGGCCGGAGGAATTCTTCGTAGAGGCGTGCTTCCTCGGTGCCCGGTTCGGGGCGCCAGTTGTACTGCCAGCGCACCAGCGGCGGCATGGACATGAGGATGGACTCGGTGCGCCCGCCGCTCTGCAGACCGAAGAGGGTGCCGCGGTCGTAGACCAGGTTGAACTCCACGTAGCGCCCCCGGCGGTAGAGCTGGAAGTCGCGTTCGCGCTGGCCGTAGTCGAGGTCCTTGCGACGTTCGACGATGGGCGCGTAGGCGGGCAGGTAGTGGTCGCCGATCGATCGGGTCAGGCCGAAGCAGTGCTCGAAGCCGCCCTCGTTGAGATCGTCGAAGAAGAGTCCGCCGATGCCGCGCGGTTCCTCGCGGTGGCGGAGGTAGAAGTAGTCGTCGCACCACTGCTTGAACCGCGGGTAGACGTCCTCGCCGAAGGGATTGCAGGCCGCCCGGGCGGTGCGGTGCCAGTGGCGGCAGTCGGTCTCGAAACCGTAGAAGGGGGTGAGGTCGAATCCCCCGCCGAACCACCAGATCGGGGCCTCGCCGTCCTTTTCGGCGATGAAGAAGCGCACGTTGGCATGCGAGGTGGGGACATAGGGATTGCGCGGATGGATCACCAGCGAGACGCCGGTGGCCTCGAACCGTCGTCCCTCGAGCTCGGGCCGGTGGGCGGTGGCCGAGGCGGGCATGCGGTTGCCGGTGACGTGGGAGAAGTTGATGCCGGCCTGCTCGAACACTGCGCCGTCCTCGAGCACCCGCGTGCGGCCGCCGCCGCCCAGGCGTTCGCCCGGCTCGCGTTCCCAGGCGTCCTCGCGGAAGCGCTGCTCGCCGTCGAGGTTCTCGATGCCCTCGCAGATGCGATCCTGGAGGTCCTTGAAGTAGTCGATGACCTTTCGGCTGTCGGGTCGGCTCATGGTCGCGGGTTCTCCGGTTGGGGTCGGATCAGGCGGCCGTCGCGGGCGTCGCGGATCTCGGAGGGGCCGGCCCGGCCGCCCACCGCCGCCGGGACCACGTCGTCGAGGGCGGCGCCCAGCCTGAGACGGACGGCCAGGGGGTCGCGCAGGGCCGGCTGGCCGCTGCGGTTGGCACTGGTGGAGACGATGGGGCCGCCGAAAGCGAGGCACAGTCGGCGAACCACCGGGTGGTCGGTCACCCGCACCGCCAGCGTTCGCCCGCCGCGGTTTCGCAGCCAGGGCGCGCGCCCGCCCCGGGCGGGCAGGATCCAGGTGTAGGGGCCGGGCCAGGATCCGAGTACCGGCGCCATGCGCCGATCGTCGAGCGGCTCGACAAAGCCGGTCAGTGACTCGAAGGTCGCCGCCACCAGGATCAGGCCCTTGTGGGCGGGCCGGCGCTTGATGCGCAGCAGGCGGGCCACCGCGGCCGGGTCGTCGGGGTCGCAGCCGAGGCCGAAGACGGCCTCGGTGGGATAGGCGATCACGCCGCCCGCGGCCAACGTACGGGCAGCGCGCACGATGCGGGGGGCGGGCAGGCGGCGGGCGGGAACCATGTGGGGGCGCCAGGCGTCGCCGGGTTCAGCCCTTGGCGCGGCGCCGGCCGCCCCCGCGGCGCTTCCTGGTCGGGGCCTTCTCGATCAGCTCGACGCATTCTTCTTGGCCCAGGTCCTCGGGCTCGCGGTCCTTGGGCACGCGGACGTTCTTCTTGCCGTCGGTGATGTAGGGCCCGTAGCGCCCGCGCAGCACGCGAATGCCGACGTCCTCGAAATCCTGGATGATGCGGTTGGCGTCGGCCTTCTTCTTCTCGGCCACCAGTTCCAGGGCCCGGTCGAGCTTGATGGTGTAGGGGTCGTCGTCGGGCCCGAGGGAGACGAATTTCTTGCCGAACTTCACGTAGGGCCCGTAGCGCCCGATGTTGGTGCTCACCGGTTCGCCCTCGGGGGTCTCGCCCAGCTCGCGGGGCAGCTTGAACAGCTCGAGTGCCTCTTCCAGGGTGATGGTGGCGAGCTTCTGGCCAGGGCGCAGGGAGGCGAAGCGGGGCTTTTCCTCGTCCTCGCGCGAGCCCATCTGCACGAAGGGTCCATAGCGGCCCAGGCGCACCGACACCGGCTTGCCGCTCTTGGGATCGGTGCCCAGCTGGCGTTCCTTGGCCACGTCGCCGCGGGTGAGGTTCTTGTCCTTCTCCTCGACCTGCTCGTGGAAGGGCTTCCAGAAGGCGCGCAGCAGCGGCTTCCAGTCCTCTTCGCCGCGCGAGACGGCATCCAGCTCGTCCTCGAGGCGCGCGGTGAAGTCGTAGTCGACGTAGTGGCGGAAGTGGTCGGTGAGAAAGCCGTTGACGATCCGGCCGACGTCGGTGGGCTGGAAGCGGCGGCTCTCGAGCTCCACGTATTCGCGGTTGAGCAGGGTGGAGATGATGTTGGCGTAGGTCGACGGCCGGCCGATGCCGTATTCCTCCAGCGTCTTGACGATGCTGGCCTCGGTGTAGCGCGGGGGCGGCTCGGTGAAATGCTGGCTGGCCTTGAGCTCGGTCATGGAGACCGACTCGCCTTCCTCCAGCGCCGGCAGGTAACGCTCCTGGCCGACGTCGGGGCCGGTGTCGTCGCGGCCCTCCATGTAGACGGTCATGAAGCCGGCGTGGCGGACCGTCGAGCCGGTGGCGCGGAACTGGTGGCCGCTGTCGCCGGCGGCGAGGTCGACGCTCACCGTGTCCATGGTGGCGTGGATCATCTGGCAGGCCACGGCGCGTTTCCAGATGAGCTCGTAGAGCCGGTACTGGTCGCTGGAGAGGTGGTCACGGACCTCGTCCGGTGCCCGCATCGCCGAGGTCGGGCGGATGGCCTCGTGGGCCTCCTGGGCGTTCTTGGACTTGGCCTTGAAGGTGCGCGCCTGCTCGGGGAGGTTGTCTTCGCCGTAGCGGCTGGCGATCAGCTCGCGCAGCTCGCCGACGGCCTCGTCGGCGAGGTTCAGCGAGTCGGTACGCATGTAGGTGATCAGGCCCACGCTGCCCTCGCCACCGAGGTCGATGCCCTCGTAGAGCTGCTGGGCCACGCGCATGGTGCGGCTGGACGTGAAGCCGAGCTTGCGCACCGCCTCCTGCTGCATGGTGGAGGTGGTGAAGGGGGGCGCCGGGTTGCGCCGGCGCTGCTTGCGCTCCACCCGGGCCACGCGCAGCGCGCCCTCGGCCGCCTTCTCGATGGCGTCCCGGGCGGCGTGCGCCGATTGCTCGTCGGTGAGCGTGAACTGCTCCACCTTTTCCCCGTCGAGGCGGTAGAGGCGGGCGGCGAAGGCCGCCTCCTCCTTGGACAGGGCCGCCTCGAGCTTCCAGTACTCGCGCGGCTCGAAGCGTTCGATCTCTTCCTCGCGCTCGACGATCATCCGCAGCGCGGCACTCTGGACCCGGCCGGCGGAGAGCCCCGGCTTGACCTTCTTCCACAGCAGCGGCGAGAGGTTGAAGCCCACCAGGTAGTCGAGTGCCCGGCGCGCCTGCTGGGCCTCCACCAGGTCCATGGACAGCCCGCGCGGGTGCTCGATGGCCTCGCGGATGGCGCGCTTGGTGATCTCGTGGAAGACCACGCGGTGTACCGGCTTGTCGTCCAGGGCCTTGGTTTCGCGCAGCAGTTCGTAGAGGTGCCAGGAAATGGCCTCGCCTTCGCGGTCGGGGTCGGTGGCGAGATAGAGGGCCTCGGCCTTGGCCAGGGCCTTGCGGATGGCCTCGACGTGCTTCTTGTTGCGGTCGATGACCTGGTACTTCATCTCGAAGTCGTGCTCGGGGTCGACGGCACCCTCCTTGGGCACCAGGTCGCGCACGTGGCCATAGGAGGCCATGACCTCGAAGTCCCGTCCGAGGTACTTCTTGATGGTCTTGGCCTTCGCCGGAGACTCTACGATTACCAGGTTCTTGCTCATCCTAGCGTTACGCTTCGCTGTTCTTGGGGGGCGGGCTTCCCGCTGCCGGGTTCGCGGCCCATGCCCCATAAAAACACCCGCCTGAGGCGGGCATGTTGTAACGGAAATCCGGGGTCGATGCCAGTTCAGGAACCTCTGCACGAACCGATAGTGTCTCTGCGGGACCGCCAAGGGTCCTGTTCGCGGCGCGCAGCTCGCAGTGAATGGCCGTCGTTCCGGCTCCGCTGCGCTTCGCGCTCCGGCAGCATGCGGAGCAACCTGTGTTGCTCCGGTCTGCCTGCGCCCTTTACCAGAGCTGCACAAATCCGCCGGGAGCGGATTTGAACAGCCGGCAGGCTGGCCCGAAGGGCGGATGCCACGGATGGCATCCGTAACCCGCAGATGGGCCCTTGGCGGCCCGCCCGAAGGG
>JAAZVP010000082.1 GCA_018623495.1 Halothiobacillus sp. | reverse complement strand
AGCTCGTCCCAGATGGCGTCCACCCGTTTCTTGACCGCCGGGTCCATGAAGATGGGCTCGCCCCATTCCCGGTCGGTCTCCCCGGGCCACTTGTTGGTGGCATCCATGCCCATCTTGGAACCCAGGCCCGATACCGGCGAGGCGAAGTCCAGGTAGTCGATGGGGGTGTTCTCGATCATGGCGGTGTCCCGGGCCGGGTCCATCCGGGTGGTCATGGCCCAAATCACGTCCTGCCAATCCCGCACGTCCACGTCCTCGTCGGTGACGATCACGAACTTGGTGTACATGAACTGGCGCAGAAAGCCCCACACGCCCATCATCACCCGCTTGGCGTGGCCGGGGTACTGCTTCTTGATGGAGACCACCGCCACCCGGTAGGAACAGCCCTCCGGCGGCAGGTAGAAGTCGACGATCTCCGGGTACTGCTTCTGCAGCAGGGGCACGAAGACCTCGTTCAGGGCCACGCCCAGCACGGCCGGCTCGTCCGGCGGGCGGCCGGTGTAGGTGGAGTGGTAGATGGGATCGGGGCGGTGGGTGATCCGGTCGATGGTGAACACGGGGAAATCGTCCACCTCGTTGTAGTAGCCCGTGTGGTCCCCGAACGGCCCCTCGGGGGCCATGTCGTCCGGGTGGATATGACCCTCCAGTACGAACTCCGCCGAGGCGGGGACCAGCAGATCGGAACCCTTGGCCTTGACCAGCTCGGTCCGCCCGCCGCGCAACAGCCCGGCGAAGGCGTGCTCGGAGAGGGTATCCGGCACCGGGGTCACCGCCCCCAGGATGGTGGCCGGGTCCGCCCCCAGGGCCACGGCGATGGGAAAGGGCTCGCCGGGATGGGCCTTCTGCCAGTCGCGAAAGTCCAGGGCCCCGCCCCGGTGGGAAAGCCAGCGCATGATCACCCGGTTCTTGCCGATCACCTGCTGGCGGTAGATCCCCATGTTGAGGCGCGACTTCCCTGTCGCGCCCCCTGTGGGCGCCCGAAGGGCGTCCCGTTTTGCTCCCGGCAAAACGGTCTGCCGTTCCTTCTCCGGCCCCCGGGTGATCACAAGCCCCCAGGTGATCAGCGGCCCGGCATCCCCCGGCCACTGGGTCTGGACCGGCAGCCGGCCGAGATCCACGTCGTCCCCCTCGATCACGTGCTTCTGGCAGGGGGCCGAGCGGACCGTTTTGGGCGCCATGTCCAGGACCTTCTTGAAGATGGGCAGGGTCTTCCAGGCCTCCTTCATCCCGCGGGGCGGGTCCGGCTCCTTGAGATAGGCCAGCAGCTTGCCCACCTCCCGCAGGGCCTCCAGCGAATCCTCGCCCATGCCCATGGCCACCCGCTCGGGCGTGCCGAAGAGATTGCCCAGCACCGGAACGTCCGAGCCCTTGGGGTCCTCGAACAGCAGGGCCGGGCCGCCGGCCCGCAGGGTCCGGTCACAGATCTCGGTCATCTCCAGATGCGGGTCGATCTCATGCCGAATGCGCTTGAGCTCGCCCCGGGCCTCGAGCTGGTGGATGAAGTCTCTCAGGTCCTGGTACTGCATGGGCAAACCTCGTTCGGGACGAGCGCCTCATTATCCGGGCTCGCCGGCCCGGTGTCTCGCCCGCCATCCGCGCAATGGCTACCGGTACTGCTCCAGCTGGCGGCGGACCTCGGCGAGGTGGCGGCGGCTGACGGCGATGCGGCTGCCGTCGTCGAGGATCACCGAGGTGCGGTTGCCGGGGCCCTTCTCCAGGCCGGTGATGGCGGCCAGCGCCACCAGGGCGTTGCGGTGGATGCGCAGGAAGCGCTCGCCCAGTTCCGCCTCCAGCTGCTTGAGCGATTCGTCGATCACCGATTCGCCGTCGGCGTGGTAGACGGTGACGTACTTGTCCTCGGCCTGGAAGTAGCGGATGGCGTCCACGGCGATCAGGCGCCGCTGGCCGCCCAGGGTGGAGAGGATGAAGCGCCGGCCGGCGTCCTCCTCGGCGTCCTCGTCGAGGGCGTCGAGCTGGGCGCGGGTGGGCCGGCGGGCGATGCGCAGGGCCTCGGCCAGGTCCTCGGGGCGCACGGGCTTGAGCAGGTAGTCCACCGCGTGGGTGCGGAAGGCCTCGAGGGCGTACTGGTCGAAGGCGGTGGTGAAGATCACCGCCGGCGGCTCCGGCTGCCGGGCCAGCTCCCGGGCCACCGCCAGGCCGTCCACCTCGGGCATGCGGATGTCGAGCAGCAGGGCGTCGGGCTCCAGTTCGGCCACCCGCTCCAGGGCCTGGCGGCCGTTCTCGGCCTCGAAGACCTCGGTGTGGCCGATCTCGTCGAGGAGATGGCGCAGGCGTTCGCGGGCCGGTTGTTCGTCGTCGCAGATGAGGATCTTCATGGCTCGATGGGCAGCTCCAGGTGGACACGGTAGCGGTCGCCGTCCGCCTCGGTGGTGAGGCGGGCCGGGCCGGTCTCCATCAGCGCCAGGCGGCGGCGGACGTTCTCCAGGCCCTGGCCGCAGCCCGGCCGCTGGCGCTCCCCGCCCACGGGGTTGGTCACGGAAAAGTGCAGGCAGTCGCCCTTGTGCCAGCCCCGCACGCGGATGGTGCCCCCTCCCGCCAGCGTCTCGATGCCGTGGCGAACGGCGTTCTCCAGCAGCGGCTGGAGGATCACCCCGGGCACCTCGATGGCTTCGAGCTTCTCGGGCAGCGACCAGTCCACCGTCAGCCGATCGCCCAGGCGCAGCTTCTCCAGGTTGAGATAGCGGCGCGCCAGGGCGATGTCCTCGGCCAGCGGCAGGGTGTCGGGGACCGTGGCCAGGGTGCGGAAGACGTCGGCCAGGTCCAGCAGGGCCGCCTCGGCATCCGCCGGCCGGGTGCGCACCAGGTTGGCCACGGCGTTGAGGCTGTTGAACAGGAAGTGCGGCCGGAAGCGGCTCTGCAGCTCGCGCAGCTCGGCGCGGTTGCGCGCCCGCAGGTTGTGGCGCCAGACGTGCTGGACGTAGAGATAGCGGGCCATGGCCGTGCTCACCAGCAGGGCGATGGCCAGGTGGCGGAGGATGGCCTCCGCTCCCAGGGTGCCGCCGGGGCCGGCCAGCAGCCGGCCGGGAGCCAGCGAGAAGCCCAGGGTGGTGAGCATGGCCAGGGCGATGATCACCAGTCCCGCCGCGGCCGGGCCGACATGGGCCAGCGGCCGCCGCAGGGTGCAGATGATGCCCAGCGAGAGCAGGACCACCCACTGGATGAACAGCGAGACCACGCCGAAGTGGGTCCAGCGGTCGGCGACGACCACGCCCGGCGCGAGCGTCAGCAGCATGGCCAGCAGTTCGCCCAGGATCACGGCCAGCAGCGTGAAACGCACGCCGCAGAGCCGTCCCAGGAAGTTGTGCTCGGTGGCCGCGGAGGCCATGGGATCCCTCCCGAGATGGCGGGGTGGGAGTGGTATACTCCACGCCGGATTCTAGCACTCCGGCCGGCCCGGCGTGGCCCGGGCAACGGGCACGACCGGCCGGCCAGCGGACGGGGGACCAGCAATGACCGACGAGACCGGCCAGGACAAGCTCTGGGGCGGGCGCTTCTCCGAGCCCACCGATGCCTTCGTGGAGGCCTTCACCGCCTCGGTGGGCTTCGACCAGCGCCTCGCGCGCCACGACATCCGGGGCTCGATGGCCCATGCCCGGATGCTCGCCCACGTGGGCGTGCTCACCGAGGACGAGCGCGATGCCATCCTCGACGGTCTCGACGCCATCCTGGTGGACATCGAGCGGGACGACTTCGCCTGGCTCACCGAGCTGGAAGACGTCCACATGAACGTGGAGGCCCGCCTGATCGACAAGATCGGCGACACGGGCAAGAAGCTCCACACCGGCCGCTCCCGCAACGACCAGGTGGCCACCGACATCCGCCTGTTCCTGCGCGAGGAGATCGACATCATCAACGCCGAGATCCGCCGGCTGCAGCACGGCCTGCTGGATCTCGCCGAGCGCGAGGCCGATGCCATCATGCCAGGCTTCACCCACCTGCAGGTGGCCCAGCCGGTGACCTTCGGCCACCACCTGCTGGCCTGGTTCGAGATGCTCCAGCGCGACTGGGAGCGGCTGGCGGATTGCCGCAAGCGGGTCAACGTCATGCCCCTGGGCGCCGCGGCCCTGGCCGGCACCAGCTATCCCATCGACCGCGACTACACCGCCGAGCTGCTGGGCTTCGAGCGCCCCAGCCGCAACTCGCTGGACTCGGTCTCCGACCGGGACTTCGCCATCGAATTCAACGCCGCGGCCTCCCTGATCATGATGCACCTCTCCCGCTTCTCCGAGGAGCTGGTGCTGTGGACCTCGGCCCAGTTCGACTTCATCGACCTGCCGGACCGCTTCTGCACCGGCTCGTCGATCATGCCCCAGAAGAAGAACCCCGACGTCCCCGAACTGGTGCGCGGCAAGACCGGCCGGGTCTTCGGCGGCCTGATCTCCATGCTCACCCTGATGAAGTCCCAGCCCCTGGCCTACAACAAGGACAACCAGGAGGACAAGGAACCGGTCTTCGACACCGTGGACACCCTGCGCGGCTCCCTGCGGGCCTTCGCCGACATGGTTCCCCATATCGAGGCCAAGCGGGACAACATGTTTGCCGCCGCCAGACAGGGCTTTTCCACCGCCACCGATCTCGCCGACTACCTGGTCCGCCAGGGCGTGGCCTTCCGCGACGCCCACGAGATCGTGGGCAAGGCCGTGGCCCTGGGCGTGGAGACCGACCGCGACCTCTCCGAGATGGAACTCGCCGAGCTCCAGCAGTTCTCCGACGCCATCGGTGATGACGTCTTCGAGGTCCTCACCCTGGAAGGCTCCGTCGCCGCCCGAGACCACCTCGGCGGCACCGCCCCCGACCAGGTCCGCGCCCGGGTAAAAGAGGGCCGCGAACTGATCGCAAAAGACTGATACCGGCCTTTCGGGTCGAGTCGTGGGAGCGACCACCCGGTCGCGAACGGCCGTGTAGGCCGAGCAAATGCGCTCGGCAGCGTAGAGGACGTTGATGGGCATCCTATCCACGGCGAAGGATCGCGTGAGCGCTCGTGAAGCCTTAAGGTCGTGGTGTGTGGCCCTGAAATGACAACGGAATGTGCCCGATGAATAACCAGGATCCCGAGCAACAGGCCCGTGACCGCATCGACCAGCAGTTGATGGAAGCGGGATGGCTGGTTCAGGGGCTGGATGAACTCGACCCATCCGCTGGACGCGGCGTGGCCGTGCGTGAATATCCCACCGACACCGGGCCGATGGACTACCTCCTGATGGTCGACGGCGCACCCGCGGGCGTCATCGAGGCCAAGCGGGAAGAGGAGGGCCACCGTATCATCCAGGTGGAGGAGCAGTCCGCCCGCTACGCCAGCAGTGATCTCAAGCACGTGGGCAAGGCGGATCTGCGCTTTGTCTATGAGGCCACCGGTCAGATCACCCGTTTCACCGATCGCTCCGATCCGGCACCCCGGGCACGGGAGGTCTTTCGCTTCCATCGTCCGGAAACGCTGGCCGACTGGCTGGGGCGGGGTGAGTCACTGAATGCCCGGCTGCAACACCTGCCCGGGCTGGAGCCGGATGGACTGCGTAAGTGCCAGTACCGTGCCATCGGCAATCTGGAAGCCTCGCTCAAGGCCGGCCGTCCGCGCGCCTTGATCCAGATGGCCACCGGGGCGGGCAAGACCTTCACGGCGATCACTTCCATCTACCGGCTACTCAAGCACGCCCAGGTCAAGCGTGTGCTGTTTCTGGTGGATACCCGCAACCTCGGCGTGCAGGCGGAGAACGAGTTTCATCAATACGTGCCGCAGGACGACAACCGCAAGTTCACCGAACTCTATACTGTCCAGCGATTGAACTCCCCGAACGTGCCGACCGACGGGCAGGTCTGCATCAGCACCATCCAGCGGCTCTATTCCATCCTCAAGGGGGAGCCACTGGAAGAAGAGGCCGAGGACACACTCCCCGGTATCGAGGCACTGCGGCGCGAGCCGCTACCGGTGGTCTACAACCAGCGAGTGCCACCGGAGTTCTTCGACGTCATCGTCATCGACGAATGTCACCGGTCCATCTACAACCTCTGGCGGCAGGTGATCGAGTATTTCGATAGCTTCCTCGTGGGGCTGACCGCCACGCCGGACAATCGCACCTACGGCTTCTTCCAGCAGAACGTGGTCAGCGAATACCCGCTGGAGCAGTCGGTGGTCGATGGCGTCAACGTCGATCACTTCATCTGGCGCATCGACACCAGACTCACCCGCGAGGGTGGCCACATCGAGGCCGAGGAAACCGTCGGTCACCGCGACCGGCTAACCCGCGAACAGCGCTGGCAGCAGCTCGATGAGGCACTCGACTACGAAGGTCGCCAGCTCGACCGCAGCGTGGTCAATCCCAGCCAGATCCGCACCGTCATCCGCGCCTTCCGCGACGCCCTGCCGCGCATGTTTCCCGACCGCCGCCTGCCGGAAGACGAGGCCGGTCCCGCCGGGGTGGAAGTGCCCAAGACGTTGATCTTCGCCAAGACCGACAGCCACGCCGACGACATCATTCGCATCGTCCGCGAGGAGTTCGGCGCCGGCAACGACTTCTGCAAGAAGGTCACCTACCGGATCGACGAAGACCCCCAGGGCGTGCTCAACAGCTTCCGCAACGACTACAACCCCCGCATCGCGGTGACCGTCGATATGATCGCCACCGGCACCGACGTCAAACCCATCGAGTGCCTGCTATTCATGCGCGACGTGAAAAGCCGCAACTACTACACGCAGATGGTCGGGCGCGGCACCCGCAGCCTGGATGCCGATGCGCTTCGCCAGGTCAATCGCAGCGCACACGGGCCGAAAGAGCACTTCGTGCTGGTCGATGCCGTGGGCGTGACCGACTCGAAAAAGATGGAGACCGGCACCCTGGAGCGTAAACCCAGCGTGCCCATGAAGGATCTGATGCAGGGCGTGACCATGGGCGTGCGCGACCCGGATACCCTCTCCACCCTCGCCGGACGGCTGGCGCGCTTCGCCAAACGGCTCGACCCCGAACAGCAGCGGCAAGTGCGCGAGATCACCGGCGGCCCGGACCTCAACGGCATCGCCGCCGAGCTGCTGGCCACCGACGACCCCGACACCCTGCGTGATG
>JAAZVP010000034.1 GCA_018623495.1 Halothiobacillus sp. | reverse complement strand
TGGATGCCGCGCATGGCACCGGGCACCGTCTCGTGGCAGCGGCGGATCGTCGCCAGCGCGGCCTCGTCCGACCCGCAGGCCGCGGCGTGGAGGCCCAGCAGGGCCTCGGAGCACAGCCCCCAGAGCTGGTAGCCGTTGGCCGCGGCGAGTCGGGCGACGATCTCCGCCTCGGTGCGCATGGCCTCGAAATCCCGGCGAACCTGGTGGAGCCGCGCAAGGAGGATGCGGATGAAGGCCTCGTCCTGGGTGCCGGGGAGCCGCAGGGACTCCTCCAGGGCCGATTCGGCCCAGTCCTGCCAGTCGCTGTCGGCGTCGATGAACCAGTGGTTCAGCGCCAGGAATACCCGCACCAGGCTCGATGGCGAGGCGCCCAGCAGGGCGCTGGCCTCGTTGGCGTCGGCGCGGGGGTAGATCTCGATGGCCTGGCGGAAGTAGGGCAGGGCCTGGCGGAACTCGCCCGGCCAGAAGTGCGACGCGCCCATGGTGTAGAGGGCGCTCGCGCGCTCGAGGTCGGAGCCGCCGCGGTTGCTGTGATCGAGCACCTGGCGGGCCAGGTGCTTGGACTCGTCGAACTTGGCGAACGAGCTCGATCCCTGCCACAGGCCGATCAGCGCCTCGGTGGGGGAAATGCGTCCCGCCGAGCCCTCGGCGATCGCCAGGGCGCGCCGGAAAGCCGTCCAGGTCTGCTCCGAGCCGAAGCCCTCGGCCAGCAGCCAGTGGTTGCCCTCGAGGATCCGGAAGGCGTATTCCCGTTCGGCCCGGGCATGGGGGTCCTCCAGTCGGGCGACATCCTCGAGCCCCTGTTCGACCATGAAGCGGCTTTCCTCCAGGGCCGAGTGGGCGAGGGCCCGTTGGGCGGCCCGGTACCACAGGCCCACGGCGGTGCTGGTGTCGCGCGACAGGCTGTAATGCCGGGCGATCTGTTCCGGCGCGCGTTCGAGCAGTTCCGGTCGCGAGGTCTCCAGGCGCCGGGCCCAGCGCCAGTGCAGCGCCCGGCGCGAACGCGCCGTGAGCACCTGGTAGGCCCCGTCGCGCAGCAGCGCGTGGCGGAAACGGTACTGGCCCGCCGCGGGGCCGGCCAGGAGCCATTCGAGGACCACGCCCCGATCCAGTTCCTCGGCGATCCGCGCCGTCGGCCGACCGGTGAGACCGGCGACGTCCTCGGCGCTGAACTGCTCGCCGATCACCGCGGCGGTCTGGAGCGTGGCCTTGGCCTCGCCGAGCAGGTCGAGGCGGGCGTTGATCAGATCGTAGAGCGAGCCCGGGATGGTCTCCGAGGGTTTGCTTTCCCGATTGCGCAAAAGCTCTTCCAGGAAGAGCGGGTTGCCGCCGGAGCGCCGGGCCAGCTCGCGGGCCTGCGCCGGGTCCAGTTCGTCCGCGGCGTGGGCGCGGGCCAGGTCGAGGGCCTGGTCCGGTTCGAGGGCGGGCAGTTCCAGGTGCAGGTCCGGTGCCAGCCGTTCGTGGCCCGGGAAACCTTCCGGGCGGCTGGTGACGATGAGGGTGACGCCGGACCAGTCCCCCCGTCGCCGGGCGTATTCGCGCAGCAGCTCGGCGGTGGAGGGGTCGATCCAGTGGGCGTCCTCGATCACCATCACCACCGGCTCGTGGCGGGCGATCTCCCGGGTGAGGCGCAAAAGCCGGTCGATCAGCTGGGCGCGCCGCTCGGCCGGTGTTTCGGGCAATGCCGATGCCCCCGGGGCCCCCTCGATGCCGAGCAGCCCGGCGATCAGCGCCAGGCTGTCCCCGGGCAGCTCCGGCAGGCCCGCGAGCAGGCTTTCCAGGGCCGACAATCGGCTCGTTCCCGGCGAGTCCGCGGCCAGGCCCTGCTCGAGGATCTGGATGCTCACGTCGAAGGGGGTCTGGCTGGTGCCGGCGGCGCAACGGGCCTGGCGCCAGCGCAGGGGCGGGGATTCGATCCGCCGGCGGAGCTCGTGCATCAGCCGGGACTTGCCCATGCCCGGCGGCGCCTGCACGTGGATCAGCGTCGCGGGGTCGTCGACCCGGCGCACGACCCGGCGGCGGATTTCGACGAGTTCGCGGTCCCGGCCCACCAGCGGCGCCAGCCCGGGTCCCTGGGCCTCGATGCGCGTGGCATGGCCGAGATCACGCAGGACCCGGTGGGTGGCGACCGGCTGGTTGTCGCCCGGCAGGGTGCAGTCGACCCACGGTTCGGTGGCGAAAAAGCCCTGGCTGGCCGCCCGTACGCGCTCGCTGACCAGGATGTCGTCGGCCGGGGCCATGTCCCGGATGCGCGCGGAAACGGTCTCCACCGAGCCGATGATGCGCAGCTGGTCCCCGCCGCCCGGCTGCACCATCACCGGGCCGGCGTGGATGCCGATGCGGATGCGGAAGGTCTCGTCCTCGTCGGTCAGTGCATCGAGCTGGTCGCGGATCTCGAAGCCGGCGCGGATGGCGTCGATGGAGGCGTGCTCCCAGGAAGCGGGGTAGCCGAACCAGCCCATCACCCGGCCGCCACGGAGATGCGGGTGGCCGCCGCGTTCACCGATGGCCTCGCGGCAGATGGTCTCGAAGATCTCCAGGTCCTCGGCCAGGTCTTCCGGGGACTCGGCGAAGGTGTTCTCCAGGGCGACGTTGAGCACGGTGAGGTGGCGGGTTTCGGACTCGACCGGCTTGCAGGCGGGCGGCTCGTCACCGGCCGGCCCCCGGCGCAGCCGGTCGGCCAGTCGGCGTGTCCGGGGCTCGGGCAGGACCTCGAGCTCGTTCGCCAGCCGGTCGCGCAGGGCATCGAACACCTCCAGCGCACCACTGCGGTCGCCGCCCTCGGCCAGCAGGGTCATGAGCCGGCGATGGCCGGTCTCGTCCAGCGGGCCGAGCCGGGTCCAGCGCCGGGCGGCCGCCAGGGCCGCTTCGTTCTCGCCCCGTTCGGAACGGGCATCCACCAGTTCCCGGCAGATGGCCACCGCCCGCTTGCGGTAGTCGAGCCGCTGGGCCTCGAGCCAGCCCTCGAACTCGTCGGCATGAGCGGTCTGGATGCCCTCCAGGAGATCCCCGCGGTAGAGCGCCAGCGCGGCCTCCAGTTGCGCCAGGCGTCGATCGGAACTCGGACCGCCGTCGCCGCGGGCCAGGCGGTCGAAGGCCAGGATGTCCACGTGCTCGGCCGCCGCCGGCAGGAGCATGACGGTGTCGCGGCTGGTCTGCAGCCAGGCGTCGGCGTCCCCGGCAAAGACCCACTGGCGCATCTGCGAGAGGGCCTTGCGCAGGTTGACGCGCGCGCCGTCGGCGCGCTCCGGCCAGAGCAGCTCGGCGATCCGCTCGCGGGCGACGGCATTGCCCGCCTCCAGGGCGAGCCAGGCCAGCAGCCCGCTGAGCTTGTGGTAGCGGGCGATGTCCACGGTCTCCCCGCCGCGGTCCACTCGCGGGGCCCCCAGCAGGCGAATGGTCATCTCCGGGCCCTGCGGGCGTCCTGCCTGTCGCATGTCTTCGATCTCGGGAAAATCCGTCAAAAAGTCAAAACCAGTTTAACGGTGCTGTCCGTGGATGAAACCTGTCATCACCGTCCCGGATTACGGTCCGCTCACGCGGTAGAGCACCAAGAGCTGGATGATCGTATACCCGTTTGCGAAAAGGATCGGGCTGTACGGCGAACCATGCCTTGAGCATTCGGATTCGGGTGGGAGCGCTCCTTTCGTCCCCGGCGCAGCCCGAGATCCACCCCCGCCCAATTTTGATCAACGAGATCGCAGAACAACGCAAGAAACGCCAGACCGATCCGCAGACCATCCAGGATCTCGGTGTTGGCGAGAGCACTGGGCACCTGCCGGGTCTTGTGTGCCTTTCCAAAGCCCGTCTGGTCGCGGACCTTCTTCGGGAATAACACCGGTGGGGTTCGGCCTTCCAGTGCTGAAGCTTTCGGACCGAGGTGAGATGGCCGAGGGCCCGCTGCGGGATGTGATGATTGTAGAGCCGATTGTCGTGCCAGAGCATCGAGCCCAGGTCAGTGCCGGAGTCGAACTGGGTCGTCCGCTGCAGCGCGGAGCGATTCAGGTCCGGCTGGATGAACTCCCGGACGGCCACCAGCAGGTCATCGGTGGACAGCAGCAGCGAGAGCGGCGCAGCTCCACCACGACGGCCTCCTGCGCCGCCGACAGTGCCGTGTGCAGTCGATGCGGGCGGTGGCTGCGGTCCGCGGTCGTCTCCTGGTGCTTCCACTTGCGGACCGTGGACCGCGAGATGTCGTACTTCTCGCCCAGCGTCCCTTCGGACAGCGAGGAATTCCGGATCTCTTCCCGCAGTTGCGGGGTCGTTCGGGCCTGTTTATGGATCGTAGTGCCGCTCAAGTAATTTCTCCTCGGCGTTCGGCTCGCAGGGTCTCACCCCGCTCGGGGAGTACGAAGCGGGCCTGGAACAGAGCGTAGCTCCTTGGGGGTACCTGATCACTCAGGTCGCCACGAGCACCGGAGCGGCCACGTCAGTGACCGCAGGCAATCCCCTTCTTTTCAATAAGGTGCTCGTAGCGTCTGTCGGTCAGCGTCCGCAGGAAGCACACCAATGCCTCGACCTGCCCGTCGTCCAGGGGGTTGCCGAAGGCGAGTCCGGGGGCGATGTTGGCATCCACTTCGGGCTCGCCCCACAGGTCGCCCGTTTCTGGATTGAGCGGGCGCCGAACGGGGCCATCCGTCACCCGGGAATGCATGTGGTCGTAGAAGGCCACAACGGTTTCCAGGTCCTGGAAAACTCCGTTATGCATGTACGGCTCCGTTACCGCCACATTGCGCAGGGTCGGCACCTTGAACTTGCCCTCGTGGGCCTCGTCGTTGATCTCGGGGTTATCCAGCAGGCCGGCATCGGGAGGCAGCGCCTCGCCGGAGCGCCGGTCCTGCAGCGCGATGTTCGCCGGGACGCCGATATTGTGGTACTCGTAACCGGTGAAGGTTTCCTGCTTTGCCCCTTCCGCTTTGCGCTGGTGGCAGAGGAAGCAGTTCGTTTTCCGCGAAAAGAACAGATCCCGTCCCCGCTTTTCCTTCGGCGTGAATTCGTAGTCCCCCTCCAGAGCCCGGTCATAGCGGGAATCGAACGGGGCGAATTCCTCCGTCCGCTCGAAGACGGCGATGCTGTCCGCCATGGCCCGGTAGGCACGGTCCACATCGTCGAGCACATCCTCGCCGTACAGGTCCTGGAAGGCTTCGACATACCGCGGGTTTTCCTGCAAGCGCGTCACAACGGCTGCTTTGTCTGCCATCCCCATTTCAATGGGATTCACGGGCGGCCCCATGGCCTGTTCCGCCAGCCCCTGGGCGCGGCCGTCCACGAACTGCCCGCCCAGGGGGCCTTGGTATTCCTTGAATTCGATGAAGTCGATGGGGCGGGTGCCTTCCTTGTGGAATTCGGGGGCGAACGCGGCGTAGGTCGCGGTGGGCGCGTTGCGGACCCCGAGAGAAGTGCCATCATCCCCCGTGGATACCGCCGCGATCTCACCGAACGGGTTCTTGCGGTCGTCGCTGAAGGCGTGGTCAGGATTGTGGCAGGTGGCGCACGACTGGTTTCGGTTTGCGGACAGGTTGACGTCCGAAAACAGCGCTTCGCCCAATTCGGTCTTCGTCGTGATGGCGCTCGCGGGCTGTTCGCCGCCGCTGCCGTTGCCGTCGCCCCCACATGCTCCCAGGGTGGTCGCCACGAGCATCACAGCCAGACCTCGTTTCATAAACAACTGCCCTCCAATGGCTTCAGGGTGGATTCGAAAGGATCTATTGCATGGAGCGGCAGGATACGGCCACAGCGTGAAAACACCGTGATTTTCTAGGGTGCCTCGAAGAGCGTTCACTGCCCCGGCAGCGGTACGATGGTCTTGAGACCAGCCAATCTCTTACCAAGGGCCGTTGAGCGATGAAGCATAGCGCGGTCAAGCCCGACCGGTTTGCGGCCGAACACCACCGGGAAAAGATCGACCCGCAGGGCGATCCGCTTGCCGAGATCGAGTCCCACATCGATTTCACCGCCCTGGCGGCCGAGGTTGATCGCGTTGCGCCACGGCCGTCACGCCCGCAGGGCGGGAGACCGCCCTTTCCCACCGAGGCGATGGTGCGCATCCTCTTGCTCAAGCGACTCTACAACCTGTCCGACGAGCAGATGGAGTTCCAGCTGCTCGATCGGATGAGCGACCAGCGGTTCTGCGGGCTGAGTGATGCCCGCAACATCCCGGAGGCACCTCGAATTAACCGACCCCAGCTCGGAATCGAGGTCGAACGTTCGGTTTTGAACTCACTTGCCGGGCCACGGGGCTGATTGATGCTCAATCAAGAGCGAATCGGGCTGGCTTGAAGGCTGAATCGCCGCGCTCGGGAGGCGGCCCCCAACCCACTCGTCGTGGGCGCCGATTGGCCGCCAACGAGCCCGTTTACCTGGCAAGTGTGGTCAAAGCCGAATGCCTGTCACCGATTTTGGGCAGAAGACCGGGTAATGCGAGGTGCTTCATGGTTTTACACACTATCGGTTCGTGCAGAGGTTCCCTAGAATGCAGGCCCATCGTCCCAACGGAGGTTCGTGCGTGGCACTGTTTGGCAAGGGCAAGAAGGATGCGCAGCGCTCCGAGGCGCTGCGCGGGGCCGTGGAGGCCGTCGAGGACGAGAACACCGGCCAGACGCTGGGCCAGGACGGCGCGGTCGTGGAGGCCGAGGTGACCCGCGCGGGCGAGGCCCGCGTGCACCTGCGCCTGGGTTATCCCGCCGCCGGATACCGCGAGGCCCTGGCCGCGGAGGTGGAGCGCCGGGGGCGCGAGGCCGTGGAGTCCGTCTCGTTCCAGGTCACGGTGGACTGGAAGATCGAGGCCCACCGCGTGCAGCGCACCCTGCGCCGCTTCGACGAGGTCAAGAACGTGATCGCCGTGGCCTCGGGCAAGGGCGGGGTGGGCAAGTCCACCACCGCCGCCAACCTGGCACTGGCCCTGCGGGCCGAGGGGGCGAGCGTGGGGGTGCTGGATGCCGACGTCTACGGCCCCAGCCAGCCCCGCATGCTCGGCACCCTGGGTACCCAGCCCCACTCTCCCGACGGCAACAGCCTGGAGCCGGTGATGGCCCACGGCCTGCAGACCATGTCCATCGGCTACCTGGTCGAGGAGGACACGCCCATGGTCTGGCGCGGGCCGATGGTCACCCAGGCCCTCCAGCAGCTGTTGAACGACACCCGCTGGTCGGATCTGGACTACCTTGTCGTGGACATGCCGCCGGGCACCGGCGATACCCAGCTGACGCTCTCGCAGAAGGTGCCCGTGGCCGGGGCGCTGATCGTCACCACCCCCCAGGAGATCGCCCTGCTCGACGCCCGCAAGGGCCTGAAGATGTTCGAGAAGGTGGAGGTTCCGGTGCTGGGCGTGGTGGAGAACATGGGCCTCTACGTTTGCCCGGAGTGCGGCCACGAGGATCACATCTTCGGCGAGGGCGGTGGCGAGCGCATGGCCGCCCAGTACTCGGTGCCGTTTCTCGGCTCGCTGCCGCTGAACGGGCGCATCCGCGAGCAGGCCGACGGCGGCGAGCCCACGGTGGCCGCCGACCCGGAGTGCCCGGAATCCCGGATCTACCGCCAGGTGGCCCGGCAGATGGCCGCCGAGCTCTCCCTGCGCGCCCGCGACTACAGTACCCGCTTCCCCAGGATCGTCATCGAGGAGGACTGACGCGCCGTTGCCGCCCCGGCCCGCGGGCCGGGTGCGCGGGGAGACGCGTCGTCACCGGCCTCCCGGCCGAAATCAGAACGGGTTCCAGGTCTGCTCGTCGGTGACCTTCAGGTAGCCGACGTTGACGCCCTGGCGCCAGCCCACCCCGAAGCGGATGGGCACCAGGGTGGCGTTGGCGTTCTCGTTGGCGTTCATGCCGAAGCCGGCCACGTAGTAGAGGCTGCCCTCGACCCCCGGGTAGCGGCCGAAGAGCTTGCCGGTGTCGGCCGGCAGCCCGTAGACGAGGATGAAGGTCTTGGCGGCGCTGCCGCCCACGTCCAGGCCGATGGAGGGCCCCTGCCAGTAGACGTAGCGGGTCTCGCCGCTCTTGCGCACCAGGTTGCCGCCGCCGTAGCGCAGGCCCACGGTCAGCGCGCCGCCGCCTTCCTCGCCGGCGATGTAGGCGTTGGGCCGGCCGTGGCGGGCGAAGGCGGCGCTGATCACCTGGGCCAGGCCCTCGGCCCCCTTGCCGAAGAAGTTCTCGGCCGCCCGGACGACCTCGTTCTCGGAGAAGGTCTCTCCCTGGCCGGCCGACGCCGTCTCGCCGGCCGTCGTCCCGGAGCCGGGTGCCTGGCCGCCGGTGGTGGAACAGCCGGCCAGCGCGGCCAGCGACAGGGCCAGGCAGAGATTGCGAAGAGAGCGCTTGGACATGATGGGGGATCCGGGTGGTGAATGATTGCGTGCAATATAGCCGCCGCGCGGGGGCGGCTCAACAGCCGGGTCGCGCTCGGTTCACGCAGCGGTGGGATACTGGCCGGCGAACCCAATCACCCGGGGACCGCGCATCATGTTCTGCCCCAACCGTCTCGCCCGCCTGCCCGTCGTGGCGGGCCTGCTGTTGTTCGCCCTGACCGCCGGCGGCTGTTTCGAGGCTGGCGTGCTGGTCCGGGATGCGCCCGAGACACGCATTCCCGCCACCGGTGCCATCGATGCCGCCCTCGCGGGACGGCCGCTGGCGGTGGGCGAGGTGGCCACCGAGCTGGCCACGCTGACCCGGCTGGATTCCCACCCCCTCGCCGATGCCGACTACGCGGCCCTGATGCGCCACGAGCTGGAGGCGGCCTTCGAGCGTCACGATCTCGGCCGGGGCGAGGGCGAGCCGCTGGCCGTGGACGTGACCCTGCGGCGGATGAAGTTCACCGGCAACCGCGGGTTCGAGGAGAGCCACCTGTTCGCGGTGGTGGAACTGCCCGGCGTGGGCGAGGGGCTGACCTTCGTCACCCGCCAGGTGGACGACGACACCATGTTGGGCTGGATCGACGGCCGGCGCCCGGCCGTGCTGCGCATGCGCCGCCAGGTCCCGGCCAGCGCCGAGAACATCGCCACCATCCTGGAGAACGCCCGGGGTGGCGCCGGCATCACCGACATCGACACCAGCATGAGCCCGTGGATGACGCTCGGACCGACGACCCGGCACAACCTCACCGAGGGCGAGGTCGAGGCCGTCACCGGCCGCGACCTGGCGGGACCCGAGGGGCCTTGACAGGCGCCGGGCGCGGGTGGATAGTCCTGCGGTTTGGTCCAACGAGCCGGCAGGGCAGGCAATGAGCATCAAGTCCGACAAGTGGATCCGGCGGATGGCCGAGTCCGAGGGGATGATCGAGCCCTTCGAGCACGACCAGGTGCGCTCCGTCGACGGCGAGCGGGTGGTCTCCTACGGCACCTCGAGCTACGGCTACGACGTGCGCTGCGCCGACGAATTCCGCGTGTTCACCAACATCAACTCGGCCATCGTCGATCCCAAGCGTTTCGACGAGAACAGCTTCGTCGAGATCAAGTCGGACGTGTGCATCATCCCGCCCAACTCCTTCGCCCTGGCGCGCACCGTCGAGTACTTCCGCATCCCGCGCTCGGTGCTCACCATCTGCCTGGGCAAGTCCACCTACGCCCGCTGCGGCATCATCGTCAACGTCACCCCGCTCGAACCGGAGTGGGAGGGTCACGTGACCCTGGAGTTCTCCAACACCACCCCCCTGCCGGCCAAGATCTACGCCAACGAGGGCGTGGCCCAGATGCTCTTCCTGGAGTCCGACGAGGTCTGTGACACCTCGTATGCCGACCGCGCCGGCAAGTACATGGGCCAGCGCGGCGTCACGCTCCCCCGCGCCTGAGCGCCGTTCAGAAGCGCAGGCTCATCACCCGCCAGCCCCGGCGCTGGGCGGTCTCCGTCAGCCGGGTGTCGGCGTCCACCGCCACCGGGTTGTCCACCCGCTCGAGCAGCGGGATGTCGTTGTGGGAATCGCTGTAGAACCAGCTGCCCGCCAGGTCCCGGCCGTATTCCGCCAGCCATTCCTCCAGCGCCGCCACCTTGCCCTCGCGGAAGGTGGGTGTGCCGGTGAACTCGCCGGTGAAGCGGCCGTGGCGCATCTCCGGCCGGGTGGCCAGCAGGTGCTCGATGCCGAACAGGCGGGCGATGGGCTCGGTCACGAAGTGGTTGGTGGCGGTGATGATCATCAGCGTGTCGCCGGCCAGCCGGTGCTCCTCGATCAGCTCGAAGGCCGCGGGCAGGGCGATGGGCTCGATCTTCTCGCGCAAAAAGCGCTCCCGCCAGGCATAGAGGTCCTCGGGCTCGTTGTCCGCCAGGGGCTCGAGGGCGAAGCGGAGGAATTCGCGGATGTCGAGGGTGCCTGCCTGGTACTGCTCGTAGAAGCGGCGGTTGGCGGCCCGGTAGGCCTCGGCGTCGACCACGCCGGCCTCGATCAAAAACTGGCCCCAGAGGTAGTCGCTGTCGCCGCCGAGCAGCGTGTTGTCGAGGTCGAAAATGGCCATCGCCATGGCGGAAATCTCCCGTGAGAACGACGACCGGGATTCTACTGCCCGGCCACGGGGGATGACAGGGGCGCCCCCGGGGGCGCACAATTCCCCCTTCGCCGGGAGCGGTTTCCCCGCACACTGGCGGCAGGCCACGGCAGGCGCACCAATCCTCGACTATTGATAGGGTAATCTCGCCTTTTGCACTCTCGGAGACGCGGACGGATGCGCCATGCGCTGATCGTGATCCTGCTCGCCGTGGCCCTGGCGGCCCCGGCGGCAGCGACGGCCCAGGCCGCCGATGTGGAGATCGGGGTGCTGGCCAAGCGTGGCCCGGAACGGGCCCTGGAGCGCTGGCAACCGACCGCCGACTACCTCACCGCCGCCGTTCCCGGTCACCGGTTCGAGGTGGTGCCGCTGGACTTCGACGCGATCTTCGAGGCGGTCAAGGGCGGCGAGGTGGACTTCGTCCTGGCCAACTCGTCGATCTACGTCACCATGGCGGCGCGCCACGGCGTCAGCCGCATCGCCACCCTGCGCAATACCGACGGACCGTGCGGCGACTGTTTCGGCGGGGTGATCTTCACCCGCGCGGACAACGACGAGATCCGCGAGATCGGCGACCTGCGCGGCCGGTCCTTCATGGCCGTCGACCCCACCTCGCTGGGTGGTTTCCAGATGGCCTGGCGCACGCTCCAGGAGCAGGGCATCGACGTCCACCGCGAGTTCGCCGAGTTGCGTTTCGGCGGCACCCATGACGCGGTGGTGCATGCCGTGCTCGCCGGCGAGGTGGCGGCGGGGACCGTGCGTACCGACACCCTCGAGCGCATGGCCCGGGAGGGTCGGCTGTCACTGGGGGAGGTGCGGGTGATCAACCCGCGCACCGAGTCCGGCTTCGGCTTTCTGCTCTCCACCCGGCTCTATCCCGAGTGGCCCATGGCCCGGCTGGCCGATACCGACCTGGAACTGTCGCGCCAGGTGGCGGTGGCGCTGATGGACATGGCCGCCGACGCGCCCGCGGCGCGGGCGGGGCTGTACGCGGGCTGGGAAGTGCCGCAGAACTACCAGCCGGTGCGCGAACTCCAGCGCATCCTGCGCATCGGCCCCTACGAGGGCCACGGGTCGTTCAGCCTGCGGGACGTGCTGGCGCGCTACTGGCCGGTGGTCGTGTTGCTGGCCCTGCTGCTGGTGGTGCTCACCGCCGGCAACCTGGTCTTCTCGCGCCTCATCCGCCGACTGCGTTCCTCCGAGGGGGCGCTGCGCGAGGCCCGCAACCATCTCGAGCAGCGCGTCGAGCAGCGCACCGCCGAGCTCAGCCGGCAGCGCGAGTTGCTGGCGCGCGACCAGGCCCGGCTCCAGGAGGCCCAGCGGGTGGCGGCGCTGGGCAACTGGGAGTGGAACTGGCAAAGCGGCGGATTCTGGTGGTCCGACGAGGTCTACCGGATCCTGGGCGCCGACCCGGCGTCGGTGGAGCCCACCCGCGAGAACCTGGTGGAACTCAGCCATCCCGACGACCGTTCCCGCCTGCTCGGCGCCCTGACGCGGGCCCGCTTCGAGGACGAGGCCGTGGAGATCGACCACCGGCTGGCGGCGGACGCCGGCAAGCGGGTCCTGCACCAGCGGATCAAGGCCCTGCGCGACGGCCGGGGCCAGGTGAGCCGGATCATCGGCACGGTCCAGGACGTCACCGAGGAGCGGCAGTCCGCGGAGCGCCTGCGGCTGGCGGCGACCGTGTTCGATTCCTCCACCGAGGGCATCGTGGTCACCGACGCCGACGGCTGCATCCAGGCGGTCAACGCCGCCTTCACCGAGATCACCGGCTATTTCGAAGACGAGGTCCGCGGGCGCAACCCCAGCCTGCTCAAGTCCGGCCACCACGACCAGGCCTTCTACGACAATCTCTGGGAGACGCTCCGGCACCGCGGCTCCTGGCAGGGCGAGATCTGGAATCGGCGGCGCGACGGGGTGATCTACCCCGAGTGGGAGACCATCTCCGCGGTCCACGACGACCACGGCAACATCACCAACTACGTGGGCGTGTTCTCGGACCTCTCCTCGCTGCAGGAGGCCCAGGAGCGACTGGACTACATCAGCCGCCACGACCTGCTCACCGGCCTGCCCAACCGGGTGATGCTCGAGGAGCGCCTGGCCCGCGCCATCGACCGGGCCAAGGACGAGGGCGAGGTGGTGGGCGTGGCCTTCCTCGACCTGGACCGCTTCAAGAACATCAACGACAGCCTCGGCCAGCCGGCCGGCGATCGCGTGCTGCAGCAGATCGCCGAGCGGCTGCTCGAGATCCTGCCCGCCAAGGACCTGCTCGGGCGTGTCGGCAGCGACGAGTTCGTGCTGGTGGCCGAGTCGGTGGCCGACGCCGACGACATGCGCCGGCTCGCCGAGCGGCTGATGGGGGTGTTCAACCGGCCCTTCGTGGTCGATGACGAAGAGCTGCGCCTGGAGGCCTCGGTGGGCATCGCGCTCTATCCCGACGACGGCCGCCAGGCCGTGGAGCTGATCCGCAACGCCGACACCGCCGTCTACCGGGCCAAGGAGGAGGGGCGCAACCGCTCGCGGTTCTACACCCCCGAGCTCACCGACAGCGCCCGCGAACGCCTGCGCCTGGAAATGGCCCTGCGCCGGGCGGTGCACCAGCGGGCCCTGGACGTGGTCTTCCAGCCGCAGATGGCGCTCGCCGGCGATCGCGTGGTGGGGGCCGAGGCCCTGGTGCGCTGGCACGATCCCGACCACGGCGCGGTCTCTCCCGGCGAGTTCATCCCCATCGCCGAGGACGCCGGGTTGATCGTCGAGCTGGGCGACTTCGTCATGCGCAGCGCCTGTGCCACGCTCCAGCGGCTGCGGACCGAGGGTTTCTCCCTGGACCGGGTGGCGGTGAACGTCTCCGCCATCGAGGTGCGCGAAGGCGACCTGGTCGAGCGGGTCCAGGCGGCACTGGAGACCACGGGGCTGCCGGCCGAGTGCCTGGACCTGGAGGTGACCGAGGGGGTCTTTCTCGACCAGACGGAGCGAGCCCTGGAGACCTTCGAGCGGCTGCGGACGCTGGGGGTGCGGGTGTCGGTGGATGATTTCGGCACCGGCTATTCCTCGCTGGCCTACCTCCAGCGCCTCCCCCTCGACCAGCTCAAGATCGACAAGTCGTTCGTCGACGCCCTCAGCGCGGCGGACGCCCACGGTGCGATCCCGCGGGCGGTGATCGCCCTGGGGCACAGCCTGGACCTGTGCGTGCTCGCCGAGGGGGTCGAGACCGCCGAGCAGCGGGATTGGCTCGTCGAGCACGGCTGCGACGAGGCGCAGGGCTTCTTCTTCGCGCGGCCCCTGTCGGGGCGCGCCTTCCGCGCATTTCTCGAGGAGCGCGCGCAAGCCTCCCGGCCGGCCGACCCGGGGTGAGGCATTTGCCTGCCCGGGGGCGATGTGGAAGAATTTCAGGCCAGATTCAGGCGCGACGAACCGCCGTTGGAAGGCGGATCGAGTCCACCCGGCAGACGGTATCCCGGTGATTGATCCAGACGGTTTCAGGCCCAACGTGGGCATCATCTTGAGCGACGGCGGCCGGCGGGTCTTCTGGGCCCGCCGGGCCGGCCGTGACGGCTGGCAGTTCCCCCAGGGCGGCATCCGCGGGGACGAGTCGCCGGAGCAGGCGATGTACCGGGAGCTGTTCGAGGAGACGGGGCTGGCCGAGGAGCACGTGGAGCTGCTGGGGCGCACCCGCGGCTGGCTGCGCTACCGCCTGCCGCGGCGTCTCATCCGGCGCCGCTCGCATCCCGTCTGCATCGGCCAGAAGCAGGTCTGGTTCCTGCTCCGGCTGGTGGGCGAGGAGTCGGCGGTCAGCCTGGGCCACAGCCCCAAGCCCGAGTTCGACCGCTGGTGCTGGGTGGACTACTGGGATCCCGTCGACGAGGTGATCTTCTTCAAGCGGCGCGTCTACGAGCGCGCCCTCGCCGAGCTCGCGCCCCTGGTGCTGCCCGAGGACCAGCGCCAGCGGCCGGGCGAGACCGGCCAGCGGGCCGCCGGCCGGCGGCGCTGACCGCCGGGTTCAGAGCAGGCCCTCGATCAGCCCGCGCACCCGCGCCGGGTCGAACACCCCGATCTTCTGGAAGACGATCCTGCCCTCCGGCGAGATCAGGTAGCTGGTGGGCGTCAGCTGGGCACCGAAGGCGGCCGCGTCGCTGCCGTCGCGGTCGAGCGCGACGGGATAGTCGACCTCGCGGCGACGGACCAGCTCGCGGACCTGTTCGGGCGGGTCGTATTCCATGGCCACGCCCACCACCGTCAGGCCCCGGTCGGCGTAGTCGGCATGCAGGGCCTTGAGAACGGGGATCTCCTCGACGCAGCCGGGACAGCTGGTGGCCCAGAAGGTCAGCAGTACCGGGCCGTCGGCCAGCGAGTCGAGGCTGACGCTCTCGCCGTCGAGCAGTTCCAGGTCGACGCTGGGGGCCGCGCGCTGCGTGGAGCAGCCGGCGAGCCAGAGGCCCAGGGCGAGGGCGATCAAAGACAGCTGCCAGGCACGTGCGATCACGACGGTCACTCCATCGGTTGGGGGAGGCCCATTCTAGCGCCGCCGAGCGGTGGCGTCAGCGGTAGGCGTTCTCCAGGGTCTCGCGGGTGAGGATGCCGTAGATGCGCGAGAACGGGGCCACCGTGGCACGCTCGACGAACAGGGCCTCGGCGCCGCTGGCGTCCAGCTTTTCCAGGGCCTCGTGCAGCGTGGCGTGGATGGAGACGGCCGCCACGTCCATGCGGTTGGCCGGGATCTCGGCCAGGTCGATGGTCTCGGCCTCGGCGTTCCCCTCGATGAAGCGGACCAGGTCGATGGCCGGCAGCAGGGCCATGGGCTGGCGTTCGCGGTCGAGTACCAGCAGCCAGGGCGGGCCGTCCTCGAGCAGCAGGTCGGCCTTGCGCCGGGCCAGTCGGCGGGGGGCGAGTTTCACCCGCCGGTCCATCACGCAGGCCACGCCGATGGCCCGCAGGCGCTGCTGGACGGGGTTGGCCTTGTGGTCCAGCCCGCGGGCCTGGAGCAGGCGGCGAAACACCGACACCTGGCCGAAGACCACCCGGCTGGTCAGGCTGGCGGTGACGATGGCCACCATCGCCGGCAGGATCACCCCGGCGTCCAGGGTCATCTCCAGCACCGCGGTGAGGGCGGCCAGGGGCGCCTGCAGGGTGGCGCCCATCATCGCCCCCATGCCGACGATGGTGTAGAGGCTGTCGCCGGCGGCCATCCCCGGCAGGAGCCCCAGCCCCAGGGCGTGGAAGGCGCCGCCGGCCACCGCGCCGATGATGATCGCCGGGCCGATCACCCCGCCCGGCAGGCCCAGCCCCAGGCCCACCGCGGTGGCGACCAGCTTGGCCACCAGCACCATCAGCAGGATGCCCGCCGCCAGTTCCCCGGCCGCGGCCTGGTCGACCGTGTCGTAGCCCACGCCCATGATCTGCGGCGCTGCCAGCGCCAGCAGGCCGGTCAGCGCCCCCGCCGCGGTCAGGCGCAGCCAGGCGGGCAGCCCGGCGCTGCGCTGGGCCACCTCGGTCAGCACCCGGATGAAGAGCGCGGCCAGGGCACCGATGAGCACGCCCATCACGAACAGGTAGGGGAGCTGGCCGAGGGTGGCCGGGCCCACCGGGGGCAGGGAGAAGGCGGCTTCGCCGCCGAAGGAGGCCAGGGCCACGGCGCCGCCGGCGATGCCCGCGAGCATGGTGGGGATGAAGCTGGCGATGGTGTATTCCAGCATCACCACTTCCATGGCGAAGATCACGCCGGCCAGCGGGGTGCTGAAGGAGGTGGCGATGGCCGCCGCCGCACCGCAGGCGACCATCGTGCGCACGGTGTTGTGCGGCAGTCGCAGCCGCTGGGCCAGCAGGCTGCCGCTGGCCGCGCCCAGGTGGACGCTGGGGCCTTCGCGGCCCACCGAGTGGCCGGCGGCCATGCTCAGCGCGCCGGCGAGGAACTGGGTCACCGCGTTGGCCAGCGGCAGGCGCCCCTGGTAGTACTCGAGGCGCTCCACCACGTGCACGATGCCCACCTCGCGTCGCTCCGGTCGCAGGGCGTGGAACACCAGTCCGAGCACCACGCCGCCGGCGAGCGGCAGCAGCAGGCGCCATTCCGGCGGCAGCGCCTCGTAGCCCTCGGTGTCGCCCGCCGGCAGGAAGGCCGCCTGGGTGAGTTCGATGAGCCAGCGGAAGGCGGCGATCACCAGGCCGGTCAGCAGGCCGGTCAGCAGGCCCATGAGCGACAGCAGGCCGAGCGCCTCGGGGCTCGCCAGCCGCAGGCGGCATTGTTCGACGCGGTTGTTGATCGCCTCGCGGAGGGGCCTTCGCTCGCTCATGGCCAAACCCGTGCCGGCTGGGGGTGCATGCTGACAGATCAAACAGTTATTATGTCCGGTTACGGATCAAAACGACAGGTGGAACATGCTCAAGGTCGGCATCGTCGGCGGTACGGGATACACCGGGGTGGAGCTTCTGCGGATACTGGCCGCCCACCCCGAGGCACAGTTGCAGGTGATCACTTCCCGCGGCGAGGCCGGCACGCCGGTGGCGGGGCTGTTTCCCAACCTGCGCGGGCACGTCGACCTGGCCTTTTCCGAGCCCAACGTGGAGCGCCTCGCCGAGTGCGACGTGGTGTTTTTCGCCACCCCCCACGGCGTGGCCATGGAGAGTGCCGGCGAGCTGCTGGGCCGGGGTGTGCGGGTGATCGACCTGGGCGCGGACTTCCGCCTCAAGGACGTGCCCGAGTGGGAGCGCTGGTACGGGCTCGAGCACAGCCGCCGGGACCTGGTGGAGGAGGCGGTCTACGGGCTGCCCGAGCTCAACCGCGCGGCCATCCGCGAGGCACGGCTGGTGGCCAACCCGGGTTGCCACGTGACCACGGTGAGCCTGGGCTTCCTGCCGCTGGTGCAGTCCGGCTGGGTGGACCGGGCGAGCCTGGTCGCCGATTCCAAGTCCGGCGCCAGTGGCGCCGGGCGCAAGGCGGCGGTGCCCACCCTGCTGGCCGAGGCGGGCGAGAGCTTCAAGGCCTACGGTGTCACCGGTCATCGCCACCTGCCCGAGATCCGCCAGACGCTGGCCACCGCGGGCGGTGCCGAGGTGGGGCTCACCTTCATCCCCCATCTCGTGCCCATGACCCGCGGCATCGAGGCCACGCTCTATGCCCGGATCGACGGCGACGCCGGCGACCTGCAGGCGCTCTTCGAGTCCACCTACGCCGACGAGCCCTTCGTCGACGTCATGCCGCCGGGCTCGATCCCCGAGACCCGCAACGTGCGCGGCGCCAATACCTGCCAGATGGCCGTTCACCGGCCCGGCGGTGGCGACACGGTGGTGGTGCTGTCGGTGCTCGACAACCTGGTCAAGGGCGCCGCGGGCCAGGCGGTGCAGAACATGAACATCATGTTCGGGCTCGAGGAGACGGCGGGCATCGACGGCATCGCCCTGCTGCCCTGAGGCCGGGGGCGGGGAACAATCCCGCGCCGGTCGCTGTCTTTCCGGAGTAACGATTGCTGCTAGACTCTCGCCCGAGCGAGTCCGAGGCAGCACGCCCCGATCCATTGCGGAGATCATCATGAGTAGCGAACAAGTCATCGACGCCGGCCAGTCCGCGGAAGAACCCCTCGTGTTCACCGAGAGCGCGGCGCGCAAGGTGGCCGAGCTGATCGAGGAGGAGGGCAACCCGGAGCTCAAGCTGCGCGTGTTCATCACCGGCGGCGGCTGTTCCGGCTTCCAGTACGGCTTCACCTTCGACGAGGCGATGCAGGAAGGGGACGAAAGCGTGGAGAAGGCGGGGGTGACCCTGCTGGTCGATCCCATGAGCTTCCAGTATCTCCAGGGCGCCGAGATCGACTACAAGGAAGACATCGAGGGCGCCCAGTTCGTGATCCGCAACCCCAACGCCACCACCACCTGCGGCTGCGGTTCCTCCTTCTCGGTCTGATCCCGCCCGCGGGGAGTGCGGGCGCCCGCCCCGGCGCTCGCCGTCGACCGGCACTTTGCCTATAATCGGCGCCTCCAGTAACGTTGGCATGCCCCGGGTCCTCCGCGCCTCGTTCGCGCCGGATCGGGCGGGGTGCTGTTGCAATCAACCAGGTGGGTGAGTGGCATGAGTCAGTACGTTCCCGGTCTCCAGGGCGTCCCGGCGACCCGTTCGGCGATTTCCGACCTCGACGGTCAGAAGGGCATCCTGACCTATCGCGGCTACAAGATCGTCGATCTGGCCCGGCATTCCACCTTCGAGGAGACCGCCTACCTGCTGATCCACGGTGAGCTGCCGTCGGCCGAGGAACTCGCCCGTTTCGACGACAAGCTGCGGCGCAACCGCCACGTGAAGTACAACGTGCGCGAGATCATGAAGTTCCTGCCGATCACCGGCCATCCCATGGAGATGCTGCAGACGGCGGTGGCCAGCCTGGGCATGTTCTACCCGGGCGAGGAGTGTCTCACCGGCTCGGGTTCCTGCGCCGACCTCGACTACGTGGAAAACATGACGGTCAAGACCCTGGCCACCATGGGCACGATCGTCGCCATGTGGGAGCACATGCGCAACGGCGAGGATCCCGTCTCGCCGCGCGCGGACATGGGCTACGCCGAGAACCTGCTCTACATGCTCACCGGCGAGGAGCCCGACCCGCTGCATGCGCGGATCATGGACGCCTGCCTGGTGCTGCACGCCGAGCACACCATCAACGCCTCCACCTTCGCCGCGCTGGTGTGCGGCTCCACCCTGGCGGCACCCAACCAGGTGGTGGCCTCGGCGGTGGGCACGCTGGCCGGGCCGCTGCACGGTGGCGCCAACCAGCGGGTGCTGCAGATGCTCGAGGAGATCGGCTCGCCGGACAACGTCGACGCCTGGCTGCAGGAGACGCTGGCCAACCGCGGCACGGTCTGGGGCTTCGGCCACCGCGAGTACAAGGTGAAGGACCCGCGCGCGGTGATCCTCCAGGAGCGCATGGAGGAGCTGCGCGAGCACAAGGACGGTGACGTCAGCCCGCTGTTCGACATCGCCGTGCGCCTCGAGGAGGAGGGCGCCAAGCGCCTCGGGCCCAAGGGCATCCACCCCAACGTGGACTTCTACTCCGGCATCCTCTACGCCGAGATGGGCATTCCCTCCGACCAGTTCACGCCGCTGTTCGCCATCTCGCGCACCGCCGGCTGGCTGGCCCACTGGCGCGAGCAGCTGGTCAACAACCGCATCTACCGCCCCACCCAGGAGTACGTGGGCGAGCGGGTGCGCGAGTACGTGCCCCTCGACGAGCGCTGATCAGGGGCGGTAGATCCCGCCCAGGCGGACGGCCCGCGCGGCGCCGGTGACCGCCGGCAGGTTGCCGGGCCGGCCCGCCAGCCGCTCCCCCGCCAGCCAGGCGAAGGCCGTCGCTTCCACCCAGTCCGCTCCGATCCCGTGGGCGTCGGTGGGCTCCAGCGCAATCCCCTCCAGGCAACGGGCCAGCCGGTCCATCAGTACCGGGTTGTGGGTCCCGCCCCCGCAGGCCAGCACCCGCGCCGTCCCGGGTGCGCTCTCGCGCAGGGCCGTGGCCACCGTCCTGGCGGTGAGCTCCACCAGCGTCGCCTGCAGGTCGGCCGGTGTCATGCGCGGGGCGCGCGCTCTCACCCAGTCCGGGTTGAACCGTTCCGGGCCCGTGCTCTTGGGCGGCGGGGCGGCGAAGTAGGCGTCGTCGAGCAGCGCGGCCAGCAGGCCCTCGTCCACCCGCCCGGCCGCGGCCAAGGCGCCGTCGCGGTCGAAGGGCCGGCCGGTCTCGCGGGCGACGGCATCCAGCAGGGTGTTGGCCGGGCCGGTGTCGAAGCCGCGCACGCCCTCGGGCTCCCCCGCGGGCAGCAGGGTGAGGTTGGCAATCCCCCCGAGGTTGAGCACGGCCCGATCCTCGTGGGCGTCGGCGAATACCGCCGCGTGGAACGGAGGTACCAGCGGCGCCCCCTGGCCACCGGCGGCCACGTCCATGCGGCGAAAGTCGGCCACCACCGGCCGTCCGGTGCGCCAGGCGATGCGGTTGGGGTCCCCCAGCTGGCACGAGAAGGGCGCTTCGGCGGTCGGTGCGTGGTGGACGGTCTGGCCGTGCGAGCCGATGGCGGCCACGGCCTCGCCCGGGATGCCGGCCGCGTCCATCACCGCCAGCGCGGCGTCGGCGAAGAGCTCGCCGAGCCGGGCATCCACCGCGCCCATCTCGGCCGGGCTGGAGGGTCCCTCGAGGAGCTGTCTCAGCCGGGCGGCGAGGACGGGGGGGAAGGGGTGTTCGTGGGTGGCGAGCAGGACGGGGCGGGGCTGGAAGCGGACGGCGACCGCGTCGACGCCGTCCATGCTGGTGCCGGAAATCAGGCCGACGAGGACATCAGCCACCGGGGTTTTCCGCCGGCTTGCCTGCCAGCTTGACGGCCTCGAAGCGATCGATCTGGGCCAGGCGCTTGGCCGAGATCCGGTTGAAGGCGTCCATCTGTCCGGCCGGGACCGAGGCGGCCTGGGGCAGTTCCACCTTCTCGGAATTGCGCGGCACACCGTTCACCCGGTACTCGTAGTGCACGTGCGGCCCCGTGGCATGGCCGGTGGAGCCCACGTAGCCGATGACATCGCCGCGGCTGACCCGCGATCCCTGCCGGAAGTCCTTGTCGAAGGCCGACATGTGCCCGTAGATGGTGGTGTACTTCTCGTTGTGGCGGATGTAGATCACCCGGCCGTAGCCGCCCTTCCAGCCACGGAAACTGATGGTGCCGTCGCCGGTGGCCTTGATCGGCGTGCCGGTGCGGGCGGCGAAGTCGGTGCCGTTGTGCGGCCGGCGCTTCTTGAGGATGGGGTGCATGCGGTTGGGGTTGAAGCGCGAGGAGATGCGCACCACGTCCACGGGATAGCGGTTGAAGGCCCGGCGCAGGCTCTCGCCGTTGGGCTCGAAGTAGTCCACCCGTCCGTCGGCCATCTCGAAGCGCGTGGCCCGGAACTCCTCGCCCCGGTTGGTGAAGGCGGCGGCCAGGATCTCGCCGTTGCCGATCTTCTCGCCGTCCTTGTAGAGCTCCTCGTACATCACCGCGAAGCGATCGCCCTGGCGCACGTTGCGGATGAAATCGACCTTCCAGCTGAAGATGTTGGCCATCTCCATGATGATGTCGACGGGCATGCCGGCGGCCTGGCCGGCGTTGTAGAGCGAGTCCTCGATGATGCCGCCGGCGAAGGCCACGCGCCGCTCGAGGGGGTGCTCGTCGATCTGCGCGGTGAATGACTTGCCGCTGCCCTCGATCGACAGGGTGCGCCGGGCGTCGAGATCGAGCGACAGGCCGGCCAGCCGGTCGTCGCCGTCGAAGTGGAAGGTGATCTGCTGGCCCGGGCGGATGTGCTTGAGGGCCTCGGCGGGCTTGCCGGCATGCACCACGTGGTAAAGCTGGGTAGCGGAGAGATCCATGCGCGAGAAGATCGCCGCCAGGGTGTCGCCCTTCTCGACCGTGAGGGTCTCGCTGCGCAGTGCCGGCTCCGGCTCGGTGGCCGTGGTGGCCACGGTTGCCGGAGGTTTCGGCGGGTGGTCGGCCGGGGACCGCCAGCCCAGCGACTCGGCGGTGGGCTTGTCGGCCGGCGAGGCCCCCGAGGCGGCCGCGGGGGTGGGGCCGGCGGGCTCGTCGGGGGCCACGGCGAGAGGCTCCGCGGGACTCGCCTCGCCCGTGCTCAGGTCGATGCGCACGGTCTCGAAGGCGGGTTCGCTTGTCGCCGCGACGGCGCGGCTGCTATTCTCGGTCGCCGCCCGAATTTCCTCCGGTTCCTTGGAGTTGGCGAGCACCACGCCCAACGCCGCCAGGCTCGCGGCCAGCGCACCCCAGCGCACCAGCGGATGACGCCGCACGGCGGGTCGCCCGCTGGCCATGGGTTGCTTGTAGTCCTGCCGGATCGAGGAAGGGAATTTCACGCCATCTCCAGGTCGGTTTTGGGCCAAAGATAGCTCCGCCCCCTTCCCGGGTCAAATGGGCCGGGAGCGGGGTGTCAGCCGTTTTCATTTACCCGGCCACCGGGCCGGGAAGCATCATCGAAGCGTTCGAGGGGAGAGCATGTCAGCAGAATCGGATCTGGCGGAACTGAAACGCGGCGCGGACGAGATCCTCGTCGAGGCGGAGCTGCTGGAGAAACTGAAAAAGGACCGGCCCCTGCGCATCAAGGCCGGTTTCGATCCCACGGCGCCCGACCTCCACCTGGGCCACACCGTGCTCATCAACAAGCTCCGCCAGTTCCAGGACCGGGGTCACGAGGTGATGTTCCTGATCGGCGACTTCACCGGCATGATCGGGGACCCGACCGGCAAGAACGTTACCCGCAAGCCCCTCACCCGGGACCAGGTGATCGACAATGCCCGCACCTACGAACACCAGATCTTCAAGATCCTCGATCCCGAAAAGACCCTGGTGATGTTCAACTCGAGCTGGATGAACGAGATGGACGCGGCCGACATGATCCAGCTGGCCGCGCGCCACACCGTCGCCCGGATGCTCGAGCGCGACGATTTCCACAAGCGTTACCGCTCCAACCAGCCCATCGCGATCCACGAGTTCCTCTACCCGCTGATCCAGGGGTACGACTCCGTGGCCATGAAGGCCGACGTGGAACTCGGCGGCACCGACCAGAAGTTCAACCTGCTGGTGGGGCGCGAGCTGCAGCGCGACATGGGCCAGGACCCCCAGGTGATCATGACCATGCCGATCCTGGAAGGGCTGGACGGGGTGCAGAAGATGTCCAAGTCGCTGGACAACTACGTGGGCATCGAGGACGCCCCGGACGAGATGTTCGGCAAGCTCATGTCGATCTCCGACGAGCTGATGTGGCGCTACTTCGAGCTGCTGAGCTTTCGCCCCCTCGCGGAGATCGAGCGGCTGCGCCGGGAGATGGAAAAGGGGCGCAACCCGCGCGACATCAAGTTCGAACTCGGCGAAGAGCTCGTGGCCCGCTTCCACAGCCGCCACGAGGCCGAGAAGGCGAAGAAGGCCTTCGTCGAGCGTTTCCAGAAGGGGGCGCTGCCCGACGACCTGCCCGAGAAGCCACTGAGCGCCGAGGGTGCCGAGGGCCTGCCCATCGCCCAGGTGCTCAAGCAGGCGGGGCTCACGCCCAGCACCTCGGAGGCCTACCGCATGATCAAGCAGGGGGCCGTGAAAGTGGATGGCCAGCGTATCGAGGACCGCGGCCTGGAGCTGCCCGTGGGCAGCGAGCAAGTGGTGCAGGTGGGCAAGCGGCGCATCGCGCGCGTCACCATTCAATAGGAACGCGCGCGTGCGGCCGCCGTGAAGGGTCGGCTTTAACCGTCTCGTAAAAAAGTGGTTGACGCCCCGATTGAGGCCCCTATAATACGCACCTCTTCGCCGGCAACGGACCGCCGGCACCGGCCGGCAGGCCCTGTTGTGACGGGGTTTGCGGGGAGTGGCCGGGACCCGGAGACGGGGTGTTCAAAAGGAGTTGACAGCCGCCTTTTGCGGGTTAGAATGGGCGGCCTCGTTTCGGCAGGCCCAGCCGGCCGGGACGGGAGGCAGAAAAAGGGATTGACGGTTTGTTACGCTTTCGTTACACTGTCGGTCCGCTGAGCGGAAAGCGCTCAGGAGCTCTTTGACAATTCGATCAGATAATCTGTGTGGGCGCTTGCGCTGTCGGGTGCGATGGC
>JAAZVP010000033.1 GCA_018623495.1 Halothiobacillus sp. | reverse complement strand
GCAGTTCACCCGCAGCGAGGCCCTGGTGGCGGAGGACGGCACCGAGGTGGTGCTGGAGGTGTCCCGCGAGGGCGGTGCCGATGGGGCGGCCAGCGTCCTCTACGCGACCCGGGACGGCACGGCGACCGGTGGGGACGATTTCACCGCCTCGGCGGGCAACCTGTCCTGGAGCGATGGCGACCCGACCTCGCGGCCGATCACCGTGCCGGTGCTGGACAATGGCTCGGGCGACGGCCAGCGGGAATTCGGCGTGGTCCTCTCCGATGCCTCGGGCGCCTCGCTGGGCACTCCGTTCGAGGTCGTCGTCACCATCGCCGACGACGAGCCCTCCAGCTGCGGCCATCCCGACATCGACATCATCGAGGGCAGTGTCTCCGGCCCCTTCCAGAGCACCGCCTGCAGCCGGATCGTGACCGGCCAAGCGGGCTTCGGCGTCACGGGAGCGGCCGCCGCGGCCAGCCTGACCGCCGGCGAGAGCGTGTCGCTCGGCCCCGGCTTCCGGGTGGAGGAGGGCGCCACGCTGTCGGTGACCATCGACCCGGCGCTGGCCCCCTGAAGCGCGGCCGGCCCTCGCCGGTCCACGTTCTCGGCTGCCCGGTAGACCCCGGCGACCGGCATGCCGCCCCGCCTGCGCGGCTTGTCGTGCAGATTCCGGCCAGCCGTCGCGTGAGCCTCAGTTCCGCTCCAGCGGCAACGCGGTCTTGTCGATCACCCGTCGCAGGACGAAACTCGAAT
Source organism: Halothiobacillus sp. (assembly GCA_018623495.1). GTDB lineage: Bacteria > Pseudomonadota > Gammaproteobacteria > JAAZVP01 > JAAZVP01 > JAAZVP01. The sequence continues at coordinate 23,876 of JAAZVP010000033.1, read as the reverse complement.
GCACCCCGCTCACGCCCTCGATGCGGGTGACCCGTTCCAGCAGCAGGGCCTGGAAGGCCTCCATGTCCTCCACCAGCACCTTGAGCTGGTAGTCGGCCTCCTGGCCGGTGACCAGCAGGCATTCCATCACCGCCGGGATGGCGGCGACCTTCGCCTCGAAGTGGGCGAAGCGCTCCGGCGTGTGGCGGTCCATGGCGATGTGGATCAGGGCCATGAGCGAGAGCCCCAGTCGCTGGGCGTCCAGCATGGCCCGGTAGCCGGTGATCAGGCCCGATTCCTCCAGCGCCCGCACCCGGCGCAGGCAGGGCGAGGGGGACAGGCCGATGCGGTCGGCCAGTTCCTGGTTGGAGATGCGGCCCTCTTCCTGCAGGAGCTCGAGGATGCGGCGATCGAAGCGGTCGAGGTCGAGCGGTCGTGGCGTCGGCCGGGACATTCGGGCAATTCCCTTGTCGAAAAAGGATTGGGTGCGCAATTATATGCCATATTCGGCCGGTTTGCGCATGGAATTTGCAACCATCTTTCGCCGCTCGTGCATTAATCTTTCCACTATCCGCCAAAAGCGGCGCGTGCACCGGGGGCGGGTCCCACGAGGACCGGCCGGACCGCGGCCTCACGAGGGCTCGGGGTCGTCGGTGTGATCCGCCACCGGGAGGGTATCCGGCCTCGCGGTGGACCATTTCGCAATCGAGGGAGAGGACAGCCACCGTGAAACCGTTCGACCACCGCAAGTACCGACCGGCGCCGGCGGTCCCCATCGAGGATCGCCAGTGGCCGAATCGCCGTATCGAGCGCGCGCCCGTCTGGGCCAGCGTCGACCTGCGCGACGGCAACCAGGCGCTGCTCGAGCCGATGACGGTGGAGCAGAAGCTGCGCCTGTGGGACCTGCTGGTGGAGCTCGGTTTCAAGCAGATCGAGGTGGGCTTTCCCTCGGCCAGCGGCTACGACCACGACTTCCTCCGCCGGCTGATCGACGAGGACCGCATCCCCGGGGACGTCACCGTGCAGGTGCTGGTGCAGGCCCGCCGGCACCTGATCGAGCGGACCTTCGAGTCGCTGGCCGGCGTGCGCCGGGCGATCGTGCACGTCTACAACTCCACCTCCACGGTCCAGCGCGAGCGGGTGTTCGCGATGGACCGCGAGGGCATCCAGGCGCTGGCGGTGGAGGGCGCGCGCATGGTGCGCGACGAGGCGGCCCGCTACCCGGAGACGGACTGGGTCTTCCAGTACTCGCCGGAGAGCTTCTCCCAGACCGAGCCGGACTACGTGCTGGAGGTGGTGGACGCGGTGACCGAGGTCTGGCAGCCCACGCGGGACGCGCCCTGCATCATCAACCTCCCGGCCACCGTGGAGCACGCCACGCCCAACGTCTTCGCCGACCAGGTGGAGTTCTTCTGCCGCCACGTGCAGCGCCGCGAGGCGATGATCGTCTCCCTGCACACCCACAACGACCGCGGCACCGCGGTGGCCGCCGCCGAGCTGGGCCTGCTCGCCGGGGCGGACCGGGTGGAGGGGACGCTCCTGGGCAACGGCGAGCGCACCGGCAACACCGATCTCGTCACCATGGCGATGAATCTCTACAGCCAGGGGGTGGACCCGGAGCTGGATCTCTCCAACCCCGACGCCATCATCGGCGTCTACTCCGAGTGCACCAACCTCCCGGTGCACCCGCGCCATCCCTGGGTGGGCGAACTGGTCTACACCGCCTTCTCCGGCAGCCACCAGGACGCCATCGCCAAGTGCCTGAAACAGCAGCAGGGGGACGAGCCCTGGCAGGTGGCCTACCTGCCCATCGACCCGCAGGACCTGGGCCGTGACTACCAGGCGGTGATCCGGGTCAACAGCCAGTCGGGCAAGGGCGGTTCGGCCTTCGTGCTCGAGCGCGACTTCGGCCTGTCCATCCCCCGCTGGATGCAGGTGGAGCTCGCCGGCCTGGTGCAGGCCGAGAGCGAGCGGATCGCCGGCGAGGTGGACAGCCGCACCATCCACCGGCTGTTCCGCGAACACTTCCTCGCCGCCGACGCAAGCCCGCGGCTGGAAGGGTACCGCATGGATCGCTCGGGTGGGGTGGATACCGTCGAGGCCCGCATCCGCGAGGGCAACGTCGAGCGCGTCATCCGCGGCGAGGGCGAGGGTGCGCTGTCGGCCTTCATCGACGCCTGGCAGCGGCACAGCGGCCAGGCGCTCTCGGTGGTGCACTACCAGGAGCATGCCATCGGCGAGGGCACCGGCGCCGAGGCCGCCGCCTACGTCCAGCTCGGCATCGACGGCCGCCGTTTCGCCGGTGCCGCCATGGAGCACGACACCGCCGCCGCGCCGATGATGGCGGTGATGGCCGCGCTCACCCGCGCCCGGCAGCAAGACGGCCAGGCGGCCTGATTCACATCGGGCCGCGGTATCGGGTTCCGCCCCCGCGGGACGGGGGCAGGGCGCGATCAATCGGTCGGGTCTCGACGGTCGGGGGTCGACACCGGTGGGTCGATGGCCGCCAGGCCGTCTTGCAGGGGGCGGGGCTCGGCGAGGCCGAAGCCCTGCAGCAGGTCCACGCCCAGTTCGCCGAGCAGCTCGACCTGGGCGTCGGTCTCCACGAACTCGGCCACCACCCGGCTGCCCATGTGGTCGGCCAGGGCACACGTGCTGCGCACGACCTCGCGGTCGAAGCCGGACTCGGTCAGTCGGCGGATGAATCGGCCGTCGATCTTGAGCTGGTCCACCGGGTATTCCTGCAGGTAGGCGAAGGTGGCGCGACCGGTGCCGAAGTCGTCGATGGCCAGGTGCACGCCCATGGCCCGCAAGGCATCGAGGTTGCGCCGGGCCGCGCGGGTGTCGTGGATGAGCATGGTCTCGGTGATCTCCAGGCAGAGCCGCTCGGCCGGCCAGGCATGCCGTTCGAGGAGGTCGGCGACGGTGTCGGGCAGCCAGCCCCCGGCGAGTGAGTCCCCCGAAAGGTTGATCGCCACCTCGGTCAGCCGCGCGTGGGCGGGGTGGGCGCGGACCTGTTCCAGGGCCCGTTCCAGCACCCAGCGGTCGATCCGCGGCATCAGGCCGAAATCCTCGGCCACGGGCATGAACGTGCCGGGGGACTGGATGGCGCCGTCCGCGCCCGCCCAGCGCAGCAGGATCTCCAGGCGATGGGCCTCGCGGTCCCGGCGGTCGATGATGGGCTGGGCGTAGAGGAGGAAACGGCCCTCCGCGTCGTTGCCGGCCAGTGCCTCGCGCAGGTGCCGGGCCCGTTCCAGGCGCTCGCGGTGGCCCTCGATCAGCTCCATGGGCCGTCCGCTGTGGCGGTAGAAGCCCTCGTGGTCTTCCCCGCCGGCCCGCCGCGCCGCCATCAGCAGCAGTGGCGCCAGGTGGGCGAGGTCGTCGTGCTCGACGCGGTCGAGCAGGGTGACCCGCAGGCCCAGGCGGCCGGTGGGCAGCTGGCCTTCCTGTTCCGCCGAGCGCAGGCGTGCCCGCAGTCCCTCGGCCAGTTCCGCCGGCGTCTGTGCCCGCCGGCCCGAGGCGGGCGGTACCAGGGCGAACAGGCCCGGCTGCAGGCGGGCGGTGGCGGCGAGCCCGGGGTTGCCGGTGGTCTGTCGCAGGATCTCGGCGATGCGGCGTTCCAGTCCCAGGGCGGCATCGTGGCCCACCAGCGTGTAGAGGTCGTCGATGTCGGGGACCTGCACGGCGATCACCGGCGCGTGGCCCGGGTCGGGGGTTCCCGTCAGGCGCTCGCGCAGGGCGCTGGCCAGTCCCATGTCGTTGAGCAGGTCGGTGAGACCGTCGCGCAGGCGGGCGGCCTGCAGCCGGCGGTTGGCGGTCTCGAAGGAGCGCACCGACTCGATGGCCAGGAAGGCGATCAGGCTGGCGGTGAAGATGATCATCTGGCCGTTGAGCAGCGAGCGCACGTGGACCAGCCCGTGGCCCATGTCGAACACCTGGTAGTGCACGGCCACCCAGACCAGCACGAAGCCGGACACGGCGAAGCGGGTCACGGCCGTGGGCAGCATGTAGACGGCGAGCATGGGCACGGTGAGCGCCAGGTAGGGCAGCCAGCGCTGGGCGATGCCGTCGCCGCGGCCGGTGAGCAGCAGGGCGGCGAGCACGATGAAGGCGGTCAGCGTCCAGGCGGCGATCACGCCGCTGACCGGCCGGAACTCGCCCAGCGGGCGCTGGATGGCCGGCCCCGGGCTCAGCAGCTGCTGGGCGAGCGGGGTGAACAGCAGCACCGAGGTCGCCTCGGACAGCCACAGGCCCGCGGTCAGGGCGTTGTCGGGGATGCCGTCGGTGAACTGCCAGACCCCCAGGCTGGTGAACACCGTGGCGCTGGCCATGGCGATGATCGGCACCCGCAGCAGCCGCCGGGCCTGGTCGTGCTCCACCTTGCGCGCCAGCACCCTGGCGAAGCCGCGGACGAAGAGCATCACGGCGAGGAAGGTGCCGGTGCCGATGAGGATGTCGGCCGGGGCATCGCCGCGGGCGATGTTCCAGGTCAGGGCGGCCAGCGTGAAGGCGGGAATCAGTTGCGCCCCGCGGCTGAGGATCGCGCCGTAGGCCAGCGCGTTGGCCAGCCAGATCAGCGAGATGGGCAGGTAGTCGGCGACCGTGGGATAGAGCAGGGTGGTCAGGGCGGCGGCGGCCCACCAGGCCGCGAAGGCGAGTACCGAATCACGCAGCCAGTGGCGCGTGTGCTCGGTGGTTTCGTCGTCGCCCATGTCCGTCGCCTCCTCCCGGAACCCGCGGGTCGCTCACGGTCGAGCATAACCGATGAGCGATGACAGGGCGATTCGGCCCCGCGAGGCGGGTCGCGGCGTTCACGGCCCCGGTCGACGGTCCGACCCGCCCGTCGCCCCGCCGCCGAGGACCCGGTCCTTGAGCAGGAGGGTGAACAGCACCGCCACCAACGGCAGGCTGACCGCCACCCGCAGGTCGGTCAGCGCCTGCGGGGCGAGCAGCAGCAACAGGCCGAGCTGGAGCATCATCAGCCCGGAGAGCAGCTTGAGCACCCGGCCCTCGCGCTCGCTGAGCTTGCGCGATCCCAGCGTGGTCACGAAGAGGGTCACGATCAGCATCAGCGGCAGGATGTAGACCAGGTTGTAGAGGGCCAGATAGGCGTAGTAACCGGTGGTGGAGAGATCGCTCAGGCTCAGGATGCGGGTGTAGATCATGGGAAAGCCCGCGGTGCACAGCAGCTCGTAGCTGTTGGCCGAGACCGCCAGCACCAGGGTGCCGGTGAGCAACGCCGGCAGGCTGTCGACGTTCAGCAGGCCCCGCATGCGCCGGAAGAGCCCGGGCTTGGCGCCTTCGGGGATGCTCGCCGAAGGCCCCCGCCCGGGCAGCAGGAAATCCTTGATGTTGAGCGTGGCCAGCACCAGGGCCACGCCGCCGGCCAGCGCAGTGATCCAGGCAAGCTGGCCCACCACCAGAAAGACGTTGAGCCAGGCGGTCATCACGGCGAAGTAGACCGCCCCCGAGACCAGCACGAACAAGCCGCCCACCAGGGCCATCCGTGCGCGGCTGCGCAGGTGCACCATCAGGCTCAGCAAAAAGAGCAGGACGAAGAAGGCGCACGGGTTGATGGAGTCCAGCAGCCCCAGCGACAGGGTGAGGGCGGGCAGGCCGAAGGACTGCGGATCGGTGGGGCCCAGCAGCGGCAGGTCGAGGGGCACGTGGCGTTCGGCCTGGTCCCAGGGCCGGTCGTCGGCCACGGCCTGCCGGCAGCTGTCGAACTGCTCGACGAACCAACGGCGGTGGGTGGGCGTGTCCGAGAACCCGGTCACCATGCGCCCGCAGTAGGCGATGGCGGGCACCGAGCGGGTGGAGGCCCCGCTCGCCCCGGCGACCCGGCGGAAGCGCTCTCCGGCTGCCGTCCCGGTGATGTCGTGGCTGTGGATCACCAGGTCGTCGCGGCCGGCGGCCAGCGGTTCGAGGAAGGCGCGCGCGGCCCGGCAATGCGGGCAGGTGGGCGACCAGAAGAGATAGACATGCAGGCGCGGTCCGGGCCCGGCCCGGTAGTCGTACCAGGTCACCGATCCGCCGTCGGCCGGGCTGCTGGCGGGAACGGTCGGGGCCGCTTCCGCCGAGAGCGGGAAGAGCAGGGCCCAGAGCAGGAGCCAGGTGCGCACCGATACCCTCCCTCGTGGGGTTAGAATGGTCATTCTTCCCGGGGCGCCCATTTGCCCCGTATCCAGCATAGGCAACCCCCGGGCGAACCGAAAGCACCGGGGCCGGCATGGCGAGGGGCGTGCATGGGCAGCGAGACACGGGACCTGCAGGGACCGCTGATGATGGCCGCCGCGGTGATGACCATCCCGCTGGCCGACGCCATCGCCAAGTGGCTCGCGGCCGAGCTCTCCGTGGGCGAGATCGCGGCCCTGCGCTTTGTCTTCCAGAGCCTGTTCCTGCTGCCGTTCTTCGCCGCCTTTCGCCATCGCCACGGCTTCCGGGCGGTCTTCCTGCTGCTCGGTGGGCTGATGGCCGCGGCGATGCTGTTCCTGTTCTGGGGGCTCAAGCACCTGCCGCTGGCCAACAACATCGCCCTGTTCTTCGTCGAGCCGCTGATCCTGGTGGTCTTCTCGAGGCTGTTTCTGGGCGAGCGGGTCACCCGGCGGCGCTGGGTCGGGGTGAGCGTGGGCCTGCTGGGGGCCCTGCTGATCCTGCGCCCCAACTGGAGCGTCCACGGCCTGGCGGCGTTGCTGCCCGTCGCCGCGGCGGGTGCCTACGCCGCCTATCTCACCGCCACGCGGGCCTTCGTCACCACCCGCGACCACCGCGAGGCGCTGGTGCTGCAGTTCTGGGTGGGGCTGGCCGCCGCCGGGGTGATGGGCGCCTTCCTGCTGGTCGGCCAGCTGCCGGGCTGGTCCATCGCCCGGCTGGCCCAGCCGGATGCCGGGCACTGGGGGTTGCTGGCACTCAACGGGGCCATTGCCGCCGTGGTGCACGTGCTGGTGGTGATGGCCTTCGCCCGCAGCGACGCGAGCATCCTCGCGCCCCTGCAGTACCTGGAGATCTTCGGCGCCACGCTGCTGGGCTGGTGGGTGTTCGGCGAACTGCCCGACATGCTGACCGTGGCGGGAGCGGTCATTATCGTCGCCGCGGGAATCTACGTGGTGCGCGAAAAGAGCGTGGCCAGCCAGCCGGTAGCCGACTGATCGTCAGGCCGGGCGCCCGGGTGGCCCTTTTGCCGGTACCGGGCCGACGAGGGAGGGGCGTAAAAATTTGAATATTGGAATATAAGAAAATGCTTATTGAAAGCCGGTCAAGCATCTCTTTAGGGTATTTGGCGTCGAAGTGATTTCGACGCTGTCCCCAAACCAAGGAGAGGATCATGAAATCCAGCAAGCTCAAGCGTCTCACGTGGCTAGTGGCAGCCAGCCTGTGGTCGGGTGCCGCCCTGGCGGGTCACGGTGACGCCCATTGGAGCTATGAAGGCAAGACCGGCCCCGATCACTGGGCCAGCCTGGCGGCCGAATTCGGCACTTGTGGTGCGGGCCGCAATCAGTCGCCCGTCGACCTTTCGCGCATCGTCGAGGCCGAGCAGCCGCCGGTCACCTTCCACTACGACCGCACCCCGCTGACCGTGACCAACAACGGCCACTCCGTGCAGGTCGACTATGCCCCCGGCAGCTATATCGAAGTCGGTGATCATCGTTTCGAGCTCAAGCAGTTCCATTTCCACAGCCCGAGCGAGCACGAGGTGGACGGCCACCCCTATCCCATGGAAGGGCACCTGGTTCACGCCGACGAGGACGGGAATCTCGCCGTGATCGGGGTCTTCTACGAAGAAGGGCGGGCCAACGCCGCGATCGAGTCGGTCTGGAACCACATGCCCGCCAAGGCCGGCCAGAACGAAAAGGCCCCGGACGAGACGGTGAACGCCGCCGCCCTGCTGCCCGAAGACCGCAGCTTCTACCGTTACAGCGGATCGCTGACCACGCCGCCCTGTTCCGAGGGTGTTACCTGGATGGTCATGAAGCAGCCGGTCCAGGTCTCCCACGAGGAAGTGGCCCAGTTCCATGGAATCATGGGCGTGGACAACAACCGCCCCGTGCAGCCACTCAACGCCCGGCTCATCCTCGAGTAGGCACGTCTTCCGGCCGGTGTGCTCCCCTCGTTCGGGGCGTCACCGGCGCATTTCCTCCCTTCTCCCGACATCCTGCACGGCAGCCTTGATGCACCGATGTGGCTGTCCTTCGGCCCGCTTTCATTTCCGTGAGAGGCCGGTGGCTGGTGATCGCGCGATGTCTGCCACGGGCCCCCGGCCCGGTGCAAGATCACCGCCGGGTCGCGGGGGAGACCGCCCCGAGAGGCGGCTGTTACCATCGGTGGCATGGCATCGACCAGGCGGCGGGGGCGAGCGATGGACGTGGAACTGCAGGAGATCCGGGATCACATGGGGCGCTTCCCGCCCTTCGATGCCCTCTCCGACGAGCTGCTCGACGCGGTCGCCGAGAGCGTCGAGGTGCGCTACTTCCGCGAGGGCAGCGACATCCTCGAGTTCGGCCAGGCGGTCCACCACTTCGGCTACGTGCGCAGCGGGGCGGTGGAGGTCTACCGCCACGACGGCCAGCTGTTCAACCGCATCTCCGAGGGCGACATCTTCGGTTACGTGGCGTTGCTGCGCAGCCACAAGGTGCGCTTCCCCGCGCGGGCCATCGAGGACACGCTGGTCTACTTCGTCCCCGAGGCCGTGTTCGAGCGCCTGTGCGACGAGGATGCCCACTTCGCCGACTTCGTCGAGCTCTCCGGGTCGCGGCTCAAGGCCACGGTGGACGCGCAGGAGAAGGACAACGACATGCTCATTACCCGCGTGCGCCGGCTGATCGCGCGCATGCCGGTGATGATCGACCAGGAGGCCACGGCCCAGGCGGCGGCGCGGCTGATGACCGAGCAGAGCGTCTCCTCGCTGCTGGTGCTCGCGCCGCCGCTGGGGGACGACGAGGACCGTTTCACCGACGGCGAGGGTCGTGAGCGGCGCTTGGTCGGCATCCTCACCGACCAGGACCTGCGCATCCGGCTGGTGGCCGAGGGGCGGCCGGCGGAGACCCCCGTGCGCGACCTGCTTGCCGGCGAGGTGGTGACCGTCCAGTCGGACGCCTCGGTCAACGAGGCGATGCTCACCATGCTGCGCAACCATGTCCACCACCTGCCGGTCCTCCACCGGCGGCGGCCGGTGGGGGTGGTCCACCTCTCCGACATCGTCCGCTACGAGACCCGGTCCGGCCTCTACCTGGTGAGCAACATCTACAACCAGCCCGACGAGCGCGGCCTGGCCCGCCTGATGCCCGACGTGCGCGCCGCCTTCGTGCGCATGGTGGACGAGGGGGCCGACTCCAAGATGGTCGGCAGCGCGCTCTCCACCATCGGCCGCAGCCTCACCCGCCGGTTGATCGAGCTGGCCGAGGCCGAGATCGGCCAGCCGCCGATTCCCTACTGCTTCATGGTGCTCGGGTCGATGGCGCGCAACGAGCAGAGCATCGTCACCGACCAGGACAACGCCCTGGTGCTCGACGACCGCTTCGACCCCGAGATCCACGGTGCCTATTTCGCCGAGCTGGCCCGGCGGGTCAGCGACGGCCTGGATGCCTGCGGCTATCCCTACTGCAAGGGCGGCATCATGGCCACCAACCCCGACTGGCGCCAGCCGCTGTCCGTCTGGCAGGGCTACTTCTCCGAGTGGATCGAGGAGCCCGACCCCCAGCGGCTGTTGCACAGCTCGATCTTCTTCGACCTCGACCCGGTGCACGGCGAGGAGCGCTTCGTCGAGGTCCTCCAGGACCAGGTGGCCGCCGAGGCCTCGGCCAACAAGCGCTTTCTCGCCGCCATGGCGCGCAACGCCCTCAACCGGACCCCGCCGCTGGGCTTCTTCCGCACGTTCGTGATGGAGCAGGACGGCAAGCAGAACAACTCCATCAATCTCAAGCGCCGGGGCACGGCCCCCATGGCCGACCTGGTGCGGGTACATGCCCTGGCCTGCGGCTCCACCGCGCAGAATTCCTTCGAGCGCCTCGACGACATCGACCGTGCCGGCATCCTCCCGGCCGGGCAGGCGGACAAGCTGCGCTACGCGCTGGAGTTCATCGCCATGGTGCGCATCCGCCACCAGGTGATCGACCTCAAGGAAGAGCGCCCGCCGGACAACAACATCGAGCCCGAGAACGTCTCCGCCAGCGAGCGCCACAACCTCAAGGAGGCCTTCCAGGTGCTGTCCAACGCGCAGAAGTTCCTGCGCTTTCGCTATCCCTGGACCCGCTGAGTGCCGTCCCCGAGGCGCACACGTCCACGACCCGCGGAGGGACCGCCGTGCTGAGCCCCGAACGTCGTCGAAACCCCGGCCGTGGAACCGACTGGCCCGCCTATCTCGCCGGGCGTGCGGCGAGTGCCCGGCACCCGGCGCTGCAGCGTTTCTTTGGTGCCGACTGGCCGGGCCCGGAGACGCCGATCGGCGAGGTGCCGCTGGTGGCGCTGGACCTGGAGACCACCGGCCTCGATCCCGGCCGGGATGCCATCGTCAGCATCGGCCTGGTGCCCTTCGGCTTGGCGGGCATCCGCCCGGCGGACAGTACCCACTGGGTGCTGCGGCCGGTGAGGCCGCTCTCCGAGGTTTCCATTACCTACCACCACATCACCCACAACGAGGTGGCCGAGGCCCCCTACCTGGCCGAGATGCTCGAGCCCTTGCTGGAGCGGCTCGCCGGGCGCATTCCCGTGGTCCACTACCGGGCCATCGAGCGGAGCTTTCTCGACGCCGCCGTGCGGGTGCGCCTGGGCGAGGAACTGCTGTTCCCGGTGATCGACACCATGGCCATCGAGGCCCGCCTCCACCGCCAGTCACTGGGTTCGCGGCTGGCGCGGATGGTGGGCCGCCGGCCCACCTCGATCCGCCTCTACGACAGCCGCACCCGCTACGGGCTGCCCAACTACCGCGCCCACCACGCCGCCCTCGACGCCCTGGCCACCGCCGAGCTCCTGCAGGCCCAGGTGGCCCACCACTACTCGCCCGAGACGCCGCTGGGCCAACTCTGGGCCTGAGCGGCCCCGGCGAGCCCTCGTGGGAGCGACCTCCCGGTCGCGAACCGTGCGTGGCGCATGCCCCGCGACCGCCGACCCGCTGACCAAGAAAAAGGGCGGCCCGCGGGCCGCCCTCTCGATGGTTCGCCTTGTGCGGCGCGGTCAGGCCGAGCGGGGTTCGTCCATGAGCCCCTTGATGATCGCGAAACAGCCCACCAGCAGCACGACCGTGAAGGGCAGGCCCGCGGCCACGGCCGCCGACTGCAGGGCCGCCAGGCCGCCGCCGGCCAGCAGGGCGATGGCGATCGCGCCCTCGATGATGCCCCAGAACACACGCTGCGGCTTGGGTGCATCGATCTTGCCACCGGCGGTGATGGTGTCGATCACCAGCGAGCCGGAGTCCGAGGAGGTCACGAAGAACACGATCACCAGCACGATGCCGATGAACGAGGTGATCTCCGCCATGGGCAGCTGGCCGAGCACCTCGTAGAGCTTGACCGCCAGGTCGGCGTCGCTGGCCCCAGTGAAGCCCTCCTGGAGCTGCTTGATGGCGGTGGTGCCGAAGGCGGTCATCCAGAACACCGACACGGTGGACGGCACCAGCAGCACCGCGGTGAGGAACTCGCGCACCGAGCGGCCGCGGGAGACCCGCGCGATGAACATGCCGACGAACGGGGACCAGCTGATCCACCAGGCCCAGTAGAAGGTGGTCCAGCCCTGGCTGAAGTTGACGTCCTCGCGCCCGAACGGGTTGGAGAGGAACGGCAGCTCGGTCAGGTAGGCGCCGAGGTTCTTCGCGAAGCCGGTCAGGATCATCAGCGTCGGGCCGACGAAGACCACGAACATCAGCAGCAGGAAGGCCAGCACCAGGTTGATCTCGGAGAGGCGCTTGACCCCCTTGTCCACGCCGGCAACGATCGAGACCACCGCCACGGCGGTGATCGCCGCGATCAGCAGCACCAGCGTGGTATTGCCGTCGGGGATGCCGAACAGGTGGTTGAGGCCCGCGGCGGCCTGCTGCGCGCCGATGCCCAGCGAGGTGGCCAGGCCGAACAGCGTGGCGAACACGGCCATGATGTCGATGACATGCCCCGGCCAGCCCCAGATCCGCTCGCCCAGCAGCGGGTAGAACATGGAGCGCACGGTCAGCGGCAGGCCCTTGTTGTAGGCGAACAGTGCCAGCGACAGGGCGACGATGGCGTAGATCGCCCACGGGTGCAGGCCCCAGTGGAAGATCGTCGCCGCCATGCCCAGGCTCATTGCGGCGCCCTGGTCACCGGCCGCGGCCCCCAGCGGCGCCCAGTCGGTACGCACACCGTCCTCGCCCACGCTGGTACCGCCCAGCGAGGTGCCATAGTGGGTCAGGGGCTCGGAAACGCCGTAGAACATCAGGCCCACGCCCATGCCCGCGGCGAACAGCATCGCGAACCACGACAGGTAGCTGAAGTCGGGTTCGGCATGGGCGCCGCCGATGCGCACCTTGCCCAGCGGCGAGAAGATCAAAAACAGGCACAGCAGTACGAAGATGTTGGCCGCGCCGATCAGGAACCAGCTCATGTTGGCGTTGATCCAGTTCTTGGCACCGTCGAACCAGGCGGTCGACTGCTCGGGCAGGGCCAGCGTGAGGATCACGAAGGCCAGGATCACCAGTGCCGAGAAGCTGAACACCGCACCGTGGATGTCGATGTCCACCCCCAGCGGGCGGGCGGCGTAGTTGTCCTGGCCGATCACGTAATCGGTGTCGATGAGATTGGCCGGCCCCTCCGGCGCCGGCACGCCCACCGATTCCGTCTGATTGGCCTTGTCGGGATCTTGGTTGTTTTGGTTTTCCACGAGGCTCTCTCCGTCGTTTTTGGCGGGTTCAGGGACGTACCAGGAATACCGAGGCGTCGGTATGTCCGGCGATGTCGCCCCCGTGGGTCGGCATGATGGCGTTGAGTGCCTTCGGCAGGTGCGTGCCCATCACCACCAGGTCGGCACCGACCTCGTCGATCGCCTCGATCAGCTTGTGATCGAGATCCACGGCCGGGTCGTGGCTGACGATCACGCGCGCGCTCGGCTCCTTGCCGGTTTCGGGAGCGTGTTCATGGGCGAAGGCCTGGAGCTTTTCCCGGTATTCCTCGGGGCTGCGGGCCACCGAGCTGGGTTGGGAGGTGGTGACCCCCACGTAGCAGAGCTCGGCCTGGTAGTGGCGGGACATGTCGGCGGCGACGGCCAGCGCCTTCTCGAGCGCGTCGAGATGGGCCAGGTCCACCGGCACCATGATTTTCTTGTACATGCATTCGGCTCCTGTTTCTGGCGTTCTGAACAAAGATAGTCCAGCGGCTGGATCGTGATCGGGACTCCTGCATTCGGGATCGACGCCCAAATGTCGCAGATAACCGGACGGCGACTCAAATCTCATGCCGATGACGGGGAACTTTTCCGTCTCGGGGAAATGCGATTTCCGGGCCGCGGCTCAAGTCCGGCCCGCGGGTGCCGAAACCCCTTGGCAGAGGGAGACTTATGCGGGCCCGGCCCGATCTTATTGGCCAGGGAAGGTGGCGATCGGCGAAGTTGTCCGGTGCGCCCACCGCCTTGTTCGCGGGGCGTGCCGGCCGATTCCCCGGTCAGCCGGATGGGAATCGACCGACAAGAACCACCAACGAAGACACCAGGGGAGAGAACAATGACGCAAACCACCCGACTCGGCACCGCGCTGCTTTCCGCGGGTCTCTTGCTGGCATCGGCCACCGCGGGCGCGGTGGACCTCGAGGTCAAGACCAGCGGCGATTACGTCTCGCCGGAATCGGTTCCCGGGGCGACCACCGTGGACGTTAACAAGGCCCACGCGCTGTGGGAGGAGCGGGCCTACTTCGTCGACCCGCGCAAGGATTCGGACTGGGAGGCGGGCCGGATTCCCGGTGCCCTGCACCTGGTCTACGACCCGGGCAAGGGTCCGCAGCCGATGACCGAGGAAAGCCTCGCCGAACAGGTGCCCAAGGACGCGCCGGTGGTCTTCTACTGCAACGCCATCCACTGCGACCGTTCGGCCTGGGCTTCGGCGCTGGCCGCCGAGTGGGGTTGGCAGGAGGTCTACTACTTCCGTGGCGGATTCCCCGCCTGGAGCGAGGCCGGCTACCCGGTGGAATGACGGCACGCGGGCGGGCCCGGAAGCGGCCCGCCCGTCGCCTTCCTATGCCTGACGACGGGAAACGAGAACAATGACGACCCGTGGCAAGAATCTCCGCAACGCCTCCGTCAAGCTCAAGCTCGGCGGGGTCGTGACCTTGGCGATCCTGGTGGTCGCCGCCGCCCTGCTGGTGGTGGGCCACCAGGTCCAGCAACACGAAAAGCAGGCCTACCAGGACGCCTATGCCAAGAGCATGCAGGAACTCTGGGAGGCCATCTCCACCAGCCGCCAGGGACGCATGGCCGCCAACTTCAAGCCCATCACCCGCAACCGCAATCTCAGTGCCGCGCTCTACCGCGGCAACGCGGATGCGGTGCGTGATGCCATCGGCCCCACGCTCACCCGGCTGCAGGCCCAGGACGTGATCGACAACCTGGTGATCGTGGGCAGCGACGGCCAGGTGATGTTCTCCGGCGAGTCCTCGGGCGAGGCGCCGTTGGCGGCCCGCCGGGCGCTGGAGCAGGGCAAGGTGATCCAGGGCCTGGAGCGCACCGCGGACGGCCGGCTGGTCAACGTCGCGGCCTTTCCCCTCTATGACCGGGCCGACCTGGTGGGGGCCGGCGTCTACCAGGAGTCGGTGGCCGTGGTTGCCGAGCGCATGCGCGAGGCCACGGGCCGGGCCATCCAGATCCGCGAGCGCGGCGGCCAGGTGGTGGCCACTGCCGGCGAGGTCGCCGAGGGCATTGTCCCGGGCGATCTCGCCGAGCCCGGCTATTTCGCCCACGACCAGGGGGAGCGGGTCCTCGGGGTGGGTGTGATGCCGGTCCGGGGGCTGGGTGACGACACGGTGGGCACCGTGATCGCCGTGGAGGATGTCACCGAACAGCGGGTCACCGAGCGTTGGCTGCTGCTCACCGAGTACGGGGTGGTGGCGGTCGCCCTGGTGCTGGCCCTGGCACTGGTAGGCTTTTACATGCAGCGCGTGCTGCGGCCGCTGGATCGCAGCATCGTTCAGCTGGAAGGTATCGCCGACGGCGATCTCACCGGCCGGATCGAGAACGACCGCAACGACGAGTTCGGCCGGCTGCTCGACGCCCTGGCGCGCATGGGCGAGGACCTCAACGGCCTGGTGGGGCGCATCGCCCGCGCCGCCGACGAGGTGGTCGCCGGTGCCAACCAGGTGGCCGAGGCCGAGCGGCATACCTCGGCCGGGGTCAACGACCAGCAGGCCGAGCTCGAGCACCTGGCCGCGGCGCTCAACGAGATGTCGGCCTCGGCCGGCGAAGTGGCGCAGAACATCAACCAGCTGGCGCAGAACGCCCAGGACGCCATGAGCGCCGTGGACGAGGGCGGGCGCGTGGTGCGCGAATCGGTGGGGGCCATCGAGCACCTCGCCGAGGACATCCGCACCGGCGGCGAGGCCGTGGCCCGGCTCGAACAGCACAGCGAGAAGATCGGCTCGGTGCTCGACGTGATCAAGACCATCGCCGAGCAGACCAACCTGCTGGCGCTGAACGCGGCCATCGAGGCCGCCCGTGCCGGCGAGCAGGGCCGCGGCTTCGCCGTGGTGGCCGACGAGGTGCGCACGCTGGCCGGCCGGACCCAGGACTCTACCGCCGAGATCGAGGAGATCATCTCCGGGGTGCAGTCGGGGGTTTCCGACGCCGTGGACGTGATGAATCGCAGCGTGGGCCACGCCGAGCAGGCCTCCGGTCAGGCCGAGACCATCGGCAACTCGCTGGAGTCGGTGCGCGAGCAGGTGAGCCGGATCACCGACCTGGGCAGCCAGGTGGCCACCGCCGCCGAAGAGCAGAGCGCCACCACCGAGGAGATGAACCGCAACGTCCACCGGGTCACCTCGGTGGCCGAGGAGACCGCCCAACGCTCGCAGCAGTCGGGCGAGGCCATCCGCCGGCTCTCCAGCCAGGCCGAGGCGCTCAAGTCGGAGGTGGATCACTTCAAGGTCTCCTGATCGCCCCCGGTCCGGTTAGAATGCCGGCCCGAGGCGGGGGAGACGAATGGAAGAACTGATCCGGGTCCTGGACTATTTCGGCGTGGTGGTGTTCGCGGTCAGTGGCGCGCTGACCGCGGCGCGCAAGGGCATGGACCTGGTGGGCTTCGCCCTGATCGGCACCATCACCGGGATCGGTGGCGGTACCCTGCGCGACCTGCTGCTCGACCGGCCGGTCTTCTGGCTCTCGGCCCACGAGTATGTCCTGCTGACCCTGTTCGCCGCCTGGTCGGTCTTCTTCTTCGGCCGGGCCTTCACCCCCCGCCTGCGTTCGGCCCTGGACTGGGCGGACGCGGTGGGGCTTTCGGCCTTCGCCGTGATCGGTGCCCAGGCCGCGCTGGCCTCGGGTACCTCGCCGCTGATCGCGGTGATCATGGGCATGATGACGGCGAGCTTCGGCGGCCTGTTGCGGGACATGATCTGCGGCGAACCGCCGCTGATCCTCCACCGCGAGGTCTACGCTTCGGCGGCGGCCGCCGGTGCGGCCGTCTTCACCCTGCTGCACGAATGGCCGGCGCCCCCGGTCGTCACCCTGGCAGCCGGCTTCGGCGTGGCCCTGGGCCTGCGCGGCCTGGGCATCATCTACGGCCTGCACCTGCCGGCCTTCCCTCAACGCGACCCCGGCCGCTGACCGGGGCCGTCGCCGGACTCGATTCCGGCCCCCGGTTGGGCCGTCATCGGGGGAGCCAAAGATCGCCGGGTGCTCTCCATGACCAGAACGCTGGATGATCTCCTGACCCCCGAAGGCGCGGGGCTGGCCGTCGATGTCGGTACGCGGATCACGTTCCAGGCAGGCCAGTTGCCGCGGCGGGTGGAGAGTTTCGTCGTCGGTGCCCGGCCGGGCCAGTACATGGTGATTACCGCCCCGCAGGGGACGGGCCCGGTGGCCGATGCCGTGCGCGCGGAGAACACGCCCCTGGTCATCCGCTATATCCACCGGGGCAACGTCTATGGCTTCAAGTCCTCGGTCATCCACCACCAGTACGCCCCGGAGCCGTTGCTTTTCATCGCCTTCCCCGCCCGGGTGGAGGTCTTCCACCTGCGTGAATACCCCCGGGTGGACTGTCTCCTGCCGGCGCGCGCCATCGTCGGCGAATCGGTCTTCGAGGGCACGGTGAACGACATCAGCCGCACGGGTGGGCGGCTCGTGCTGGGTTCCGGTGTCCGGGCCCCGGGGCTGGAAGGCCACATCCGCGAACCCGTGGTCCTCGAGGTCCGGTTTCCCGGTGTCGAGGGTTTCACCCGCCTCCCCGGCGACCTGCGCAACGTCACGCGGAGCCGCGACGAGCTGCGCCTGGGCGTGGCTTTCGGGGACATCGCCGGTGGGCCGCTGGTGGCGTTGCTGGCCTTTCTCCTGGATGCCCACGCCCTGCCCGAGCACCAGGGCGTGGCCGCACTGCTGCGCCGCCACCACCGCTGGCGCGAGCGGATCGCGGATTTCCTGCGCGATGGGGATGCCGGGGACGGGGACCTGGCGCTGGGTTCCGGGGAGTGCGCCCTGGGACAGTGGCTCGCCGGGGAAGGACGCCGCCGTTACGGGGATTGCCCCGAGTTCGAGGAACTGGAGCGGCGTCACCGGGCGATCCACGAGGCGGTCGCGGACCTGGTGGAGCGGGCACGCAAGGGCGATGCCCAGGAGGCGAGGAAGGCATTCGAGACCCTCGACCTGGCCCACCTCTCGCACGAGCTCGCCGCGCTGCTGATGGCGGCCGATGAGCACCAGGCCGGGTCGCCGGTTTCCGGTAACCGGTAACCGGCGCGGGTTCCGCGAGGTGTGGGCACCCGAATGATGGGACAGGCGGATTCGCTTCGGTCACGGAGGGGCGCACAAAATGCGCAAGGGGGCTGCCTGCCGTCGGCGGGGTATGGGCGGGCCTGGTGGCGGGCTGCTCGGGCGAGCCGGAATGGAAGCGGGCCTACGAGGACTGCAAGAGCCGCGTCGAGAGCCGCATGCAGTCCATGAAAGATCGCGGTTCGACGGGCGATCCCCGGGCGGATGCCCTGCATGAATCGTTGGACCGGATGGGGCGGGACCTGGCCCTGTCGGCCTGCGAGATGATCCGCCAGAGCTGCGAGGACGACCCCGGTGGCCATGCCTGCGAGGCGATCGTCGAGGGCTACCGCTCCGGCGAGTGAGGGCCGTGAACGGGTCGTTGACCCATCCGTTCGGCTCGATCTTTACACGCGTGTTTCACCGGGCTAGCCTGAAAACCTTAGAGTCGTCATGGATGAAGGCCCCATGCCCGTCGCACGCCTCCGGCGTAGCCTGCCCCGTCTTTCTGCCAGGGCCCCGCAGCCCGGGGAGGGGCGCCCTTGAGCCCGGCCGCCGCGCTTTTCGACCGCGTCGTCGTCGATCCGGCCGGCGATACCCGGGGCGTGGTCGATGCCCTGGATTCGATGGGCGAGGCCGGCATGCGCAGCGTGCTGATGCTGGCCGCCGAGGGCTCCGCCTTCGACCGGGACGCGGTCGGGACGGCCATCGAGGCCTGCCCGGCCGAGGTGGTGGGAGGGCTGTTTCCCGGCATCATCGCGGACGGCAGGCGCCGGGATCGAGGGGTCGTCCTGCTCGGCGCCCGCGCTCGGTGGGATGTGCGGATGTTCCCCCCGCCCACCGGGGCCGAGTGCGCGCCGGCCGACCGGGTCGACGAGGATGACGCGGCCGGGGCCTACCTGATGCTGGTGGATGGCCTGAGCCCGCATGTCTACCACTGGCTGATCCGGGCCTACGACATTGCCGGTGGCGAGCGGGCGGTGGTCGGTGGCGGGGCGGGATCGCTCTCGCTCGAGGCCGGGCCCAGCCTCTTCGGGGACGCGGGCCTGCTCGGTGGCCGCGGTCAGCTGGTCGGCCTGCCCGAGGCACTCGAGGTCAACGTCCGCCACGGCTGGCATCGCATGGCGGGCCCCTTCCTGGTCACCGGGGCCACGGCCAACACCATCCATTCGCTGGACTACCGGCCCGCCTTCGAGGTCTACCGCGAGGTGATCGAGTCGGCCTCCGAGCACGACTTCGGCAGTGAACCCTTCTTCGATATCGCCAAGCACTTCCCGCTGGGCAAGGAGCAGCTGGATACCGAGGTGCTGGTCCGTGATCCCGTGCGCAACGAGGACGGCAGCCTGGTCTGTGTCGGCGAGGTGCCGGAGTTTTCCATGGTCTACGTCCTCACCGGCGACCGCGATTCGCTGGTCCACTCGGCGCGGCGCGTCGGGCGGGACGCGGGATCCGCGGTACCCGGCGACGGGGTCGCGCTGGTCTTCGACTGCGTCAGCCGGGCCCTGTTCCTGGGGGATGCCTTCCAGCAGGAGCTGGATGCCATCGCCGAGGGACTGGGTCCGGGTCGGCGGTTGATGGGGGCGCTGACCCTGGGCGAGGTGGCCTCGTCGCCGATGGGGCCGCTGAGCTTTCACAACAAGACCACCGTCCTGGCGACGGCCGGGGGCGGGGAGGGGGCTGCATGAGCCGGATGGAGTCGTCCGTTCACGGCCGCCTGCAGGCGCCGGCCCCGGGCGAGAATCGCCACGACGCGCTGACGCTGATGTCCATCCAGCACGAACTGGTCATGGCCATCGGACTCGACCTCGACCTCGAGCGCATGCTGCGGGTGTTCATGCAGACGGCCCTGCGGCGCCTCAACATCAAGAGCGCGCAGGCCTTTCTCGTGCCGGACGGCGGCGCCGTGCCCCGGCCCGCCGTGGGGGTGCCACGCAATTGGCGCTCGGCCCAGTGCCGGGCGGACCAGCAGCGCATCGGTCGCTGGTTTGCCCGGGCGCCCGCGGTGGGCAGCCATATCACCCTCTCCGGCGACGGCCAGTATTGCCATGCCTTCTCGCTGGGGGAGCTGGGCTATGTCCTCCTGGGGCGGCACCGGCGTCCGCTGAGCGAGGCGGTGCGGGCCAGCCTGCGGCCGATCTTCGAGCGGCTCCGGCTGGCCTGCCTGGCCTGCCGCGAACATGCCACGACCCTGGCGGAGATCGACGAGCGCGAGCGCGCCCAGCGCGCGCTCGCCGAGGAGAAGGCGCGCGCCGAGGTGACCCTGCACGCCATCGGCGACGCGGTGATCACCACCGACCGTGATGGACGGATCGACTACCTCAACCCGGTGGCCGAGCGCCTGACGCGCTGGCATCACGACGAGGCCCGCGGGCGGGCGGTCGGCGAGGTGCTCAAGCTGTTCCGCGACGCGGACGCCCATGCCCCCGCCGAACTCGTGGGCGAGTGCCTCGCCGACGGCGAGACCCGCGTTCCCAGCACCCCGCATCACCTGGTCGACCGGGCCGGTCGCGGCTACGGCGTGGAAGCCAGTGCCGCGGCGATTCGCGATGGTCGCGGCGGCGTGATCGGCGCGGTGGTGGTGCTCCACGACATCACCCACCTGCTGCAGATGAAGCAGGAGCTCAGCTGGCAGGCCAACCACGACCCGCTCACCGGCCTGCCCAATCGCCGGGAGTTCGAGGAGGAGCTCGCCGGCCTGATCCACAGTGCCCGCCAGGAGCAGGCCCGGCACGCGCTGCTCTATCTCGATCTCGACCACTTCAAGGTGGTCAACGACACCTCCGGCCACATTGCCGGCGACGAGCTCCTGCGCCAGATCGCCTGGGTGATGGAGAAGGGGATCGACGACGGCGACACCCTGGCCCGCATCGGCGGCGACGAGTTCTGCCTGCTGCTGGGCAATCGCTCCGTGGCCGAGGCCCATGCCACCGCCGAGTCCCTGCGCCGGCTGATCCAGGCGTTCCACTTCGTCTGGGAAGAGCGCACCTTCCGGGTGGGCGTGAGCGTGGGCATCGTGCCCATCGACCCCATGGTGGAGAGTGCCAAGCGCGCGCTGGCGATGGCCGACATGGCCTGCCGCGAGGCCAAGGAACTGGGGCGCAACCGCATCTACGCCTTCCAGCCCGACCGCGACACCCTCGACCTGCGCCGGCGGGAAATGGAGTGGGTCTCGCGGCTGGTCCACGCCATCGGCGAGCAGCGCTTCGAGCTCCGGTGCCAGCCCATCGAGGCGCTGGTGCCCGGCGAGGCCGGTGAGCCCCACCTGGAGATCCTGCTGCGCCTGCGCGAGGCGGGGCAGCTCGTCCATCCCGGCAGCTTCATCCCGGCCGCCGAGCGCTTCGACCTCATGCCGCAGATCGACCTGTGGGTGATCCGCAGCCTCGTGGACGCGGTCGAGCAGCTGGCGCCCGGCGGCCCCGGGGGCCGGCTGCTGCACGTCAACGTCAACCTCTCGGGCCAGTCGCTGGGCAGCGGCGAAGTGCGCGAGGCGCTGCGGCGCGAGGTACCGCGACTGCACGCAGCGGGATTGCGGCTGTGCCTGGAGATCACCGAGACCGCCGCCATCAGCAACATGGGAGTGGCCCTGCCGCTGATCGAGGAAATGCGCGAGCTGGGCTGCGCCTTCGCCCTGGACGACTTCGGCAGCGGCCTGTCGTCCTTCAGCTACCTCAAGAACCTGCCCGTGGACTATCTCAAGATCGACGGCAGCTTCGTCCACGACATCGCCCGCAACCCGGTGAGCCACGCCATGGTGCGTTCCATCCACGAGCTCGCCCGGGTGATGGGCATCGCCACCGTCGGCGAATTCGTCGAGGACCGCGAGACCCTCGACGCGCTCCGCGGGATCGGCGTGAACTACGCCCAGGGCAACCTCCTCGGCGAGCCCGAGCCGCTGGCCTCATTCCTTGCCCGGCTCTGTAGCTCCGCCGATGACCTAGAATGCCGTTGGTAGTGTCCCGGTGGACCGATCCGGTCCTGCGCGAGAATACCTGCTGGAGTATCCCATGAAAGCCGAAACCATCGCCCTGCACCACGGTTACCAGCCCGACGACCAGCACGCGGTCGCGGTGCCCATCCACCAGACCACCTCGTTCGCCTTCGACGACGCCCAGCACGCGGCGGACCTGTTCGACCTCAAGGTCCCGGGCAACATCTACTCGCGGATCATGAACCCCACCTGCGGGGTGCTGGAGAGCCGCATGGCGGCCCTCGACGGGGGCGTGGGCGCGCTGGCCATGGCCTCGGGGATGGCGGCGATCACCGCCGCCATCCAGACCATCGCCGAGGCGGGCGACAACATCGTCTCCATCAGCGAGCTCTACGGCGGCACCTTCAACCTCTTCGCCCACACCCTGCCGCGCCAGGGCATCGAGGTGCGTTTCGTCGACAAGGACGACTTCGACGGCATGGCGGGGATGATCGACGAGCGCACGCGGGCCGTCTACTGCGAGTCCGTGGGCAACCCCTCGGGCGGGGTGGCCGATCTCGAACGCCTCGCCGGGATCGCCCACGGGCACGGCGTGCCGCTGATGGTGGACAACACCGTGGGCACCCCCTTCCTGCTGCGGCCCATCGAGCACGGCGCCGACATCGTCATCCATTCCGGCACCAAGTACATCGGCGGGCACGGCACCACGGTGGGCGGGATCATCGTCGATTCCGGCCGCTTCCCCTGGGCCGACCATCCCGAACGCTTCGCCCTGCTCAACGAGCCGGACGTCTCCTATCACGGCATCAGCTACACCCGCGACGTGGGCGAGGCGGCCTTCATCACCCGCGCACGGGTGGTGCCATTGCGCAACATGGGCGCGGTGCTTTCCGCCCAGTCCGCCTGGAACCTGCTCCAGGGACTGGAGACCCTGGCGCTGCGCATGGAGCGTGTCTGCGAGAATGCCCGGCGGATCGCCGAATACCTGGAAGGCCACCCGATGGTCACCTGGGTCAACTATGCCGGCCTGGAGAGCCATGCCGACCACGCCCTGGCGCACAAGTACATGGGCGGCAAGGCCTCCGGGATCCTGAGCTTCGGCATCCGCGGCGGGCGCGAGGCCGGCGTGCGCTTCTACGACGCCCTGGGGCTGATCCTGCGGCTGGTCAACATCGGCGACGCCAAGAGCTGCGCCTCGATCCCGGCCTCCACCACCCACCGCCAGCTCAACGAGGCCGAGCTGGAAAAGGCCGGGGTGACGCCGGACATGGTGCGCCTGTCCATCGGCATCGAGCACGTCGACGACCTGGTCGCCGACCTCGACCAGGCGCTGGAGGCGGCGCGGGGCTGAGCCCGTGCCGAGC
Source organism: Halothiobacillus sp. (assembly GCA_018623495.1). Classification (GTDB taxonomy): domain Bacteria; phylum Pseudomonadota; class Gammaproteobacteria; order JAAZVP01; family JAAZVP01; genus JAAZVP01. Next base: position 704 of record JAAZVP010000033.1, on the reverse strand, counting down.
CGGGAGGGAGCCCGCATGCACCGACTGCGGGTCCTGGTCCTGCTGGCGGGAGCGCTGCCCGCCGCGGCGCCGGCCGCGGTCTACAAGTGCGAGCAGGGCGGCGAGACGGTCTACAGCCAGCGGCCATGCGGCGAGCATGCCGTCGAGATCGGGGATGACCTCCGCGAGCGGGACTCGCGGCCGGGGCGGGCCGTCGACCCGGCGGATCTCCGCCGTCCCCGGCGCGAACTCGACCCGCCCCGGCCCACGCCCGCGCGGCCGGACCCGGTCGGCCGGACCGGCCGGGGCTGCGACGGCATCGTGATCCACGACGTCGCCACCTTCGAGCGGGAAACCTCCCACTACGTCCGCCGGGGCGTGCGTGACGTGCGCACGACCCAGTGCGCCCTGGTGACCGTGCAACTGGAAGGCTACTGGGGCGGGCTGTTCACCGACCACTTTCGCGAGGACCTGGCCGAGCGGTTCTTCCTCCGGCGGGCGGACGGCAGCGTCGCCCGGGCCGCCTTCGTCGAGTCCCCGGACGGGCGCATCAGCACCCACGAGCGTTACCGGCTGCGGATGTGTTTCGGCGAGAGCGAGTTCCCGGGCGAGACCGTGTTCTGCCGCTAGCCTGCAGCAGGCGTGTCCCGTGGGAGCGGCGTCCCCGCCGCGAACCTTCCCGGTCGCCGAGGGCGGCTCCAGCCGTTCGCGACCGGGAGGTCGCT
>JAAZVP010000032.1 GCA_018623495.1 Halothiobacillus sp. | reverse complement strand
GCCTTGGTCTGGGCCGAAAGCCCCGGTTCCAGGGTACCGAGATAGGGGGCATGGCTGGCGTTGATGGTGCGCTGGATCGAGGGGCGGGAGAGGTGGATGTAGGGCTCGAGCATCAGCGCGATCTCCACGGCCAGCTCCTTGGCATCGTCGACCCCGAGGGGCGCATTGAACTCGTCCCCGCCCAGGACCACGCGGTCCTTGACGCTGGTGAGCTTGATCGCCTCCAGGTGGTCCGCCAGCCGGGCGGCGAACGCGAGTTTCTCGTCGCTCTCCAGGCGGATGGGCCGCTCGAAGATGCGCAGGCCACCGCGGCCCGGGCCGGTCCGCAGGCGGGCCCCTTCCTTGAAGACCTCGGCGGCCATCTCGTCCCAGCGGCGCATGGCGCGGATGAACTCGGCGTGGCGGCTGCCCACCTCGTCGAAGGCGCGGCGCATGGAGCGGTACAGGCGCAGGGAGCGCGCCAGGACGGCGGTGGTGGAACGCAGGCGGCGTTCGGCGTCGCCATCGCCCTTGCGCGCCTCCCGCGCCAGCCGCTCGATCTCCAGGTTGAGCTGGCGGATGGCCTCCTGGGCCTTGTCCAGCAGCTCCGGGGTCTTGAGCCCGGCGATGGTGTCGATCACGCCGTAGTCGTCGTGGCGGGCGAGGAATTCCACCAGTGCCTTGAGCCGCGAGAAACCGCGTGCCTGGGCGATCCGGTAACGCCCGCGGGCGGCCTCCATGGCATCGGTGGCGCGGGCGAACTCCCAGCGGCCGCGGTACTCGAAGCCCAGGTGGACGATCTCGCGGCCGTTGATGAGCTCGAAGGCGAGGACGAACATCTCCTCGACGTCGTTGAGCGTCATCAGGTTCAGGTTGTCTTCCTCGATGGCCGAGAAGACCCGCTCGATGAAGTGATCGTCGCGGGGCTCGCCGTTCTCCATGTCGGGAATGTCGCCGTGGAGCCGGTCGCGGAGGACGCGGGCGGCCTCGGGGTAGCTGCCGTGGAGCTGTTCCAGGGCCGCGTCCACCCGTTCCCGACAGCCCTCCAGCAGGTCGTCCACGCGGTGGCGCTGGCCGCTGCGGCGAAAGACCTCGACCCGGGCCGCGCACTCGGCCAGCACGGGGTCGTCGGTGAGATCCTCCACCGCCAGGCGCACCGCGTTGGAGCCCACCTCCACGCGCCGCAGCAGCAGAACCGCCGCCTCCCGCCGGCGCGACTCGGGATCGAGATCGGCCAGCGACAGGTCCCACATCACCGCGATCAGGTCGGCCAGCCGGTCCACCACCAGCGAAAGCTTGCGCTGCCGCTCGCGCTTGCGCCGCCCGCGGGTGGCCTCGTAGAGCAGCCGCGTCCCCAGGCCGATGAGGCCGGCGACGATGGTGAAGGTGGCATAGAAGATGAAGGTTTCCCGCGGGACGGGATGGCCGTAGCCCAGCAGGTAGCCGCCCTGCATGCCGAGAAACGTCACCGGCCCGGCGATCCACACCATCTGCAGCATGGAAATCGCCCAGGGGACCTTGCGCGCGGCCTCGCCGAGCTGCTCGAGATGCTCGGAACCCTCGCGCTCGAGATAGACGCGCGGGCGATCCTCGCGGCGGGTCAGTCGTTGGGCGAACCAGGAAAGCATCGGCCGGCCACTTCCTCAACCGGTAGAAACAACGGCCCCCTGCCGGCAGGCAGGGGGACGAGAACCCGCGGCCGGCGCGCGACGGGGCGCCTCACCGGCGGGAAACGATCACTGAGAGCACGCCGCGGCCGCCGAGTTCCCCGCCCCGTTCATTTCCGGGCCCCGAACAGGGCACTGCCGATGCGCAGGTGGGTCGCTCCCTCGAGCACCGCCGCCCGGTAATCACCGCTCATGCCCATGGAAAGCGCGTCCAGCGCGTGACCGCGGGCCACGAGATCCTCCTGCAGGCCGCGCAGGCGGGCAAAGGCCGTCCGCTGCGCGGCGAAATCACGCCGCGGCCGGGGAATGGCCATCAGGCCCCGCACGCGGATGCCCTCCAGGCCGGCGACCCGCTCCATGGCCCCGGGCAGTTCCTCGGGGGCCAGGCCCGACTTGCTCGCCTCGCCGTCCAGGTTCACCTGCAGGCAGACCGACAGGGCAGGCCGGTGCCCCGGGCGCTGCTCGGCCAGCCGGCGGGCGATCTTGAAGCGGTCCACGCTGTGCACCCAGTCGAAACGCTCGGCGATGGCGCGGGTCTTGTTGGACTGGATGGGCCCGATGAAATGCCACCGCGCATCCAGCGCCGCGAGTGCCTCGCGCTTGGCCAGCGCCTCCTGCAGGTAGGATTCGCCGAAGTCCCGCAGGCCCGCTGCATGGGCAGCCCGGATCGCCGCGGCCGGTTGCTTCTTGCTCACCGCCACCAGCGTAATCGCCGCGGGATCACGACCCGCCTCCCGCGCGGCCTCGTCGATGGTGGTGCGGATACGCTCGATGTTGTCGGCTATTGCGGTCATATTGCACCGGTGAGGTGATGCCAGTACCGTCTCGGGAATGGGCCGGACAATGGCCGCGGGGGCCTGCACCCGGGTCGATGACGCCGCCATGCAGCGCGTGACGGTGGCCGCCCAGCTGCTACTATTAGAACACAAACCGGACCCGGCCCCGTGCATGCCGGGTGGCTCGCCCAATCCAGTCGTCGGGAAGCTTCATGGATATCGAAACGCTGCTCGCCTTCGCCGTAAAGAACGGTGCCTCGGACCTCCACCTGTCGGCCGGGGAACCGCCCATCATCCGCGTGGATGGCGACCTGAGGCGGATCAACGCCCCGCCGATGGCGCACAAGGAAGTGCACGGGATGATCTACGACATCATGAACGATGCCCAGCGCAAGGCCTACGAGGACAACCTGGAGACGGACTTCTCCTTCGATATCCCCAACCTCGCGCGCTTCCGGGTCAACGCCTACAACCAGAACCGCGGGGCGGCGGTGGCCTTCCGCACGGTTCCCTCCAAGGTGCTCACGCTCGAGGAGATCCGTGCGCCCAAGATCTTCCAGGAGATCTCCATGAATCCCCGCGGGCTGGTGCTGGTCACCGGCCCCACGGGCTCGGGCAAGTCGACCACGCTCGCGGCGATGGTGGACTTCGTCAACGACCGCCAGTACTCGCACATCCTCACCATCGAGGACCCGATCGAGTTCGTCCACGAGAGCAAGAAGTGCCTGGTGAACCAGCGCGAGGTCCACCGCGACACCCACGGCTTCAACGCCGCGCTGCGCTCGGCACTGCGCGAGGACCCCGACATCATCCTGGTGGGCGAGCTGCGCGACCTCGAGACCATCCGCCTGGCGCTGACCGCGGCCGAGACCGGCCACCTGGTCTTCGGCACCCTGCACACCAGCTCGGCGGCCAAGACCATCGACCGGATCATCGACGTCTTCCCCGCCGCGGAAAAGGACATGGTCCGCTCGATGCTCTCCGAGTCCCTGCGGGCGGTCATCTCGCAGACGCTGCTCAAGCGCATCGGCGGGGGCCGGGTGGCGGCCCACGAGATCATGCTGGGCACGCCCGCCATCCGCAACCTGATCCGCGAGGACAAGGTGGCGCAGATGTACTCGGCGATCCAGACGGGCCAGTCCCAGGGCATGCAGACCCTCGACCAGAGCCTCAAGACCCTGCTCAACCAGGGCACCATCGCCAAGGACGAGGCCCGTCGCCGGGCCCAGAACAAACAGGATTTCTAATCAGGACTTCCAGGGGTAATCCTGCATGGAACGCCAGAAGGCACTCGACTACGTCAACACCCTGATCGACAAGATGCTCGAGCGGGACGGCTCCGACCTGTTCATCACCGCGGGCGCGCCGCCGTCGCTCAAGGTCTCGGGCCTGGTGGAACACCTCACGCAGAAACCGCTCACCGCCGCCCAGGCCGAGACGCTCACCCGGGCGATCATGAACGACAACCAGGCGTCCAAGTTCGACGCCCACCACGAGCACAACTTCGCCTTCGGCATCCCGGGCAAGGGACGCTTCCGCGTGAGCGCCTTCACCCAGCGCGGCAGCGTGGGCATGGTGCTGCGCCTGATCAAGGCCGACATCCCGCGCTTCGAGGACCTCGACCTGCCCGAGATCCTGCGCGACATCTCCATGACCCAACGGGGCCTGGTGATCTTCGTCGGCGCCACCAGCTCGGGCAAGTCCACCTCGCTGGCGGCCATGGTGGGTTACCGCAACCGCAACAGTCACGGCCACATCATCACCATCGAGGACCCCATCGAGTTCATCCACGAACACGAGCAGTGCCTGGTCACCCAGCGCGAGGTGGGCTCGGACACCGAGTCCTACAAGGTGGCGCTGAAGAACACCCTGCGCCAGGCACCCGACGTCATCCTCATCGGCGAGATCCGCGACCGCGACACCATGGACTACGGCGTGGCCTTCGCCGAGACCGGCCACCTCTGCCTGTCCACCCTGCACGCCAACAACACCAACCAGGCGCTCGACCGGATCATCAACTTCTTCCCCGAGGAGCGCCGCCAGCAGCTGCTGATGGATCTCTCGCTCAACCTCAAGGCGGTGGTCTCCCAACGCCTGATCCGGCGGGAGGACGGCGAGGGTCGCGTACCGGCCACCGAGATCCTGATCAACACCCCGTTGATGGCCGACCACATCTTCAAGGGCGACGTCACCGCCATGAAGGAACTCATCGGCCGCTCCAACGAGCTGGGCATGCACACCTTCGACCAGGACCTGTTCCGGCTCTTCGAGGAGGGCAAGATCAGCTACGAGGAAGCCCTGCGAAACGCCGACTCGGTCAACGACCTGCGACTCCAGATCAAGCTCAGGAGCAAGCGCGCCCGGGGCACGGACCTGCTCGAGGAGGCCGAGGACATCGAGATCGAGGAAAAGGAAGAGGACCGGGGCTTCTTCGGCGGCCCGACGTCGTGAACCGAGGTCCCGTCCCGACCACCACGTCAACCGGGGAATGACACAACGATGAGCGAAGCGGCCAGCTCCATCGAGCCCTACCTGAAGCTGCTGGGCGAGAAGAACGGCTCGGATCTCTTCTTCACCGTCGGCACCCGGCCGGCGGTCAAGATCGAGGGCACCATCCATCCCGTCGGCAAGGAAAAACTCCAGCCCGGGGACGTTCGCAAGCTCGCCTACAGCATCCTCGACGAACGCCAGATCAAGGATTTCGAGGACAAGCTCGAGTACAACCTGGCGATCTCGCGCCGCGACGTGGGCCGCTTCCGGGTGAACATCTTCGTCCAGCGCGGCGAGGTGGCCATGGTGCTGCGCTACATCAAGCCGGAGATCGCCTCCACCCGCCAGCTCAACCTGCCGGACGCGCTCAACGACTTCATGGAGGAGAAGCGCGGGCTGATCCTGGTGGTGGGGGCCACCGGCACGGGCAAGTCGACCACGCTGGCGGCCATGATCGACCATCGCAACGAACTCGGGCCGGGCCACATCCTCACCATCGAGGACCCCATGGAGTACGCCTTCACCCACAAGCGCTGCCTGGTCAACCAGCGCGAGGTGGGCGTCGACACCCGCTCCTACAGCAACGCCCTGCGCGAGGCGATGCGCGAGGCGCCCGACGTGATCATGATCGGCGAGGTGCGCGACCGCAACAGCATGCAGCACGCCATCGCCTACGCCGATACCGGCCACCTGTGCCTGTCCACGCTGCACGCCACCAACGCCCACCAGGCGCTGGACCGGATCATCCGCTTCTTCCCCGAGGAGGCCCAGAACCAGCTGTTCATGGACCTCTCGCTCAACCTCAAGGCGATCGTCTCCCAGCGCCTGGTCCCGGGGAAGGGGGGCACCCGCCTGCCGGCGGTGGAGATCCTGGTCAACACCCCCTACATTGCCGACCTGATCCGCAACGGGCGGGTCGCGGAGATCCCCGAGGCCATGGAGCGCGGCGAACAGGCCGGCATGCAGACCTTCGACCAGTCGCTCTACCAGCTCTACACCCAGGGCCTGATCGACCGCGAGGAAGCGCTGCGCAACGCCAGCTCGCGCAACAACCTCGAATGGCTGATCAACTACGGCGAAGACACCACCAAGAAGGCCGACAAACCCACCGGCGACGTGCCCGAAGGCATGGACATGCCGGAGCTCGAATAAGGCTCCCGGCAAGAACCGAACGGCCTGTGTGGGAGCGACCTCCCGGTCGCAAACGGGTCGGCGCCCCCAGCGCCCTGGAAGGTTCGCGGCGGGGACGCCGCTCCCACAGGCGCGCCCCGGCGGGGCTTGGCGGCGGCTCCATGGATTGCCGCCCGGTGCCTGACGCCAGCCACGGCCTGCGTGGGAGCGACCTCCCGGTCGCGAATGGGTCGGCCCCCCCGCGCCCTGGAAGGTTCGCGGCGGGGACGCCGCTCCCACAGGCGCGCCCCGGCGGGGCTTGAAGGTGGCTCCATGGATTGCCACGCGATGCCTGCCGACATCCGCGGCGGCCACGGCCTGCGTGGGAGCGACCTCCCGGTCGCGAATGGGTCGGCGCCCCCTGGCGCCCTGGAAGGTTCGCGGCGAGGACGCCGCTCCCACAGGCGCGCCCCGGCGGGGCTTGGAGGCGGCTTCATGGATTGCCGCCCGGTGCCTGCCGCCAGCCACGGCTGCCACGGCCCGGTGTGGGAGCGACCTCCCGGTCGCGAACGGGTCGGCGTCCCCCCTGGCGCCCTGTAAGGTTCGCGGCGGGGACGGCGCTCCCACGGGCGCTCCCACACCTGCCGTGGGCCGGGCAGGGCGGGCAACAGGCGAAAGGCTCAGCGTACCACTGCGGGCGCGTAGAGGACGTTGATCTGGCGCTGGACGTGCGGACTGGCCGCGGTCCCGCCCGCCTTGCCCGTGGCATTGATCGAGCAGACGGTGCGTCCGTCGACCGATACGGCGGCGGAGGCGACATCGAACCAGGCGTCGATGCCGGTACCGGTGGCGAGCGGGGTATTGCCGGTGTTCACCGCGCAGCTGCCGCCCTGGTTGATCCGGTTCGCCGCCCAGTCCACGCCGCTCTCGGCGGCATAGAGGGCCTGCTCGGCGTTCCAGGAACGGATCTGTTCCTGGCTGGTGACCACGCTCAGCTGCACCGCGATCAGGCCGAGCACGGACAGGCCGACGACGGCAAAGACCGCCGCGATCAGGCTGGCTCCCCGCTGTTTCACCGGCCGAGTCACGGGCATGCGTCCCCCTGGGTGTTGCGCACCTGGACCTGGCGCTGGAGATCCACGCTCGAACCCCCCTCCGTGAGCTGGAGCTCCACCCGCACGATCACCGGCCGATCCGTGTCGCCGCCGCGGGTGGCGAAGGCCAGGTTGGTCACGCCGTCCACCAGCACGCCCTCGACGCTGCCATCCGCGCCCTCGTCCCAGTCGATCCGGCTGCCCGCCAGGCCGACCGCCACCGGCCGGCAACTGCGGTAGACCTTGTGCGGCGTGGGCCCGGCGAAGTCGACGTCGATGTCGGGGTCCGGGGCGCCGAAATTCACGCCCACGCGGGTGTAGTTCAGCGAGCTGCCCCCACCGCCCACGGCCACCGTACCGGGATCGGCCTGGCGCAGGTCCCGTGCCAGGCGTTCCAGCGCCAGCCGCCCCTTGGCGACCAGTTCGGCCCGCTCGCGGGTATCGGTGAAGCCCCGGGTGGCCTCGACGATGAAGGGCGCCAGCACGCCGGCCACCACCGCGAGGATGACGATGGTGATCACCGCCTCGACCAGCGTGAAACCGCGTGCTGCGCGCATCAGTAGTTCACCCGGTAGCTGGAGAGCCGGATCCGCCCCCCGTCGTACGTCACGGTGACGATGATCCGGCGCACGTCCGCCGCGGGAATCCCGTTCCAGGCGGCCGCGGGCTGGCTCACCGAGACGTTGACCGCGTAGTCCCCCCCGAAGCCGGGCAGGGGATTGCCGGCATCGTCCTCCGGCGGGGAGACGGCCAGGCCGTCGTAGTCGTCGATGTCGTCGAAACCGGCCCGTCCGGCCTCCTCGGCACCCGGAACCACGCCGGAAACACTGGCCGCCGCCCGGCAGTCGCCGGGCGCGGCCAGGCGGCACTTGCTGGCCACGCACTGGGCATCGTCGAGTCCACCACAGTAGGTGCTGCAGGCGGCACTCGCGGTCTCCACGCAGCCACCCCCCACCGGCGTGTTCTCGTCCCAGCGCCGGCTGCGGATCTCGTCCATGGTGGCCTTGGCCACGGTCAGGGCCTTCTCCCGCAGGAGCGGCTCGTGGCTGGTGCCGGCGGTCTGGGTGAACATCAGCACCACGCCGGTCAGCCCCACGGCCACCACGACGATGAAGAGCACCGTCTCGACCAGGGTAAAACCGCGCATGCGCCTCATCGGTGAGCGAACCCCGTGACCGCCTCGACGGTCACCGTTTCTGTGTCGCCACCGGCGGTGACGTTGATCACCGCAGGACCCGCGCTGCAGTTCAGGCCACCCCCGCAGCTCGGGCGGCCGCGGCCGTCGAAGGTCACGGTGCCGGTCGGGGCCAGGGTGACCGCGAGTTCCGGGCCGGGTTTCAGCATCGCCCAGTCCGCCGGGCCGGCGGGCAGGTTGACGAAGACGATACCGTCGGCGTCGATGCGCAGGGTCCGCCCCGGCCCGCCGGTATTGTCCAGCGCCGTCTCCTGGGTATGCCGCAGGGCCTGGACCAGCTCCTCGGCTGCCTGGCGGGCGGTGAAGTCGGGGCTGAAGCGCGCCGCGGCGTAGACGGAGAGGATGCCCAGCAGGACGATGACGATCACCAGCTCCACCAGGGTGAACCCCGCCGCGCCAGGCCTTCGCCTTCCCCCGGGAGCGGCGCCAAGGGCCAGGGCATGGCGCTGCACTGCGCTCATTGCACCTCCTGCCAGAACAGGAAGCGGTCGTCGCCGCGGTACATGCCGAAGGAGGCGCGGGCGGCGGGGTCCTCGGCGTGGACGCCGTCGCCATCCTCGTCGGTTCTCAGCCAGGTGTCCACGCCGCCGAGCTCGACCCGGACGCTGCCGTCGTTGGCATCGTTGGCCGCGGTCCCCGGCGCGGTGAGGCTGACCGTGCCGCCTCCGGCCGCCAGTCCGCTGGTGCCGCTCACCCCCGTCTCGCCGGCGGCGAGCTGCTCGGTCCAGCCGGAGAGAGTCACCGAGGCCGCGGGCGGCAGCGTGGTGCAGCCGTCGTCGGCATGCGGCAGGAAATCGGTGCCATCGAAGTACTCGGCCCGCACGGGCAGGTCGAGGGGATCGGTCTGCGGTCCGTGGGCATTGTCCATCATCAGCCGGCCGAAGCGCAGCTCCGGGCCGGTGATGCCGGCCAGGGTGAAGTCGCTGCAGCCACCCCCGCCGGCGGGCTCGAAGCAGACCCCGTCGCTGTCGGTGAGGTCGGCGGCCGGCACCACCAGGTCGACCCGGGCGGCGAAGGGCGCCTCGGGGTTGGCATCGTCACGGGCGTACTCGAAGGCGTCGCCGGCCGGTCCGTCGTCGAGGGTCAGCGTGCCCCGGCCGTCGAAGTCCTGGTCGCCGGCGAGGGTGGCGTCATCGCCGTCGAGCACCGTGTTCAGGCCGGCGGCCGAACCGCTCTGGTCGCTGTAGCCGCGGCCACCGAGCCGCCGGTCGAGCTTCCAGAAGGCGCCGCCGTAGTTGCGGGTCACGTCCCCGTCGACATTGCGGGCGGTGAGGGTCAGTTGCGGCGCAAGCCCCACGTCGAATTCGAAGGGCTGCCCCAGGTAGGTGAAGGGACCACAGAACGGCGCGAAGGCGGGGGTATTGGCGTTCACCTCGAAGCGCGCCGGGGTGAAGCGGCCGATGGCGGGCGAGCACAGCGCCACGGGCTCGCCGAGAAAGCCGGGCAGGGCCCCGGGCTGGAGCTGGACGATACCCACCTCGTCGAAGGCGGCCGTCGCCGTGCTGGTAGCCGAGGCATGGCCGAAGGCAGCGTCCGCCGGGTAGACCAGGCTGCCGCCACTGCCGCCCGAGGGCGCCAGCAGGTCGGCCCCCGGCCGGCCCAGGTTCCAGCCGGGAACGCGCACGGTGGCCGCCGGGTCGCCGAGGTCGGTCCGGCCGCAGCGATCCCATTGGCCATCGGCGTCGGCATCGGCCCCGCTGGTCCAGCCCACCGGCCGGAAACGCAGGCTGAAATCCTCGCCGGCCACGGCGAACACGCCGCCGGATGCATCCTGGGCGGCCGGGTTGCCATCGGCATCCCCGTGAACGGCCAGCGGCCGGACGACGAAGGCGTTGCTGGTGTCGCTGGCGGCCACGGTCTCGCCGGTACGCCCGCCGTCGCGGTCGGTCACGGGGATGTCCACGGCCGCCGTCAGCGAGTGCCGGCCGGCGTCGCGCGCGGTGAGACGAAAGGGCGCCACGCCGTTGGCGTCGAAGGCCAGGGTCACCGGAACGCTGGAACCGGCCGCGGACAGGGTGCCCGCGGTCTCGCCCTCCACCTGCAGACGATTGTCGGCCAGGCCTTCGCCGCCGACCGGGACGGCGTAGTGGAAATCCACCTCCAGTTGCTCGTTGGCCACGCCGGCGATGCAGGCCCCGGTCTGATCATCGGTCCTGACCACGCGCAGGCGCTGGGGTGCGGCATTGAAGCCGGTGTCCGAGGGCTTGCCGGCGATCTGCACCGGCAGGGGGCTCTCGGGCACGCCGTCGCCGGCATCCCCGTCGATCACCACACCCACCTCGGCAAAGACCAGCTCGCAGGTCGCCGTCCCGTCGCTGCGCAGGCACTCGGTGGCCGCGGCGGCGGCAGGCGAGGTGGCCGTGGCATCGATCCGCACGGCCTCGGGCGCCAGGTGGCGGAGCTCCACCACGGTCGAACCGCCGGTGATGGTCACCGGATCGGGGTCCCAGCCGGCGGCCGGTGTGCTCGACAAATCCACCTCCACCGGGCCACTGAAGAGCTGGTTGCAATCCGCGTCCGCGCAGGCGGATACGGTCACGGCCTCGCCACGGCAGGTCAGGCCCTGGCCGTCGTGCTCCAGGCGCAGGTGGTCGAGCGTGGCCGTGTCGCAGGCGTGGTTTCCATAACCGCCCGAGAGAACCAGGATACCGGCTCGCTCGGTGGTATGAGAGCGCTCACCATCGCCATCCCGATCCTCGTCGACCGTGAGTCCGACGCCGTTCGAATCCAGCGAACACCGGCGCAACCACCCGCCATTGCCGCCGTCACGGGTATTCTGAGTGGCTACCACCAGGGGGATGTCCGAATAGTTACCGGAGAACCCGACCCCATAGCAACCGTTGCCCCATCCGCGGATGCGATCTCCCGAACGGATGGACTCGAAATCCAGCTCGTCGGTCAGCGCCCCGCTGCGCCCGGCCTCGATCGCCAGGTAACCGACGGTTTCGGGCTGATCGACCGAACCGGCAGTGGACTCCGCCCGCTCGAGGGCCAGATCGAAACGGTCGGAGCGCACATCCTCGACGGCGGTCACCAGCCAGGGAACCGACGATTGGGCAGGCGGGCTGCCACTCTCGTTGTTCACGGTCTGGACCATGGCCAGGATAGCCGGTGAATCGTCGAAGGGAGTGGTGAAGTTCACCGTCTCCCACCCGGTCCCGAAGCTGAATAACCCCCCTTCCTGGACCTCGGTGGTTGCAATCGAGTCGGCGATCAGGCGTGTGCCGTCCTCCAGGGTGTACTCGCCAGGCTCGATGGCGACGAAATCCACGACCTGCTCGACATGCGGGCCGTCCTCGCCATCGGGTTCGACCTGACTGATCTCGAACCCCGAGGCAGTTACGTTGCGAATGCGCAGGGCCTGCGGATCCGGACCCTCCGCAGTGGGTAATGCGAAGACCAGTGGGCGCGACTCGAATGGCGTGTCGAAGCAGACGGGGGTGAAACTCGGGTCTTGGAAGGTATCACGCAACGTGATTCGACCGGCCCGCACCTCGGGCAGGCCGGAAGGGCAAGGATGGGTCTCATTCATCGCCCGGGTGATATCCCCCTGCGACAGCGCCTGGTCATAGATGCGGAATTCGTCGATTCCGCCTTGCCACTCGGCAGAAGGCGAACCCGACTTCTTTCCCTGGCCCACGCGCAGGAAATCGATGCCGTCCAGGGTGCCGTCATGCACGCCGATGCCGGAGTTAGTGACCGTGCTCGGGACCTCGCTGCCATCGACGAATATCCGGATCCTTTCCCCGCTTTCCCAGGTCATGGCCACGTGCTGCCACTGGTTCTGTACCTGGAGCCCTCCCTCCGTTTCCACTTGCAGGCAGTCACTGCCGTCGGCACAGGCATCGGTATTGATCGAGGCCTTGATGAGCTCTCGGTTACCCGTCGAGGCGCCGTCATCGTCATAACGCAGACCGAGTCGATTATCCTGGCTGCCCGGGGAAGCGGTAGTGAATACCCCCCGATCGTTGCCAACCGTGTCGGTATTCTTGATCCAGGCCATGACCGTTATGGCACGCAGGCCGTCCAGGTAGGCACTGGCATTCGGGTCCTCGATATAGTCACCGGAGCCGTCGAATACACCGGAACGACACGTTCCCGGGCTACCGGCGATGGCGGGATCTTGATCCGTGGTATCGGCGTCATCGACGGCGGTCGCGGCGCGGAGATTGCCACTGGCATCCTCCACCTCGTCGACTGCACCGGTCCATTCGGAGGCTTCCATCCGGTATTCGACCAACAGCTCGGGGGCAGACGCAATGCAGGCCGGATCATCGGGCGTGCAGTTTCCGAGCACCGTGGTGTTGTTGCCGATGTTCAGGGCACCCGAGGCCGTGACGTTGCCGGTGTAGGTCGAATTATTGCCCAGATTGATATTTCCACCATCGATGTCTCCGCTGAAATCGGCGCCGTTACCGATGTTCAGATTGGAGCTGGCGGTAAAATCACCCACGATCTCGGCATTGTTGCCGATGGAGACGTTGGGCGCCGTGACTTCAGCGTTGAGGATCAGGTTGTTGCCGGCGTTGAAATTGTTGTCGACCTGGATATCCAGGTCACCGGCCGAGCCCGCGGCGTTGATCTCGACGTTCTGCCCGGCAGCCAGGTCGTTCATGGACCAGCTGACCGTGCCGTCGACTACCACCGCATCATTGTTGCCGAGGCTGACGGAGGAACAGGTCACCACGCTTCCCGACACGGTACAGCCACCCGGAAAGGGCCCGTCGGGGAGCTGATAGGTCGCCGCCCAGCCGCTACCGGTGATCCCGACCAGGACGCCCGCCAAGGCCCCCTGTAGCGGTCTCCGGATGGCCGCGCTCGGACGCCGGGAAACGCGGCGGTTCCGACGCCATTTCAAATCCCAAAATCTTTCCAATGCTCGAAGCCTCCAGAGCGGGCCTTCCATGGCCGATCGTATTGCGTGTGCCGTCATAGATCCCGGAGCATGGCATCGATCCGACTACCTGTCTGGAGACGCCCCAGGCACTCCCGGACAAGCCTAGCCCGACGGGGAGAGGGCCTCAACAAAAAGGGGCGCCCCGCGGAGCGCCACTCGTTCCCCGCTGCACGCCCCGATCGAGGCAGGGGCGTGCACCGGCCCGCGGATCAGTTGCCCGCCGCGATACGGGTGAAGGTCTGGGTGTCGCTAGTGGCGTCCCGGGTGACCGGACCCGACGGGAGCAGTCCACCCCCGTCATCTCCGTTGTCGCCGATGTGCGGGTTGCCCGGCAATGTCACGTCCGCTATCCCGGCTGTCGAGAAGAGACATGCGAACAACGCCAGGATGCGCCTTACGCGTCGAATCGCGTTTTCGGTTGAATCACACACGATTCTCGTCTCGAACTCGACCCCGGGCCGGCACCCGCACGCAGAAAAACCATCAGGTTGTAACCTTAACTGGAACAAGAGCCGCCAAATACACGATGTGGAAAACGAAGTGCCCACCAATAAATTCCAATTAGCGGATGCTCCGCACCAGGGCTGTTGTACTCGTCGGGATTTACAGAGGCGGATACAAAAAATCCCCGACCGTGTACCGATCGGGGACCTGATTTCTCCGCTGGCCAACTGAGTCGTTAGTTCGTCAGCTGGACTTGAATGTTATCTACAGCGGGCTCACCAGCATCACAGCTGTCATTGCCATCCAAGTCATTACATACTTTGCAATAGGCGACGCCACTAGCCAGTGCAGTCGTGCCTCCAGTCACGTAATAACCGTCCGGAAGCCCACCTTGCATGATCGGATCGAGGTTTGCAGGGGTACAGACAGTTGCGTTGTCACCACCTGTGATGGACACGCCCTTGGCCCCATCAGATCCTTTGTAGGCAGCGTAGTTGATGGACGCCGCACTCGCGAGTGCACCAGCCACACCCTCAACCGCGGCCTGCTCGGCCTCGTCCTCGAGGTCGACGAACTTGGGTACCGCCACCGCGGCGAGGATGCCGAGGATGACGATGACGATCACCAGTTCGATCAGCGTGAAGCCTGTCTGCTTGTGGCTCATGGTTCTCTACTCCTGAGTTTCAAACGTTACTGGGGTCCACGGTTGCTTTCAACAACCGGTGTCCGTGATGACGATGTCCGGCTCGTCACCGATCGCGGCGGCCGATGAATACTCGACCTGGCAGTCGGTGAGCTTGTTCAACCGGAAGATTCGTGTGTCGCCAGGGTTTGGGCCGCCCCCCGACGCCTCGAAGTCGTCGAGTCGCTTCATGGCCTTGTCGATCCCCTCGCCACTCTTCTGGGCGGAGGGATAGCCGTAATTGATGTTGACGGTGTTGACCACGGTCCCGCCGCGGGTGATGTCGACCGGGGTCGGACCGGCAGCGTTCAGGTCGAGATCCTGCACGGCCGCCGAGGCATAGACCATGTCGGCGGCCGACTCCATGGCACCGGCCGTGCTCTCGAGCACCGCGATGCGGGCATCCCGCTGCATGGAGAGAAAGCGCGGAATCGCGGTGGCCGCGAGAATGCCGAGAATGATGACGACGATGACCAGTTCGATCAGCGTGAAGCCGCTCTGGTTCCGGGCAGGCAGTCGCATGGTGTTCCATCCCCTCGGGGTTGTCAGGGTCAAGGGGTCACTCTATCCAAACTCGACCGATCCTACAAACGGCACGATGACGCCGCTCGCGGGGCTTCACCGGCCGGCGATCTTGGTCAGGTCCCACATGGGCAGGAACACGCCCAGCGCCAGGATCAGCACCATCACCCCGAGGATGACGGTGATCACCGGCTGGATCAGGTCGCCCAGCCGGCCGATGTCGTAGTCCACCTCGCGTTCGTAGAAATCGGCGATCTCTTCCATCATGTCCTCGAGCTGGCCGGTCTCCTCGCCGAGCGCCAGCATCTGCAGGACGATGGGCGTGAACAGGCCCGCGTTGGCGGCGGTCCGGGTGAGGTCCTCGCCGCGCTGGATGCCCGTATTCATCGCCCGGATCCTGCCCGAGAGATGCAGGTTGTCCACCGCCCGCGAGACGGCCAGCAGCCCCTGGGTGACCGGCACCCCCGAGCGGGTGGCCATGGCGAAGGCCCGCGCGAAACGCGCCAGCGTCGCCCGCAACAGGATGGGCCCGACCACGGGGATCCTGAGCTTGTAGCGGTCCCAGACCAGCCGTCCGCGGTGGGTGCGCACCCAGAACCTGGCCCCGCCCCAGGCGAGCGCGAGCCCGCCGAGTACCGCCGGCCAGTAGGTGGACATGAAGCCCGACAGTCCCAGGATCATCCGCGTGGGCAGGGGCAGCTCCATGTCGAAGCTGGAGAAGACCTTGGCGAAGGCGGGGATCACGAACACCGTGAGCACGCCGATGGCCACCGCCACGGCGATGATCACGATGGTGGGATAGCGCATCGCCGACTTGACCCGGTCGATGGTCAGCTTTTCCCGCTCGAGGTACTGGAACAGCCGCCAGAAGGCCTCGTCCAGGCGGCCCGATTCCTCGCCCACCCGCACCATGTTGATGTAGAGCGTGGAGAAGGTGCGCGGGTGGCGGGCCAGCGCACCGGCCATGTCCCGGCCGCTCTCCAGGTCGTCGACGATGTCGCGGATGGTCTCGGCGAAGTGCTGGTTGGCCGTGGAGGCCGCCAGGCGCGTGAGCCCCTGGATGGTGGGGATGCCGGCCCGGGTGATGGCGTGCATCTGGCGGGTGAAGAGGATGATGTCGGTCATGCCCGGCCGGCCCCAGTCGAGGCGCTGGCGGATGGCGTCGATGACATCCACCTGCTGGCGGTGGGGGCGCACCTCCACCGGGGTGTGGCCCGCCTGGCTGAGCTGCTGGGCGGCGCCGCTCTCGGAAGCGGCCTCCAGCGTACCCTCCACCAGGCGGCCGTCGCCGCGCCGGGCCTTGTAGTCGAACTGGGGCATCAGCTATCCGCTTCGCTCGCCTCGAGGGTCTCCTGGGAAGACGCGTCCCACTCGCGCCGGTCGAGCTCCTCGAGTTCGCCGACGATGCGGATGACCTCCTGGAGGGTGGTCATGCCGCGGGCCGCGTAGGCCAGGGCGTTGTCCACCATGGGGAAGAAGTTCTCGTCCTGGTGCACCGCGTGGACGAAACCGGTGGCGTCCTCGCGTCGCAGCGCGTCGAGCATGTGCCCGGTGGGCTCGAGGTATTCGAACACGCCGATGCGCCCCGAGTAGCCGGTGTTGTTGCACTTGGGGCAGCCCCGGCCCGCGCGGAATTCGTACATGTCCGGGTTGCGACGCTGGCCCCGCAGCCAGGCCCGCTCCTGCTCGTCGGGCTGGTGGGCCTCGCCGCAGTTGTCGCAGACGCGCCGCACCAGCCGCTGGGCGATCACCGCCCGCAGGGCGGCGGCCACCAGGTAGCCCTCGGCGCCCATGTCCAGCAGCCGGGCGGCGGTGGAGACGGCATCGTTGGTATGCAGCGTGGAGAGCACGAGGTGGCCGGTCATTGCCGCGCGCAGGCCGATCTCGGCGGTCTCCTGGTCGCGCATCTCGCCCACCAGGACCACGTCGGGGTCCTGGCGCAGGGCGCTGCGCAGGACGTTGGCGAAGGTCAGGCCGATACGCGCCTTGACCTGCACCTGGTTGATCCGTGGCAAGCGGTATTCCACCGGGTCCTCGACGGTGATGATCTTCTTCTCCGGATGATTGAGCTCCTGGAGGGCGGCGTAGAGCGTGGTGGTCTTGCCCGAGCCGGTGGGACCGGTGACCAGGATCACCCCGTGGGGATGGCGCAGCACGCGCCGGAAGCGTTCCAGGATCGGCGCCGGCATGCCCAGGTGGTCGAGGGTGAGGGTGTCGCCGCTCTGGTCGAGCAGGCGCATGACCACCGACTCGCCGTATTGCACGGGCATGGTGGAGAGGCGCACGTCGATGGAACGCCCGCGCACCCGGATGTTGAAACGCCCGTCCTGCGGCAGGCGCTTTTCCGAGATGTCGAGCCCGGCCATCAGCTTCAGGCGCAGCACCACGGCCGGGGCGATGCGCTTCTCGTTCATCACCTGCTCCTGGAGCTCGCCGTCGATGCGCTGGCGGATGCGGAGCACGGTCTCGTCGGGCTCGATGTGGATGTCCGAGGCGTTCATCTGCACGGCATCCTCGAACAGGTTCTGCAGCAGGCGGATGACCGGGGCATCGGCCACCTCCTCGCCGCCGGTGAGCTGGGCGACGTCGAAATCGCTCTCCGAGAGTTCCTCGCCCAGCTCCTCGGCCAGGCTCGAGATCTGGCTGGTGCGCCGGTAGACCCGGTCGAACACGTCCAGCAGGTCGGCCTCGCGCACCACCGCGGGCTTGACCCGCTTGCCCAGGACCTCGCTGATCTCGTCGGTGGCGAACAGGTCGGTGGGATCGGCCAGCCCCACCAGGGCCTGGTCGCCGTCATCCAGCAGGATCGCCCGGTAGCGCCGCGCCTGGCGCTCGGGCAGGCGACGGACCACGTCGGGCTCGTAGTGGTAGTGCCGCAGGTCGATCAGCGGCATGTTCAGCTGGCGGGCGAGGGTCTCGAGCAGGTGGTGTTCGGAGATGAAACCCAGGTCCACCAGCGCGCGCCCCAGCCGCTGGCCGGACTGCTTCTGTTCCCGGAGCGCCTCCTTGAGCTGCTCCTGGGTGATCGCGCCGCTCTCCACCAGCAGGTCGCCGAGACGGATCTTGCGACGGGGTTCGGCTTGGGCCATGGACTCCTCTCCTCCCGCGATAGTCGTGTTCAACGGCCGGCAGTACCGATCTCGGCCAGGCGCTGGCGGGCGTAGCGGGCCAGCGCGGGCCGCAGGTCGTCGACGGACAGCGCCCGCCGGTAGGCCTCGGCGGCCTCGCCGGGACGTGCCAGGCCATCATAGGCAATGGCCAGTCCCATCCACCAGTCGGCCCGGCGGGGCCGGTCGCGCAGGGCCCGGCCGTAGGCCGCCACCGCCGCCGGCAGGTCACCCGACCGGCGCGCCGCCAGCCCCAGCAGGCCGAGGGTGGCCGGTTCGGGGCGCTCGATCGTGGCCAGCCGTTCCAAAGCCGCGCCGGGATCATCGGCGGCCAGTTCCACCCGGGCGGCCAGGCGCAGCAGGCGCGGATCATCCGGGTTCTCTGCCAGCGCCGCCTCCACCAGGGGGCGAGCGGCCGCCGGCCGGCCCACCTGCAGCCGCTCGAGCACGCGCTCGCGCAGCCCGGGGGTGGCCGGCGCGGTCTTGACCGGGCCGTCCGCCGGCGGCGAAGGGTCGGCGGCCGCCGATGGCCCCGGCGGGTCCGGCTCGTCCCGGTCCCGGGCCTGCATCCGCCTGGCGTCGACGTCCCCGGTCGCGACCGGGAGCGGGGCCTGGTCGGCCGGCGCCGCCTTCGGCCGCGCGGGCCGCGGGTCGCCGGTCCCGGCGGGGGTGTCGGGTCGGGCCGAGGATTCGGCGGGCGCCATGGGTTCGGACGCGGCCCCGGCGGGCCGCGAGAAGACCAGGCGGATCCGTTGGCGACCGGCTTCCACGGCCAGGGAGCGACCCTCGGCCGGCGCCAGCGAGAGCCGGCTACCGGAATCGAGGGACTCCACCGCCAGTCGGTCGATCGCCGGGTGCCCGGCCAGGCCCGCCAGCCGCGTTCCTTCGACGACCACCCCCGGGAGGCCGACCCGGCGCGCGGCACCCCGCGCGGTGACCGAGGGTACGGCGGGCAGGGCCGGGGAGAAGGCCAGCTCGACGGTATCTGCGCCGAGGGTCACGTCCAGCTCGCCGGCGGCCAGCGTGCGCAGTCCGGCGGCCTCCGGTTCCGTCGGGGCGGGCGGGGATGCAGTGGCCGTC
Organism: Halothiobacillus sp.; assembly: GCA_018623495.1. Lineage (GTDB taxonomy): Bacteria > Pseudomonadota > Gammaproteobacteria > JAAZVP01 > JAAZVP01 > JAAZVP01. Next base: position 5,670 of record JAAZVP010000032.1, on the reverse strand, counting down.
GGCCGGGAACCCGTGCCCGCCTCGCTGGCCCGGGAAACGGCGGAGTCCGGGTTGGCTGCCGGCTCGTCGGCCACGTCCGGCCCGCCGGCGGTCCAGGCATAGACCGCGGCGCCCACGGCGACGGCCAGGGCGATGGACAACCCCCCCACCAGCAGGCGGTCGCGGGCCGGACGGTGGCCTGCCGCACCGGCCGTGGCCGCGACCGCCTCCGTCCCGGGACCCGGGCCGGCGCGGCGCTCCAGGTCCTCGAGCATGCGGTTGATCACGCTCATGCCGGCCACCCCCACCAGGCGCCGGCGGCCAGGCCCACGGCCGCCAGCCCCCCCAGCAACCAGGGCAGCGGGGCGGCGGGACGACGGGCGCCCTCGGTATCGGCCACGGCCAGCCGGGCCAGGCGCCGGTCGACCCGCCGGCCACCCCGGCCATAGGCGAGCATCAGCGACTTGTGCGCGAGGATGTTCACCAGCCGGGGAATGCCGCCCGAGGCCCGGGCGATGATGCGCAGGGCGCCGGGGGTGAAGGGCTGGCTGCCGGCATAGCCGGCGCGGCGCAGGCGATGATCCAGGTACTCGGCCACCGCCGGGCGCGACAGCGGCTCCAGGCGCTGGGCGAAGGTGATGCGCTGGCGCAGCTGGCGGGCCTCGTCGCGCCGGAGCAGCGCGTCCAGCTCGGGCTGGCCGAAGAGCACCACCTGCAGGAGCTTGCGCCGCTCGGTCTCCAGGTTGGTGAGCAGCCGGACCGTCTCCAGCCCTTCCACCCCCAGCGCCTGGGCCTCGTCGATCACCAGCACCACCGGCCGGCCCTGGGCATGCTGGCGCACGAGGTGGGCGCCGAGGCGCTTGTGGAAGCGGTTCTCGTCGAAGCCGGCACGGCCGTCCTCGCCCGGAAGGTCGTCGGCGGGCATCTCCAGCTCGTCGGCTACGGCGGTCCAGAGGCCCAGGTCGCTCATGCGCGGGTTGGGGATCCAGGCGGTGACGAAGTCCTCCCGCAGGTGGTTGAGCAGCATCCGGCAGAGCAGGGTCTTGCCGGTGCCCACCTCGCCGGTGACCTTGACGAAGCCCTCGCCCGAACGCAGGGCCACCAGCAGGGTATCCAGCGCCTGGCGGTGGGCGGGGTGGGCGTAGAAGAAGCCGGTGTTCGGCGTGATGCCGAACGGCGGCTCGTGCAGGCCGAAGTGCTGCTGATAGATCGCGGCGGGCATGGAACGGGCCATGGCGATCAGGGGCGCATGCCGTCGACGCGCCGGCGCGACTCTTCCACGTAGTCGTCCCAAACGCCGTCTTCGGTCACCACCAGCGGGCGCAGCAGGATCACCAGCTCGCTCTTGTAGCTGCGGTCGTCGCGGTGCCGGAAGAGCTCGCCGAGCACCGGCACGTCGCCCAGCGCCGGCGTCTGGGCGCGGCTGCGCTCGCTGCCGGTCTCCATCAGCCCGCCGATCACCACCACCTGGCCGTTGCGTGCCCGCACGATGCTGTCGGATTCGCGCACCCTGGAGAGCGCCAGGGGCAGGTTCTGGGTCTGGCCACCGACGGTGACCTCCTTGGTCTGGTCGCGCACCTCGCTGACGGTGGGATGGATGTGGAGGATGACCTCGCGGTCGGCGGCGATCTGCGGGGTGACGTCCAGGGCGATGCCGGAGAAGAACGGCGTCAGCTCGATGTCGGGGGTGGTGGTGGTCGTGGTGCCGGTAACCGTGGTGGAGGAGACGTCGGTGACGAAGAACTCGTCCGAGCCCACCTTGATCACCGCCTTCTGGTTGTTGACCGTGGCCACCCGCGGGCTGGAGAGCACGTGCACGTCGCCCTGGGTCTCGAGCAGCTCGAGAAAGGCGGTGAAGTCCTCGGTGGCCAGCGAGAGGGAGAACATCCCGCCGAAGGCCTGCGAGGCGAGGGCGTCGATGGGATCGAACTGGGCAGGATTGAGATCGCCGGTGGCGCCGGAGATACCGGATCGGCCCTCGGACAGCAGCTGGCCACCCCCGGTCTGGCCGATCATCGCCGCGCGGTCACCGCTGTCGCTGGACAACAGCCCGCCCCAGTTGATGCCCGACTGGAAGCCCTCGTCCAGGCGCACCTCGACGATCTTGGCCTCGAGGATCACCTGGCGCTGGATGCTCGCCTGGGTCTGGCCGAGGAAATCGGCCACCTCGCGCAGCTCGCCGGGCATGGCCCGCACCACCAGCAGGCCCGACTGCGGGCTGACCACGACCTTGCGACCGCCGGCATCCTCGGTGGTGCAGTCCGAGGGCGCGCTGCCGCCATCGCCCCGCCAGCCGTCGTTGACGCACAGGCCCAGCAGGGCCCGGGTGGCGGCCTCGAGCTCGTGCCAGAACACCGAACGGGTGGAGGTGGTCACGCGTGAACCACTCACCTTGCCCCGGTCGCCACCGGAGGAGCGGAAGTTGCCGTCGCTGTCGGTACCCGAGTCGTCGCTGTCACCGCCGCCCTGGGTCACCTGGCCGGAGCTCACCCGGGTCTCCGAACCCCCCTTGCGATCGACGTTGAGATAGTCCACCGAGAAGATCCGCGACTCGAGCTGCTGGGGCAGGACCAGGTAACCGGTCTCGGTGCGCTCGTACTCGTAGCCGTAGACCCGGCGCACCGTTTGCATCACCTGGTCCACCGTCACGCCCTTGAGCTCCAGGCTGACGGTGCCGTCGACATCCGGGTGGACCACCATGTTGTAGGGCGTGTCGCGCACCAGTCCCATGAAGAAGCGGCGCGCGGGGACCTGGTCGACGGTGACGTCGAAGCGGGTGGCACCCGCGTCTCCCCCGGCGGCCGGGGCCTCGGTCAGCAGCGCCGCCTCCACGTCGGGCGGCGGGGCCACCGGCGAGGCGGCGGTCGGGGCATCGGCGGCCGGCGCCGCGGGCCGCTCCAGCGCCCCGGCGACGTCGGCACTGTGTTGCCGGTGTTGCGCCTCCATGGAGGCGCAGCCACCCAGCACCAGCGAGGCGGTGAAGGCGACCGACAGCAACGGGCGGAGGGCAGTGGATGCGTGCATGACAGTCATGGGGTATCGGACTCGCGGGAATTCGATTTGAAGTCGCTGCGGGCGGTGGGCAGTTCCAGCCGCAGGCTGCGTTCGCCCCGGGCGAGGCGGACATGATCGCGGCCGATGGCCACCACCTCCAGGCCCTCGATGCGGTCGCCGACCTGCAACAAATGCTCGCCGATCACGGCCGCCCGGCGGCCGGGACCGTGCACGATCATGCCCAGGCGCAGCTCGCCGGGGAGTGTCAGCGGCGCCACGCCCCCATTGCCGGCACGGAAGTCCGGTGGCCGCAGCGGATCGTCCAGGGCCTGCGCCGGCGCGCCGGCCAGGCCGGCCAGCGCCGCGAAAAAGAGCGATGGCCATGCCCGCCGGGGCCGCCGGCGGAGACCGGGCCGGGAGAGGGGTTCAGACACCGATCAGGCCCTCCTCGAGACTCAGGGTGTGGAGTTTCCAGGTGACCACCGCCCGCGGGTACTCGTCGGTGGCGATGGTCAGCTCGTCCCAGTAGAAGTCCCACTCCCGGGCGCGGACCCGCTCGAGGTAGCGCAGCGTGTCGGCGAACCGGCCCTCGAAGGTGAGCGTGAGACGGTGGCGGTAGAGCACCGGCAGGTCCTCGGCCGGTGCCGATTCCGCCGGTTCGCCGCTCTCCGGGGCACCGTCGGGACGCAACCGCTCGGGGGCCGACGCCTCCAGGGCCGTGAGGGTGAGCGGCGAATCCGCGAACAGCCCGCGCAGGGCCGTGGCCATCGCCCGCGGGGAGACCAGCCCGGTGGCCGCGGATTCCAGCCGCTCGTCGAGGGTGTCGATGCGGCTTTCCAGGCGGGCCCGCTCGGCCTCCAGGGCATCGGTCCGGTTGGCGGCGACCACCTCGGCGAGCCGGTCGCGGGCGGCGGCGAGCTCGTCGAGGCGGGCCTGCTGCTCCTCGATCCGGGTCTCGAGGGCCTCGATGCGCTCGCGCTGGGGCGTGAGCACCAGCAGGTCCCCCAGGGCACCGATCAGCACCAGCGGCACGAGGGCGGCCAGGACGCGCTGGCGCAGGGGCAGGGCCTCGAGGCGCTGGCGGAGATGGTGGATTCGCTGGATCACGGCATCAGCCATCGGCATCCTCCCCCGCCGGCTCGGTGGTGAGATGGAAATCCACCCAGCCGGGCCGCTCTTCGTTGCGCTGCATGCGCAGCTGGCGGAACTGGCGCCCACGAAAGACCGGCTCGGCCTCCAGGTCGGTGATCAGGCGCGGCAGGGCCGACGGTTCGAGGGTATGCCCCTCGATGGCGATGGTGCGGGCCTCGGCACCCACCCGGATGGTATTCAGCCACAGCGGCTCCTGCACCTGGCGGGCCAGGCCCTCGAGGTAGGGCCCTGGCTGGAAGCGGCCCATGCGCGCACCGCGGTCGAGGTGGGCAAGCAGATCGCGGCGCTGGTCGATGCCGGTACGCGCCCGGGCGATGGCCGCCTCCAGCCGCGCCACCCGGTCGTCGTCGGCGGTGCGCCCGCGCAGGGTCTCGATCTCCGCCTGGAGTTCGGCGGCCCGGGCCTCGACGCCCTGCAGCCGTTCACGGGTCTCGGCCAGGCGGGCGTCGAGCTGCTGCCAGAGCAGGGCCAGGATGAGGACCATCGCGACCAGCAGGCCGGCCAGGGTGGACAGGCCGAAGGGCACGAATCGCCGGCGCAGCTCCGGCGGATAGAGCTCGACGTCGAGCCTCATTCCGTCACCTCCGGGCGTCCGTGGAGGGCCCCGCCGAGGGCCACCAGGCAGCGGTCGTCGAGGGCGGTCTCGGCCTCGATGCCGACCCCCAGCTCAGCCGGGTCGAGGAGGCGGGCATCCAGGGCGAGGTTCTCGTCGAGGTAGTCGGCGAGGCGCTGGATCACCGCGCCACCGGCCCCGGCGATCCACAGCCGGCGCATGGGCGGGTCGGAGAAGTAGGCGTCGTAGTAGTCCAGCGAGCGCTGGATCTCCAGGGAGATGTCCATGAAGACGTTGGGGACCACGCCGGGGGCGTCGGCGGCCTCGGCCCTCAGACCCACCGTGCCGATCTCCACATCGCGGGAAAGGTAGAGACCGGCGCCGCGGCCGAGGTTGATCAGGCTGGATTCGCGCCCGAGCACCAGCAGGGCGATCCCCTGGCGCGCATCCGGGCCAACGGGCATGAGGTTGCGCAGGGCCAGCTGAACGATGCCCACGCTGTCGGGCTTGAGGCCGGCCCGGCGGACGTGCTCGAGGGCCTCGACGACCGCCGCTCGCCGGGCGGCCACCACCATCACCGCCTGCTCGTCGGCGGGCGCCTTCTGCCCGGGGAGATCGAACCAGTCCACCACCAGCTCGTCCACGGGATCGCTGACCAGGTCGTTGATGCGCCAGCGCAGCGCCTGGGTCATCTCGGCGTCGGGGACCCCGGGGCGGGTGACCTGGAGCACGTGGTAGTCGTCAGTGCCCAGGATCACGCGGGCGGGCCACTTGCGCACACCCAGGCGGTCGACCTCCTCGGCCAGGGTGGCGGGATCGTCGGTGCTGCGGCAGCCGCGCAGTTGCGGCTGCGGACCGCGCAGGCCGGTCGCCGGGGCCAGGGTGGCACCCCGCTTGTCGAGGTGGACGCCCACGCGGTGGTTGGTTGGCCTGCGCTTGAGAAAGCCTGGCAATCGAGCCCCCGATCAGGATTCTTGTTGGTGCTGTGCTCG
>JAAZVP010000081.1 GCA_018623495.1 Halothiobacillus sp. | reverse complement strand
TGGCTACGGCGGCGGCAATCCCTGTGCCCCGGGCAATCCCTGTGCGCCGGGCGGTGGCTACGGTGGCGGCAACCCGTGCGCCCCGGGCAATCCCTGTGCGCCGGGTGGTGGCTACGGCGGCGGCAACCCGTGTGCCCCGGGCAATCCCTGTGCGCCGGGTGGTGGCTACGGCGGCGGCAATCCCTGTGCCCCGGGCAATCCCTGCGCGCCGGGCGGTGGCTACGGCGGCGGCAATCCCTGTGCACCCGCCAATCCCTGCGCCCCGGGCTCCTGACCCGGCCGGCGGGAGCGGATGGTGACGTCGGCCACCGGCATGTCCACGGGCGGTTCCCCGGTTGCAACGCCCCGGCGGCTCGCGGCTTCGGCCGTGACGCCGCTCGATGCCCTGGCAACCGCCGAGCTCGAGGCGATGTACGCGGCCGCGGCGGACCTGCTGGAATGCCAGCGGGTACTGGCCAACACCGGGGACAACGTGGTCACCGAGGCCCTGCGGGGTGAGCAGGCCTTCGAGCCCTGGTCCCATTATCCGCGGGGTGATGTCTTCGATCCCCGCAGCCAGAGCCAGTTCTACTACCACACCCACGTGGCCGAGGAGCGTGTCGACGGTGAACACGGTCATTTCCACACCTTCCTGCGGCCGGCCGGGGTGGGGCTGGACGTGGCACCGGTACCGCTGGACGACTTCGTCGAACCGGGCAATCCGGGGGAGCTGGTCGCCCACCTCGCGGGGATTTCCGTGGACGCCCATGGCCAGGTGTTTCGCCTGTTCACCACCAATCGCTGGGTGACGGCGGAGACCTGGTACCCGGCCACGGCCGTGGAGGCGATGCTCGAGCACTTTCGCGTCGATCATGCGCGGCCGTCCTGGCCCCTGAACCGCTGGGTCAGCGCCGTGGTCACGCTGTTCCGGCCACAGATCCGCGCGCTGGTTCGGGCCCGTGACGAGCGGGTGGCCGAGTACGCGGCGGCGCATCCGGGCCGGAATGTCCACGAGGATCGCGGGCTCAACGTGACCTCGGAGATGCGCGTGTCGGTCGCCGAGCAGGTCCAGGGGCTGGAGGCGACCCTGGCGGAAAAACGGTCAATGCAGTGATTCGCAATCCCCGGCTCCCGGCATGGGCCGGGGGCCGGGATGCGGGCTGACGTCCGGCTGGACGTCTACGGCAGGTCCGGACGGCCGGTCCTGCTCTGTCAACGGAAGAAAATGGAGGTTCCGATCATGAGATTGAAAGCACTCTTCGCCGGCGCGGCGATGATGGCCAGCTCCAGTGCCATGGCGCTGGACGTTCCCGGTCCGCTGGTGGACTCCGAGTGGCTGGCCAGCCACCTGGGCGACGACGACCTGGTCGTCCTGGACGTTCGCCACCCCACCAAGTCCGCCAACGTGGCGCCCAAGTACGTCAAGAACGACAAGGGCGAGCGCCAGCTGGTCCGCGTCGGTGGTCGCATCGCGGGTGCCCTGGTGATCGACGGCAAGGAAGTCCGTGCCAGCCGCGAGATCGACGGCGAAACCGTCAAGAAGATGGTCCCGGCGAAGGCCGATTTCGAGAAGATGATGCAGTCCTGGGGCATCGACTCGGATGACGCCGTGGTGCTCTCGCCGATGGGCTTCGGCGGTGGCGAGGTGACCCTGGCGACCCGCCTGTACTGGCAGATGAAGTACTACGGTGCGGACAACATCGCCATCCTCAACGGCGGTACCTCCAAGTGGCTGGCCGAGGGTCGGGACTGGGAGACCGGCATGGGTTCCGCGGACGCCGGTGACTGGACCGCCACCGCCGAGCGCGACGAGATCCTCGCCACCACCGGCGAGACCCGCGACGCGCTCTCCAGCGGTTACCAGATCATGGATACCCGCGCGCCGTCCCAGTACATGGGCGTCTACACCAAGTCCTATGTCTACGACGAAGGCCACATCGCCGGGGCCAAGAACTACCCCAACGACCTGCTCACCGAGGCGGGCAGCGGTGCCGAGTTCCTGCCGGCCGAGGATTACCGCAAGATGATGGCGAGCATGGGCATCGACCCGAGCTTGCCCACCATCACCGTCTGCAACAGCGGCAACCTCGCCTCCGGCGGCTGGTTCATCATGCACGAGATCCTCGGCAACGACGAGGCCCAGCTCTACGACGGCTCCATGCACGAGTGGACTCTGCGCGGCAACAAGGCGGTCTCCCACAAGGCCGACTGATTGCCCCACGCCGAGCGGTTACCGGCCAGGCCGCATCCCCGGATGCGGCCTTTTTCGTGCGCGGATGACTGGGTCGTGCCGGGGTTTGGTAAGCTCGCCGGGAGGCAGGATCCTCCCGAGGAGAGAGCGGATGCGGCAACCGGCATCGACCGCGAACAGCGCCGGCGCCCTTGAAGGTGCCGGGGGTGGCCATGGCTAGAACACGACGCCAGCCCTCGCAGATCATCGGCCGGCTGTTGGACGTGCGCGACCGGCTGAAATCCCTGTTCCGGGCCCTGGAGTCGGAGACGCCCTCGGACCAGTGGGAGCGATTGCGCCAGCTGGCCGCCGAGCTCCAGGCCCTGTGGGGCGAGGATACCGATGCCGCCCTGATCGGGTTGCACCTGTTTCTCACCGACGAGTACGCCGTCGACCAGCCCCTGCACGTGGCCCTGCTGGCCGACCTGCTGGCCCAGGACCTGTGCGCCACGGGCCATCGCCGCGAGGCCCTGGTGATCGCCGCGATCACGCATGACATCGGCATGTACGACTATCGCCGCGAGCTCGACCATCGATCGGGGCCTCTTACGCCAGAGCTGCAGAGCCAGGTGGAACAGCACCCCCTGCGCAGCGTGTCCCTGCTCGAGCGCCACGGCGTGCGGGACGCCCAGGTGCTGCGCGCGGTGCGCGAGCACCACGAGCGCATGGACGGCTCGGGCTACCCGCGCAGGCTCGGTGGGCAGCAGATCTCGCCCTTCGCCCGCATGCTCGCCATCGCCGACATGTACAGCGCGATGATCCGGCCGCGCCCCTACCGCGACGCGATGCTCAGCCGGGTGGGGTTGGGAACGCTGTTCCGAGAGCGGGGCAGGCAGGTGGACGAGGGCCTGACCGACCGGCTCATCCGCGTCCTGGGGATCCATCCTCCGGGGACCTTCGTCCGCCTGGAGGACGGGCGCATCGCCGCGGTGGTGGGTCGCGGTCCCGATCCCCGCAGCCCGCGCCTGCTCGCCCTGATGAGCAAGCGCGGCAACCTGCTGCCCAATCCCGGTCCTGTGGACGACGAGGCCATCCGGGAGCCGGTCTCCGCCTTCGACTACCGGGGTGCCTGGAACGTCCTGCTGGATGAGCTGGACCGGGGAGGCTGACCCCGGGGTGGGGCTCACTGCTCCATCGACTCCCAGTCCATCTCCTCGAAGTTCTCCCAGGTGGCCATGTTGCGGTCCTGGATGTTCCACAGGTTCAGCGTGGGGATGGCGATGATGAAGGCGATGAAGGCCGCCGCGACGATCCACTGGACGGGGCCGATGCGCTGGATGGGCTCCCGCCGGCGGATCTCGCAGGTACCGCCGGGACAGAGCTCGGCGCGCTTGCCGGCGAGCCTGTTGTAGAGCCAGCAGCCCAGGCAGATGCCGAAGGCCGACTCGAAGTAGACGAAGGTCACGCAGACCAGGCAGCCGGCCAGGTTGAGGGTGGAGAGGTTGTTCTCGATCATCACCAGCCAGTACATGAACACGGCGATGGCCAGTCCGAGGCTCCACGCCACGCGCTTCTGGGGCGCGCCCACGTACTCCACGCGCTGGTTGCGCACGATCCAGCGGGCCAGGATCATCACCGGGGCGTAGCGCGGATTGATCGCCACCCGGACGAAGAGCTCGATCAGAAAGCCGATGATCATCAGCCGCTCGTACAGGAAGTCGCCCGTCAGCCAGGCGTGCATGAACGCGAGGAAGGCGAAGAAGAACAGGATGCCCGCCGCCGCGCGCGCCTCGCGCTCGTTGATCACCCGGACATCAAAGCCCTCCACCCGCTCCCCGAAGTGGAAGTGGTCACGCAGACTCGCCATGGCAGCCTCCTCGATGCGCCGTTTGCCTCGGCCCGCCGAGCCGACCGGATGCCCGGCCCGGCCGAGGGCCCTGGATAAAACCTAGTCGCTGGCTCGGTCATGTGCCATCGGCGGACTCGGTTACAATGCGGCCTTTCGTCCCTCAGTCCGTTGTCATGGAGCATGGTCATGCTGGATTGCTTCGCCGGCCCCGAATGCGCCGATGCCGTTCCCGTCACCCCCGTCACCGAGTCCGGCCTGGAGGCCTGGGCCGGTGCGCAGAGCGAACGCGTGCGCCGCTGGCTGGAAGCCTCCGGTTTCCGGGGGCGGGCCGGGACGCACTGTCTCGTGCCCGCCGATGACGGTGGCGTCGAGCGGGTGCTGGTGGGGCAGACCGATGCCGACGACTACTGGGCCTTCGGCGGCCTGGTCGGCCGGCTCCCCGAGGGTGACTACCGGCTCGACGGTGTCGAAGCCGGCGAACGGCGGCAGTGGGCCGCCCTGGGCTGGGGCCTCGGCGCCTACCGTTTCGGCCGCTACAAGGCCCGCGAGGGCGGGCGGGCACGACTGTGCCTGGAGGCCGACATGGCGGCCGCAGAAGAGCGGGTGCGCGCCGTCCACCTGGTCCGCGACCTGATCAATACCCCGGCCGGCGACCTGACCCCCGCGGCCATCGGCCAGGCGGCCCGCGCACTGGCCGAGGAGTTCGGCGCCCGCTGGCGCGAGACCGCCGGCGACGCGCTGCTGGCGGACAACTACCCCCTGATCCACGGCGTGGGCCGGGCGGCGGCCGCCGAGCCGCGGCTGATCGAGATCGAGTGGGGCCGGGAGACCGATCCCCGGCTGACCCTGGTGGGCAAGGGCATCAGCTTCGACACCGGCGGGCTCAACATCAAGCCGGGCAGCAACATGCGCCTGATGAAGAAGGACATGGGCGGGGCGGCCCACGTGCTGGGCCTGGCCCGGCTGGTGATGGCACACGCGCTGCCGGTGCGCCTGCAGGTGCTGATCCCGGCGGCCGAGAACGCCATCTCCGGGTCGGCCTTTCGCCCCGGCGACGTGCTCGCCTCGCGCAAGGGCGACACCGTGGAGATCGACAACACCGACGCCGAGGGCCGCCTGGTCCTGGCCGATGCCCTGACCCGGGCCATGGAGGCCGAACCCGACCTGCTGGTGGACTTCGCCACCCTTACCGGTGCCGCACGCGTGGCCCTGGGCACCGAGGTTCCGGCGTTCTTCGCCAACCGCGACACGACGGCCCGGGCGCTGATGGCGGCCGGCGAGGCGATGGGCGAGACCGTCTGGCAGCTGCCGCTGCACGGGGGCTATGCCCACGAGCTCGACAGCGACATCGCCGACCTGGTCAATTCCGGCCCCGGGCCCTTCGGGGGAGCCATCACCGCCGGGCTCTTCCTCCGCCACTTCGTGGGCGAATCGGCCGACTGGGTCCATTTCGACATCATGGCCTGGAACAACCGCGAGCGGCCGGGCCGGCCCAAGGGCGGCGAGGCCATGGGCGTGCTCGCCACCTGGGCCTACCTGGAGCAGCGCTTCGCCGGCTGATCCCCGGGCTCGATGGGCGCGGGCAGGGCCGCGCATGCCGGCCGGGGGAGACGTCGCCCGTCGGCGGCCCGGCGTTTCCCGGGATGGTAGTGTGGTCTGGCTGCGGCCGCGGGAGATCCCGCCGCCTCCATTCATCCACCGGAAAGCGGAGCAGCATGACCACGAGCCACCCCTTCGATGCCCTCACCCCCGACCTGCTTCTCGACGCCGTGGAGAGCCTGGGCCTGTTGCCCGACGGCCGGTTGCTGGCGTTGAACAGCTTCGAGAACCGCGTCTACCAGGTGGGTATCGAGGATGCCACGCCGGTGATCGCCAAGTTCTACCGCCCGGGGCGCTGGTCGGATGCCGCCATTGGCGAGGAACATGCCTTTTCCCACGAGCTGGTGGAGGCCGAGGTCCCGGTGGTCGCGCCGCTGGCGATCGGCGGCGAGACGCTGCACCGCTACCGCGACTACCGCTTCGCCCTGTTTCCCCGCCAGGGCGGCCGGGCCCCGGAGTTCGCCGACCCGGACAACCTGGAATGGATGGGCCGGTTCCTCGGCCGCCTGCATGCCGTGGGCGGGACGGAGGCCTTCGCGCACCGCCCCCGCCTGGACATCCAGACCTTCGGCGTCGAGCCGTCGCGATACGTGCTGGAGTCGGGCTGGATCCCCGGTGCCCTGGAGAACGCCTACCGGACCCTGGTGGACGACGTGCTCGAGCGCATCGAAAAGGCCTGGGAGCGGGCCGGGGACGTGGCCTTCATCCGCGTGCACGGGGACTGTCACCCGGGCAACGTGCTCTGGACCGACGACGGCCCGCATTTCGTCGACCTGGACGACACCCGTATGGCCCCGGCGGTCCAGGACCTGTGGATGCTGCTCTCCGGCGAGCGCGCCGAGCGCAACCTCCAGGTCTCCACGCTGGTCGAGGCCTACGAGACCTTCCGCGACTTCGACCGCCGGGAGCTGCACCTGGTGGAGGCCCTGCGCACCCTGCGCATGATGCACTTCGCCGGCTGGCTGGCCCGCCGGTGGGATGATCCCGCCTTTCCCCGCGCCTTTCCCTGGTTCGCCGAGGAGCGCTACTGGGAAAGCCACATCCTCGAACTCCGCGAGCAGGCCGCGGCCCTCGACGAGCCGCCGTTGGTGGTCTGAGCCGGAACGGCCGATCCGGGAGGCAGGGCGTAGGGGCCCCGGGGGCACCTCGGCACGAATCCCCGGCCCGTGGGAGCGACCTCCCGGTCGCGAACCGGGGCGACGGGCCGACACCCTGGAAGATTCGCGGCGAGGACGCCGCTCCCACACCGGCGGGCCCGTGCCGGCGGCTACCGAGGGGCTTGATCGGGCCTGCACCGGGTCTCTCTCGATCAGCCCCTGGGGCACCTCCGCACGAATCCCCGGGCTCGTGGGAGCGACCTCCCGGTCGCGAACCGGGGCGACGGGCCGATGCCCTGGCGGATTCGCGGCGAGGACGCCGCTCCCACTGCCGGCGGGCCCGTGTCGGCCGCTACCGAGGGGCTTGATCGGGCCTGCACCGGGTCCCTCTCGATCAGCCCCTGGGCTTCCTCCGCACGAATCCCCGGCCCGTGGGAGCGACCTCCCGGTCGCGAACCGGGGCGACGGGCCGATGCCCTGGCGGATTCGCGGAGAGGACGCCGCTCCCACACCGGCGGGCCCGTGCCGGCGGCTACCGAGGGGCTTGATCGGGCCTGCACCGGGTCTCTCTCGATCAGCCCCCGGGGCACCTCCGCACGAATCCCCGGGCCCGTGGGAGCGACCTCCCGGTCGCGAACCGGGGCGACGGGCCGACACCCTGGAAGATTCGCGGCGGGGACGCCGCTCCCACTGCCGGCGGGCCCGTGTCGGCCGCTACTGAGGGGCCTTGTCGGGCCTGCACAGGGTCCCTCTCGGTCAGCCCCTGGGCTTCCTCCGCACGAATCCCCGGCCCGTGGGAGCGACCTCCCGGTCGCGAACCGGGGCGACGGGTCGATGCCCTGGAAGCTTCGCGGCGAGGACGCCGCTCCCACTCCAGTGGGCCCGTGTCGGCCTTAACCGATGGGCCTGATCGGGCCTGCACCGGGTCGTTCTCGATCAGCCCCTGGGCCACCTCCGCACGAATCCCCGGCCCGTGGGAGCGACCTCCCGGTCGCG
>JAAZVP010000080.1 GCA_018623495.1 Halothiobacillus sp. | reverse complement strand
GGGGTTGGCGGTGTGGCAGCGCGCCAGGTCGGCCAGCTCGCAGCGCGAGCACTCGTGGCCGTCGACGTGGGCGAACAGGGCCGGGCAGAAGGGGTAGAGGTCGTGCAGGACCACCATCGTCGGCAGGCCCGTGCGCAGGACCTCCAGGGAATGCCCGATCAGCGAGGAGACGATGACCGCGCCGACGTCGAACTCCAGGCGGATGGCCCGCAGGATCGCGGCGTATTCCGGGTTGTCGGGGTCGGTGGCGCGAATCGGCGTGGCCAGCGTCCAGCGCATCAGCGGTTCGGGCCCCCGGGCGGGCTCGAGGAGTTCGAGGCAGAACCCGGCGGCGTTGCGGTCGGTGCGCGAACGCAGCACCAGGTTGCGCCGATGCGCGTCGGCCCGGCAGAAACCCTGGACCCAGCCCTCGATGCCTCCACCCCAGCCGTGACCGACGTGGAGCTGGACCGCCTCGGGACCGAAGTCGCGCCCCTCGAGCCGGTGGCGCTGGCGCCACTCGTCGCGCACCGCCCGGGCCTCCTCGCCCCCCGGGTCGAGGCGGGCCCGGTCGATGGCATTGCGCAGCGGGCGCAGGGGGTCCGCCTCGACGAAGCGTTTTACGTGGTAGCGATAATCCGGGTGGCGACGCTCCAGGGCACTCATGCCGTCGGCCTGGAGCCCGAAACGGGCCTCGCCGAAACTCGCGCCGCCGGCATGGAAGACGAAGACGTCGGCCGCCAGGCGATTGTCCCAGCCGGCGCGCACGGCGCGCCGGGAAAAGTCGTTCTCCTCGCCGTAACCGCGGCCGAAGGCGGCCTCGTCGAAGCCGCCCACGGCCTCCAGGCACGCCCGGCGGATGAACATGCAGGAGCCGACGGCGGTGGGAATCACCGCCGTGCGCCCGGCCAGGGTGCGGGCGAACAGCCGGTCGAGACCCGCCAGCCCCAGCCCGCCGGGCACGCCGCCTTCCCAGCCATCGAAGGGGTAGGAACAGATGGTGGCGTTGTTGGAAAACGGCGTGACCGTGCCGGTACGCGGCGAGCGGCGGGCGGCCGCCGCCAGGCGGTCGAGCCAGTCGTTGGCCACCTCGGTGTCGCTGTTGAGCAGGACCACGTCCCGGCCGGGATGCAGGGCCATGCCGACATTGACCGAGTGCACGAAACCGCGGTTCTCGGCGTTCACCCGCAGTGTCACGGCACCGGTCTCGGCGAGCCCGCCCAGCCAGCGGGAAAGCGCCGGCTCGGGCGAAGCGTCGTCGATGACCACGATCTCGAAAGCCTCGCGGCAGTGCTCGCGGCTGGCCAGCACCGACTCCAGGCAGCGGCGGGTAGCCGGGAAATCGCGGTAGACGGGCACGATGACGTCGATCACGCCGCCGTGCCTGGAAGACGCTTGCGTGTTCATTCGGCGGGCTTGCGCAGCCGGAGGGTAACGTTGTCGTTCCAGGCCCAGGTGGCGTTCACCGCCCAGAGGCTGTCGGTACGCCCGGCGAGATTGCCGATGGCCGCGTCACGCGCGGCGACGGCGGCATTCATCGCCGTGGCCCATTCCCGCCAGGCGGCCTCGCGGCGCTCGACCTCGTCGCGCGAGGCGATCCCCAGCCGGCGCAGCAGGCGGGTCCAGCGGCCCTGTCCGGATCCGGCCCCGGGGGGTGCAGCCGGCAGGGCGGGCATGGCAGGCAGCGCCGGCGGCCGCTCGGCAAACGGGTGCACCTCGTGGGGCTGGGCATCGTGACTCGACCACTCGCACTGCAGGCCGCAGGCCAGGGCGACGGACTCGATCAGCTCCGGGTGGTAGAAACGCACGTGCTCGGGATCGCGCCAGAAACCCAGCAACTGGGAACGGATGGACTCGGGGTCGGGAAAGACCAGCACCAGCACCCCGCCGGGCTCGAGGGCCCGGGCGAGGGACTCGATCAGCCGCTGCACGGCATCGAAGGGCAGGTGCTCGACGAAATGCCCGCAGTAGATGCCGTCGAAGCCGGCCTCCACGCCGCCGATGAACTCCAGCGCGTCGGCCGTGCGGATCGCCAGGCCCATCCCGCGGCCGTAATCGGCGATCTCCGGGGCCCGCTCGACGCCCTCGGCAGGGATGCCCTCCCGGCGCAGCAGGTCGAGAAAGATCCCGGCCCCGCAACCCAGGTCGAGCACGCGCCGGCAGCCGCGGAAATGGCGCACGTCGGGCGCCTGCATGCGCATCAGCAGGGGATGGTCCCGGGAACAGAACTCGTAGGCCGCATAATCGAAGGCCCGCCGCTGGCCACGAGCGACCAACCGGGCCGGCAGGGCCTCCGCGAACGCCTCCGGCGAGAGCCGGCGCGCGTCGGCACGCCCTCCCGAAAGCCAGCGACCGGCCTCCGCCTCGGGCAGTGCCACGGCCGCGCAGCGGGCCAGCGCGTCCTCCACCCAGGCACGGTCGTCCTCGCGCTCGATCGCCGCCAGCGGCTCGTCCTGGAAAACGAAGGCCTGCACACCCAGCAGGTCGGCGATGCGCGGGAGGTCGACCGTGCAACCGAAGAGACCGGCAATGACCACCGCGTCGGGCCGATGGCGGAGCACCGCCCGGGCGAAGTCCCGGTTGAGGGCCTGGCGCTCGAAACCGCCGGCGATCGGCCGGGCCTGCTCGCTGACCCACACGTCCACCGCCGCGCCGTCCCCGGCCGGCCAGGCGTCGAGGCCGGTGGGCGAAGGCGCGGACGTGAAGGCGAACCGCCAAGACAGGGTCTCGACCGCCGCTGCAGGCGCGGGTGTGCCGGGAACACGGGGTGGCGCATCACCAACGTCGACCTCGACCACCTGCAGGATGCGGGCAGGCCCGACGTCGCCACGATCATGCGCCATTTTCGAGCTTGCCATCGCGCTACGCGCTCCCCCGAAGGGTGCGGGCGCCAGCCGGAAACCCACGAACCCCGCTCCGCCCGTCAAGGGCAACACGGGGATCGGAGGGCGGCCGTTGCCGGGATGCCCCGTGGCCGACGAATGTCGAAGTGATGAATCGCCCAGTTTCTTGCATGGCTACCAATGCCGGGAATCTGCCCCAATGCCTTGTCGGGCCGCTGGCGCGCGGGCCCCGAAACCCGGGCCTCACCGCGTGTAGCGCAGACGATAACGCAACAGCGGCGTCTCCACGAATCGAAAGCTCAGCCAGCCGATGGGGATCATGACCCCGAATGCGAGCAGTGACACGCCGATCGCCAGGGCGGTGTTGGACAGGTCCAGGAAATGCCGGTGAAGGTATTCCGACAAGCGGAAAACGACAAAAAAATGCAGCAGGTAGATGGAGTACGAACTCGCCCCCACACGGCCGATGAAGCTCGACACGGCCCCCTGCCGGTGCTCGAAGGACCGATCATACCACGCGATCAGCGTCGCGTAGGCGAGACCCTCGACCATCGGCAGGATGATCCAGATGGGGCTTGGCGAAGGATAGCCGGGGTTGGTGTAGAAGCCACCCATCCAGTCGAACACCCAGTAGAAGCCGGCAAAGCCGAGGGCCGCAACCGTCGCCAGGCCATGCCGACCGCGAATCCAGCCAGAAAAGTGGTAACCGAGCATGCCCAGCAGGAACTGGTCGACGCGCCCCACCAGCGTCCAGTAGGCCAGCCCCTGCACCTCGCCGTCACCGAGAAACAGGCCGGTCCGCAAGGCCAGTGCCCCCAGCAGGGCCGCGGCCAGGATCAGCGGCGACACCCGCATGAGCGCCAGCAGCAACGGCAGCAGCGCGTAGTAGTGCAGCTCGACGGTGATCGACCAGCCGCCATTGGGCCAGGAGGGGTACCAGAAGCCCAGGGCGAGGGCGTGCAGGTAGTTCCGCAGGTCCTCCCCCTGGAGATAGCGCTCGAGGCCCACCAGCAGGAAGACCACCACCAGGAGGGGAAACAGGCGAATCGCCCGGTTCCAGAGGAATGGCAGATAGCGGATCCGTCGCCCGTCGAGGAGCTTGGCGAACACGTAGCCCGAGAGCGTCATGAACAGCGCCACACCGGTATGTCCCTCGGCCAGAAGCGACAGGGGAAAGGCCGGCGGTTCGGCCAGATGGCCCTCGCCGGCATGGATGAAGTGCCAGGAGAAGACCATCAGCGCGGCCAGCGCCCGCACGTGATCGAGCGCGATGTAGTACTGCCCGGACGAGGACCTCATGGCCCGGCCGCCCTCGCCGGCTCACGCTCCCCCGGGGGCGTCGCAACGAACAGCACCATCGTCGCCACCAGCAACCAGACCGGAAGGAAATGCAGCATCGCCCGGTTGGTCACGGTCATGCTGTGGATATGCTGGGCCACCGCGGGCGAGGCGAACACGGTCCAGTAGATCACCGCCGTCTCGGCGACCACGAACAGCAACAACCCGGCTCGCGGAATGCGGCCCATGCGCCAGGGCACGATTACCATGGCCGCCGCCACGAGCGGCACCAGCAGATGCCAGTTGTCCATCACCATGGTCGCCCTCCAGAGCGGCCGCCAGACGGACTCGGGTGCGCCGATCACCCAGCCGTTGGGCAATGCCAGCGTGGCACCGTCGAAGGCCACCATCCCCAGCCCCGGCAGTTCGAAGCGCAACTGCGTGGCCCAGCCTCCCACCAGCGCCAGCACGCCGGTGCCCACCAGGGCCCAGGCCCAGCGCGGCGACAGGCTCCAGAGCAGGGCCGGCAACAGAAGCAGCGCCAGGCTGAGCATACCGGGCTCCTTGAGCATGGGCAGGGCAACCACGACAAGAAGGAACAGGAGCATCTGGCGCCGATCACCGTCCTGCTGCCAGCGAACGAGCGCCAGGAAGGCCAGGGTGAAATACAGCCCGATCCAGAGATCGGCGTAACCCGCCAGGGCGACGTGGGTGTCGAGCATCGGCAGCGTGCCCACCAGCGTGGCCGCCAGCAGGCTGGTGCCCGCACCGAGGCCCCAGAGCCGCAACTGGCCAGAGATCGCCATGCACAGGGCAACGAAAGCGAACCACCAGGCCACGTTCACCCAGGCCTCGTGCCACTGTCCCATCACCAGCGCGGTCCAGGCCTGGATCAACGGCACCATGATCGGGTATTCGAAGCCATGGGCCGTGAAGGCCCCCGGCACCGAGGCTTCGCGCCAGGTGGCGGGCGAGACGAAGGGAACGATCGCCTGCTCGGCGAAGAAGGTCCTGGCCTTGACCGCCCAGGAGATCCAGGCGTCCCACGGGTAGACCGGGCGCCAGAAGACCTCCCAGCCGAGCATGCCCGCCCTCAGCACCAGCCAGGCGAGCAAAAGGCCGATCGCCAGGCGGGTCCAGCGTGACGGCGGGCCGCCGGCGGCGGCAAAAAGGGCCCCGTTGCGGTCGAGGACCAGGCCCGCGACGGCCGAGACCGCCAGGGCCGAGGCCACGAACGTCACGCTCAGCCCCATGCCCAGCCCCTGGGACAGCCGCATCAACAGCGTCAGCAGCAGCATCCCCAGGACGAAGCCATAGCCGGCCCACGCCCAGACGGCCCCCGCCCGGTCAAAATCCCACAGCCGACGCGTGACGGTCATGGCGACGGCCCAGGGCGCGACGATCGCGAGCATGGCCAGCAGCAAGCTCATCGCGTCGCCCCCGGGCCCAGGGTCACGAGATAGCCCACGTCGGTCTCGAGCACGACTTCGCCCGGAACCGGTACTCGCCCACCCCGCCAGGCAAGATGGCCCTCCCGGCCGACGGGCCGAAGCGCATCCCCGAGCGGCTTGAGAAAGATCACGTAGTCGACGTCGGTCATGTTGCCCTCGCGGATGATGGCGCGATGGTTCCACACCGGGAGGACGTTGAGCGGGCGGAGATGGTAGGCGAGGCGCCGGGCCCGATAGCGATCGCTGGATACGCCCCGGCGGCTGCTGAGCACCACGCGGGCATCCGCCGGGAGGATGCTGCGGACCTCCCGGGCGAAGGCCATGACCTCCCGGTCCCGCGGTCCCTGGGAGCGGTCGGCCACGGCCACCCCGGCGAAGGACTGCACCGTGTCGAGGTTCTGGCGCGCCAGGTCCCAGGCCCAGCGCGCATCGAGCGACACCCAGGGGACGAGGACGACCACCGCCAGGCCGACCCGCGGGGCCAGGCCGGCATGAGCCCGCGGGGAGAGCCGCACCAGCAGCGCGTACAGGGCCAGCGCCAGCAGCAACCAGAGTGCCGTGGCCGTGGTGGCCGAGACGAGGCCATCCGGGCGACCGCCGGCAATGTAGTTGATGGCATGGGCACTCCAGCCCTCGGCCATGCGCCACTCCGACCAGGCTGCCGCCAGCCGGTCGCGCCATGAGCCCGGCGGCGCGGGCTGGAAGGCCAGTTCGTTCACGCCGACACGCGCATCCAGGCCCTGGACCAGAATGCCCACACGGGTAACCACGCCCTGCCAGCCCTCGACCGTGTCCATCCTAAGGAGTGCCGTGCCATCCACCGGCTGCAAGCGATGGCGTCGCACCTGTCGGGGTGAATCCGACCGCGTCCAGACGAGAAAGCTCCGCTCCGCATGCTCGGCCGCCGCCATGTCGACACGGATCCGCGCCACTGCGCCCGCGTCCTGCCGAACCGCGGGCGTGGCCGCGAGTGCGGCGGGGTTGCCGGAAAACGGCGCGGCGCGGAGCCAGAGGATGCCGTCGACGGACTCGCCGCGGCCGTTGACGACCTGCAGCTCCGAACCCGGGACGACCGACTCGTAATGCTCGGCATAACGGGAAACGTCACCGTAGGCCGCGACGACCAGGACGATGGTCACCGCCGCCGAGATCAGCAGAGCGAGGAAGGCCAGAAACGGATAACGCATCGAGATCCCTTCGTTCGGGCCCGGGCCATCCCGTTCCCGACCCGGGTCATTGTGGGACCTCATGAAACCACCCCGCCCCGGATTGCGCAACCGAATGCAAAATGCGAAGGTCTTCCGCCTGCAAGCCCAGGAGACCACCGTGGCCACGAATCCGGACCGACAAGCCCTTCAAAATGCCCTGAGAGCCTTTCACGCCGGGCGTTTCGACCAGGCCGAGCGACTCTGCGAGGGGTTGCTGCCCAAGCACCCCACGGACGTGCGGGTACTTCAACTCGCGGGCATGGCCAAGGCCCGGGCCGGCAAGCTGGATGACGGCCTGTCCCTCATCGACCGCGCCATCGCGCTGCGGCCGGACGAGGCCGGACTGCAACTGGAAAAGGGCACCCTGCTCGTCCGCCGGGGCGACTTCAGGGCCGCGCTCCAGCCCCTGAAGAAGGCGAGCCTCGGCCCCAATGGCGCACAACGCGCCCAGGCGAGCTTCCAGCGGGCACTCGCCTTCCAGGGTCTCGCTGAAGTCGACAAGGCCGTCTCGGCCTGTCACGACGCCCTCGAACGGGCGCCGGACCATGGCCCTGCCCGCAACCTGCTCGGGAGCCTCGAACTCCAGCGGGGCAACCGCGACGTCGCGGAACGGATCTTCGAGCAGATCGTGGAACGCCATCCCGATGATGCCGAGGCCTGGAACAACCTCGGCAGCCTGCGCATGAGCAAGGGCGCGCAAGGCGCGGCCATCGAGGCCTACCGCGAAGCACTGAGACTGCGCCCCGACAGCCTCACCGCACGCCTCAACCTGGGCAAGGGCCTGGTCACGACCGGCGAGGCCGCCGAAGGCGTCGACGTTCTCACCGGGGCCGTCCGTCAGGCCCCGGAAAACCCGCACACGCATCTTTTCCTGGGGCTGGCGCTGCGCCAGGCCGGGCAGCTCGACAATGCCCGCCGGGCACTGCAAACCGCCGTGGACATCGACCCCGACTCGCCCGAGCACCAGATGGAGCTGGGCGAAGTCCTGCTGCTCGGCAGGGACTACCCGGCGGCACGAACCGCCTTCGCCGAAGCACTTTCCCGACAACCGACTTCGCTCAGAGCCCAGCAAGGGGACATGCGGGCCCGGCTGGCCCTCGCCGACTGGGACGGGCTGGAAACGGCCGT
>JAAZVP010000006.1 GCA_018623495.1 Halothiobacillus sp. | reverse complement strand
GGTCATCTTGAGGCTCTGGCTGAGCTTGAGCTGGAGGCCCTGTCGCATCGTCGTGGTGTCTCTCCGGCGCCAACGGGTTGCCGGCTGGATGCCGGCCCGGGGGGTTTTTGCCCGAAAATTGCATGGGGATTGTACCCGCATTCTAGACGAAACGGGTCGGGGGATGACAGGCGCGGCCGGGTTGCGGGCCTCAGAGGCGGAAGTTCTCGCCCAGGTAGACCCGGCGCACCTGGGCGTTCTCGAGGATCTCGGCGGGCGGGCCCTCGGCGATCACCTGGCCGTCGGAGAGGATGTAGGCGCGCTCGCAGATGCCCAGGGTCTCGCGCACGTTGTGGTCGGTGATCAGCACGCCGATGCCGCGGTCGCTCAGGTGGCGGACGATCTTCTGGATGTCGAGCACCGAGAGGGGATCGACGCCGGCGAAGGGCTCGTCGAGGAGGATGAAGGCCGGGTCGGAGGCCAGCGCGCGGGCGATCTCCACCCGCCGGCGCTCGCCGCCCGAGAGGCTGATGCCCGGGTTGTCGCGGATCGAGCGGACCTGGAGCTCGGCGAGCAGGTCCTCGAGCATCTCCTTGCGCTCGGCCGCGCCCAGGTCGGGCCGCAGCTCGAGCACCGCGCGGATGTTGTCGGCCACCGAGAGCTTGCGGAACACCGAGGCCTCCTGGGGCAGGTAGCCCAGGCCCAGTCGCGCCCGGCGGTGCATGGGCAGGCGGGTGATGGGGCGTTCGTCGAGGCGGATCTCGCCGCCGTCGGCGCGGACCAGGCCCACCACCATGTAGAAGGTGGTGGTCTTGCCGGCCCCGTTGGGCCCCAGCAGGCCGACGATCTCGCCCTCGTCCACGTGCAGCGAGACGCCGTTGACCACGGTGCGCTTGCGGTAGTGCTTCTCCAGGTTCTCGACGACCAGGCGCCGGCTCACGGCTGCTCCCCGTCGTCGTCCCCGTCGCGGGGCTGGAGGGTGATGTGGACGCGGTCGTCGCCACCGGGCTCGCCGGCGCGCAGCACCTCGGTGTCCATCTCGTACTCGATCAGGTCGCTCTCCAGCACGTCCTCGCCGTAGCGGAGCACGCCGCCGTCCTCCAGGGTGAGCAGTTGGCCGGCGAGGTCGTATTCCATCCGCCGGCTCTCGCCGCGGACCTCCACCTGCTCGTCGGTGAGCTGGCGAAAGCGTACCGGGTCGCCCTCGGCGGTAATGCGCTCGAGCTCGCCGTCGCTGTCGGCATGGAGGGTCATGCGCTCGGCCTCCAGGTGCAGGCTGCCCTGGTCCAGGCGCACCGAGCCGGTGTACTCGCTCACGCCCTGCTTGTAGCGGGTGACCTTGCGGTCGGCCTCCAGCTCCAGCGGCTGCTCGCGGTCGGAGGAAAGCCCCCAGGCCAGGCCGGGCAGCAGGAGCAGGGCGAGCAGGCCGAGCAGGCTATCGCGAGACTGGGGCATAGTGGTCGTTCACCGCTTGGGTCTGTCGCAGGATCTGGCGGTCGAGCTCGGCCTCGAAGGCGCCCGAGCGGCTGCTCCACTCGGGCGCGGTGATGGTGGTGGGCGAGTCGCTGCGCGCCAGTCGTCGGTCCGGGTAGAGTACCAGATCGGTGGTGTCCACCCGCAGTGGCGGGCGGTCCGGAAGGTCGGGGCCGCGGATGACGGTGGCGCCCTGGAAGACGATCTCGTCGAAGGCGGCGTCGGCCCGGGCCCGCGGCGCGTCCAGGATCCAGCGGCCCTCGCCGCCGACGTAGTGCAGGCGGGGGTTGTCCACCACCAGCTCGCCGTTGTGGCTGTAGTGGCGCAGGGCGTCGCCGGTGAAGCGGTACTCGGGCTGGCCGGCGAGGTCGGTGACGCGCACACTGAAGGCGGTCATCGACTGGTCCACGGCGGCCACCCCGGGACGGCCGTCGGCCTCCGGCGCGCGGCCGGCGTCCCAGCGCAGCCAGACGGTCAGCGCCGCGGCGGCGATCAGCAGGGCCAGGACCGTGGCACGCACCGCCTCACTCCAGGTAGCGGCCGAGGATGGTGTCGAGCTGGCCGCGGCCCTCCAGGATCAGCTCGCAGAGATCGCGTGCCGCGCCCTGGCCGCCGGCATGCTCGGCTACCCAGTGGGCATGGCGCTTCACCAGCGGGTGGGCGTCGGCGACGGTCGCGGCGAAGCCCACCCGGCGCATCACCGGCAGGTCGACCACGTCGTCGCCCATGTAGGCGATGGTGTCGGTGGGGATGGCCAGGCGCTCGCAGAGCGATTCGAAGAAGGGCAGCTTCTCCCGGCAGCCCTGGTAGACGTGCTCGATGCCCAGCTCCTCCATCCGGTGGGTGACCACCTGCGACTGGCGTCCGGTGATGATCCCCAGCGAGACGCCCGCCTCCTGGAGCATGCGCATGCCGTGGCCGTCGCGGGAGTGGAAGGCCTTGTACTGCTCGCCGTGGTCGCCGAAGAACAGCCGTCCGTCGGTGAGCACGCCGTCGACGTCGAACAGCACCAGGCGGATCTGCGAAGCCTTTTCCAGTATGTCCTGCATCTTTCGGTCCCCGGGCGGGTGGCGGCCCGCCTTGAGTCTCTTGCCGTTGCGGTTCAGACCACGCCTGCCCGCAGCAGGTCGTGCATGTTGAGTGCTCCCACCAGCCGGTCGGCCTCGTCGGTGACCAGCAGGCCGTTGATCTTGTGCGTCTCCATGACGTGCAGGGCCTCGGCGGCCAGGCGGTCGGGACGGGTGGTGCGCGCGCCGCGGGTCATCACCTCGCCGATGGGCGTGTCGTGCACGTCGACGTTGTGGTCCAGGGTGCGCCGCAGGTCGCCGTCGGTGTAGATCCCCGCCAGGCGGTCGTGCTCGTCGACCACCGCCGTCATCCCCAGGCCCTTGCGGCTGATCTCCACCAGCGCGTCCTTGATCGGCGCGCTGGCCACCACCCGCGGGATCCGGCTGCCGGTGTGCATCACGTCGGCCACGTGCAGCAGCAGTCGCCGCCCCAGCGCGCCACCGGGGTGGGAGAAGGCGAAGTCCTCGCGGGTGAAGCCCCGCGATTCCAGCAGCGACACCGCCAGTGCATCGCCCAGTGCCAGGGCGGCGGTGGTGCTGGCGGTGGGCGCCAGCCCCAGGGGGCAGGCCTCCCCGTCGACGCCGGCATCCAGGTGGAAATCGGCCTCCCGCGCCAGCGACGAGCCCGGCCGCCCGGTCATGGCGATCAGCGCCACGCCGCGGCGCTTGAGCACCGGCAGGATGGTGAGCAGCTCGGCGGTCTCGCCGGAATTGGACAGCGCCAGCACCACGTCGCCGGGGACGATCATCCCCAGGTCGCCGTGGCTGGCCTCGCCGGGGTGGACGAAGAACGCCGGCGTGCCGGTGGAGGCCAGGGTGGCGGCGATCTTGTTGCCCACGTGGCCGGACTTGCCCATGCCGGTGACCACGACCCGGCCGCGGCATTCCAGCATCCGCCGGCAGGCGCCGACGAAGGCATCGTCGAGGCGGTCGGTGAGCCGGCGCACGGCCTCCGCCTCGGTCTCGAGCACGGCGCGGGCGAGTTCGATGAGTCGGGTCTCGTCCATGGTCACGCGGAGAAGAAGAGCATGGTCTGGTAGGCGCCGAAGCAGGCCAGCAGCACCGCCCCCTCCGCCTTGAGGATGCGGTTGCGCTGGCGCAGGCCGGCGGCCATGGCCACCAGCATGATGGTCAGGCCGATGTTGATCATCAGGTCGCGGTCCACCGCGGTTGCCTCCACCGCCCCCGGTTGGAGCAGGGCGGGGATGCCGATCACCCCCAGGGTGTTGAAGAAGTTCGAGCCGATCACGTTGCCGATGGCGAGATCGTGCTCGTTCTTGCGCACGCTGGCCACGGCGGAGGCGAGTTCCGGCAGGCTGGTGCCGATGGCGACGATGGTCAGGCCGATGACCAGGTCGCTCACCCCCAGGGCGCTGGCGATGTTGGAGGCCCCCCAGACCATCGCCTTGGAGCTGGCCAGCAGCAGCACCAGGCCCAGTACCAGCCAGGAGATCGCTCGGGTCATGGGCATCGGCTCGGGCACCTCGGCGGCGACCTCCTCGCGCAGGGGATCGTCGGCACTGGCACGCAGGGCCTCGGTGGTGAGCCAGAACAGCAGCAGGACCAGGGCGCCGATCATCAGCACGCCGTCGGTGACCGACAGGTGGTGGTCGGCCAGCACCAGGTAGGCGAACACCATCACCCCGCCCAGCAGGGGCATCTCGCGCTTGAGCGTCATCGAGCGCACGGTGAGCGGGGCCACCACCGCGGTGAAGCCCAGGATCAGGGCGATGTTGGCGATGTTGGAGCCGATGGCGTTGCCGATGGCCAGCCCCGGGTTGCCCTGCAGGGCGGCCAGCGAGGAGATCATCAGCTCGGGGAAGGAAGTGCCCACCGCGACGATGGTCAGGCCGATGATCAGCGGCGCCAGGCCCAGGTTGCGGGCGGTGGCCGAGGCGCCGAGAACGAAGCGGTCGGCGCTCCAGACGAGCACGATCAGCCCGCCGAGCACGGCAGCGATATGGATGAGCATGGGCAGTCGGGTCGGTTGTGGTCGTTGGCAGTGGGTGGCAGCGTATGATCACGGAGCGAAGGGCCCCATGCAAGCCGCCGAGGTCATTCCCCGCGGTGCGCGGGCGTGGCCGATTCGCCGGGTTCGCCGGCGGCGGTCGCGCTCGGCGCCCGGCGACGCTAGAATGACGGCTCCATTTTCTCCGCGCGTGGGGGTGGTGATGCGTACTCGAGACGTGGCGCAGGACCGGAACAACGGGCTCGGCACCGAGAAGCGAGCAGCACTGCTGCGCGCCCGCTTCGAGCGGCGCCTGGAGGAGGGGCGGTTGAGCGGCGGCGAGGACGACGCGCTCACCGCGCTTGCCGAGATCGAGCGCCTGTTGCCGGGCGACCCCTTCCCCGACGAGGGCCGCAAGCGGATCGCGGAGGTCTACTGCCGGCGGGCCGAGGCCCTCGAGGCGGATGGCCTGCGGGGCGATGCGCGTCACTACTTCGAGCTGGCGGGGACGGTCTTTCCGGGCCTGGAGGCGCTGGCGGGCGATCGCCGCACGCTGGTGATGGACGCGGTCAAGCGCTGGCGCTCGGACTCGCTCCACGGCGCCGATGCCGAGCAGGTGCGCGAGCACCAGCGCCAGGCGGCCGAGTCGCTGGGTGTGGCGGTCTTCTTCCGTGATGCGCCCGGCGATGCGCGGGTGCCCGAGATGGCGGTGATCCCCCCGGGCAGCTTCTTCATGGGGTCGCCGGTGGACGAGTATGCCCACGAGGCCTGCGAGGAGCCCCTGCACAAGGTGGGCTTCGAGCGGCCCTTCGCCATCGCCCGCCACGCGGTGACCTACGCCCAGTTCGAGGCCTTCTGCCGGGACGCGGGGCACCCGCTGCCCCAGCCCTACGGCCGCTGGACCAGCGGCAGCATGCCGGTGATCAACGTCACCTGGGAGGAGGCCTGCGAATACGCGCGCTGGCTCTCGCGCCGCACCGGCGAGCTCTACCGCCTGCCCACCGAGGGCGAGTGGGAGTACGCCGCCCGCGCGGGCACCGCGGCGGCCTTCGCCTTCGGCGACAAGATCCACCGCCACGAGGTCAACTGCAGCGGCGGGCTGCACTGCACCCGCGGGCTGTTCCTCTGCGGCCTGGGGCGGCCGGTGCCGGTGGGCTCCATGCCGGCCAACCGCTGGGGGCTGCACGAGATGCACGGCAACGTGCAGGAATTCGTCCAGGATCACTGGCGCGAGAGCTACGCCGCCACCCCGCGTGACGGCAGCATCGCCAGTGCCGGTGGCGAGAACCCGAGCCTGCGCGTGGTCCGCGGCGGTTCCTGGTTCGACGGTCCCGATGCCTGTCGCAGCGCCTCGCGGCGCGCGCGCCAGCTGGGGGAGTTCGACCTCAACCTGGGCTTTCGCCTGGTCAGGGAGTTCTGAGGAATGCCGATGGAGAGTGCAGCGCAGCCCGAGCACCGTTTCTTGCTCGGGGCCCGCGGCTGGGAACATGCCGGCTGGGACGCGGATTTCTACCCCGACGACCTGCCCGCCGACTGGCGGCTGGCCTACTATGCCAACCAGTTCCCGGTGGTGCTGGTGCCCGCCGAGCGCTTCGACGCCGCCACCGGCGACGAGCTCGAGGAGTGGGCCGACGAGGTCGGCGAGGGCTTTCGGTTCCTGGTCGAGCTCTCGCCGCAGGCAGCGGCCGAGCCCGAGCCGACGGGGGCGCGTCTGGAGCGGCTGGGCGAGGCGCTCGCCGGGGTGGTGGTGGACGCCGACACGGCGCGCGAGGCGGTCATGCAGCTGGGCCGCCGGGCACCGGTGTTCGCGTCCCTGGGCGAGGGGCCGGATCTCGCCCGCGTGCTGCGGCCGCTGGAGCCGGGCCTGAAGGTCGTCGGCCGGGCGGTGGCGGTGCTGCCCCCCGGGGCGGCCTGCCGCACGGTGCGCCAGCTGCGCGCCTGGATCGACGACCTGCGCCAGGCCTGCAGCGCCCCCGAGATCGTCCTGGTGCTCGACGGCGATCCGCCGCCGGTGGGCCTGCTGGAGGAGGGCCAGACCCTGCTCGAACTCATGGGGCTGCGATGAGGGCCGGGACCGAACAGGCGATGGCCGCCGAGCCGCTGGTACGCATCCGCGGGCTGCATTTCGCCCGCGGCAGCCGGACCATCTTCGACGGCGTGGACATCGACATCCCGCGGGGCCGGGTGACGGCCATCATGGGGCCGTCGGGCACCGGCAAGACCACGCTGCTCAAGCTGATCGGCGGGCAGCTGCGGCCGGCCGGGGGGAGCGTCCACGTGGACGGCGAGGACGTCCACGCCCTCTCGCGCCGGCGGCTGTTCCGGTTGCGCCAGCGCATGGGGATGCTGTTCCAGAGCGGGGCGTTGCTCACCGACCTGAGCGTGTTCGACAACGTGGCCTTCCCCCTGCGCGAGCACACCCGCCTGCCGGAGTCACTGATCCGCCAGATGGTGCTGATGAAGCTCCAGGTGGTGGGCCTGCGCGGGGCCCGCGCGCTGATGCCCGCCGAGCTCTCCGGCGGCATGGCCCGGCGGGCGGCCCTGGCCCGGGCGATCGCCCTGGATCCGATGATGATCCTCTACGACGAGCCGTTCACCGGCCAGGACCCGATCTCCATGGGCGTGCTGGTCAAGCTGGTGCGACTGATGAACGATGCCCTGGGCCTGACCAGCGTCGTGGTCTCCCACGACGTCGCCGAGACCCTCTCCATCGCCGACCATGTCTACCTGGTGGCCGACGGGCGGGTGGTCGCCGCCGGGTCGCCGGCCGAGCTGCGGGCCTCCGAGGCACCACGGGTGCGCCAGTTCCTCGAGGGGCTGCCGGACGGGCCGGTGCCCTTCCACTACCCGGCGCAGGACTACGCCGAGGACCTGCTGGTGGACGGTCATGCTTGAGTGGCTGGGGGATCGGCTGGCGGCGTTGGGGCGCTGGGGGCTGGCGGCGGGCCAGCGCCTGGGGCGGGGCACGCTGTTTCTGCTGGCCACCCTCTGGGCCCTGCCGGGGCTGCTGCTGCGGCCGGGGCTGGTGGTGGCCCAGCTGTATTCGGTGGGCGTGCTCTCGCTGCTGATCATCGTGGTCTCCGGCGGCTTCGTGGGCATGGTCCTGGGGCTGCAGGGTTACAACACCCTGGTGGGTTTCGGTGCCGAGCAGAGCCTGGGCGTGGTGGTGGCACTGTCGCTGGTGCGCGAGCTGGGGCCGGTGGTGGCGGCATTGCTGTTCGCCGGGCGCGCGGGTTCCTCGCTGGCCGCCGAGATCGGCCTGATGAAGGCCACCGAGCAGCTCTCGGGCATGGAGATGATGGCCGTCGACCCCATGAGCCGGGTGATCGCCCCGCGCTTTCTCGCCGGGGTGCTGGCGATGCCGCTTCTGGCCGCGATCTTCTCGGTGGTGGGCATCGGCGGTGGCTTCGCGGTCGGCGTGGGCCTGCTGGGCGTGGACCCCGGCGCCTTCTGGTCGCAGATCCAGGACAAGGTGGACGTCTTCGAGGACGTCGCCAACGGGGTGATCAAGAGCGTGGTCTTCGGCTTCGTCGCCGCCTGGATCGCGGTCTTCGAGGGGTATGACTGCCGGCCGACCTCGGAAGGGGTCAACCGGGCGACCACGCGCACGGTGGTGCACACGTCGCTGGCCGTGCTGGGTCTGGATTTCGTTCTCACCGCCTTGATGTTCGGGGAGTAATCATGGGCAATTCGCGCCGGGTGGAGATCCTGGTTGGGCTGTTCGTCGCCGCGGGGCTCGCGGCCCTGTTCTTTCTCGCCATGAAGGCGAGTAACCTGTCCACCTACGATGCCGGCGATGGCTTCGAGGTGACCGCCCGTTTCGACAACATCGGCGGGCTGACGGTGCGCTCGCCGGTGAAGGTGGCCGGTGTCACGGTCGGCCGCGTGGCCGGCGTGGAATACGACATGGAGACCTTCCAGGCGGTGGTGCGCCTGGACATCGAGTCGCAGTACGACCAGCTGCCGCGCGATACCAGCGCGAGCATCTTCACCTCGGGGCTTCTGGGCGAGCAGTACGTGGCGCTGGAGCCGGGGGCGGCGATGGAGCCCCTGGCCGACGGCGACGAGATCCGCATCACCCAGTCGTCGCTGGTCCTCGAGCAGCTGATCGGGCAGTTCCTCTACAACAAGGCCGCCGAGTGAGGCCGCAACCAGGGAGAACCACCGTGCGAGCACGTGTTCATCGGATGATCATGGCCCTGCTGCTGTCGCTGCCGCCGGCGGCGGTCGCCCAGCCGGCACCGGAGGAGCTGGTGCGCGAGACCGCCGAGGAGGTGGTCTCGCTCCTGGAAAGCCACCGCGAGCAGCTGGAGACCGAGCCGCAGACCGTCTACGCGCTGGTCCAGGAAGAGGTGCTGCCGCACTTCGATTTCGAGATGATGAGCCGGCTGGTGCTGGGCCGCTACTGGCGCCGGGCCAGCGAGGATCAGCAGGCGGCCTTCCAGGAGGAGTTCCGCCAGCTGCTGGTGCGCACCTACGCCCGTTCGCTGGAGTCCTACGACGGCCAGGAGATCGCGTTCCTGCCGTCGCGGGGCTCGGTGGAGCGCGGGGACGTCACCGTGCGCACCGAGATCCGCGACGACCGCGGCATGGCCATCCCCATCGACTACCGCCTCCACCGCACCGATGCCGGCGACTGGCAGGTCTACGACGTGACCGTCGAGGGCGTCAGCCTGGTGACCAACTACCGCGCCAGTTTCGCCCAGCAGATCCGCATGAGCGGCATCGACGGCGTGATCGAGCAGATGCGCAGCCGCAACCGGGAGCAGGCGGGGTGAGCGCACGCGCCCAGGTGGAACCCGGGGTCGATGGCATTGCCCTGGTGGGCGTTGTCGACCACGACAGCGTGCCCGAGCTCCTGGAGCGGCTGGAGCGTGGCGCCGGCACCGGCGACTTGCTGCGCGTGGACCTCGAGGAGGTGGAACGCATGGACAGCGCCGGGCTGGCCCTGCTTCTGGAGCTCGAGCGCCGCCAGCGCCTCGCCGGTGGCGAGCTGGAGCTGCGCAATCCCCCGGCGAGCCTGTGTCGCCTGGCCGAGCTGGCGGAGGTGGACGGCCTGCTGGGGATTCGCCAGCAGGCCGAAGCCGACGTATAATCCTCGGCTTTTCGTTCCGCTCCCCGCCGGCTTGCCGGCCGGGGCGATCAGTCTCTCGGTAGAGCCCATGAACAAACTCATCATCGAGGGCGGCGTGCCGCTCGCCGGCGACGTGCGCGTCTCCGGTGCCAAGAACGCGGTCCTGCCCATCATGGCGGCGGCCCTGCTGGCCGATTCCCCGGTCACGGTGGAGAACGTCCCGCACCTGCACGACGTCACCACCACCATGGAGCTGCTCGGCGGCATGGGCGTGTCGCTGATGGTGGGCGACAAGATGAGCATCGAGGTGGACCCGGGCACCATCGACGCCTACCGGGCCCCCTACGAGCTGGTCAAGACCATGCGCGCCTCGATCCTGGTGCTGGGCCCGCTGCTGGCGCGCCACGGGCGTGCCGAGGTGTCGCTGCCCGGCGGCTGCGCCATCGGCACCCGCCCGGTGGACGTCCACCTGCAGGGGCTGGAGGCCATGGGCGCCGAGATCGAGGTGCGCGAGGGCTATATCCACGCGCGCTGCTCGCGGCTCAAGGGCCGGCGGATCGTCATGGACGTGGTCACGGTCACCGGCACCGAGAACCTGATGATGGCTGCCGCGCTGGCCGAGGGCACCTCGGTGCTGGAGAATGCCGCGCGCGAACCCGAGGTGGTGGACCTGGCGCGCTTTCTGCGGGCCATGGGCGCCGAGATCGAGGGCGAGGGTACCGACACCATCGTCATCCACGGCGTGCCGCATCTTTCCGGCACGCGTTACCGGGTCCTGCCCGACCGCATCGAGACCGGGACCTTCCTCACCGCCGCGGCCATGACCGGCGGACGGGTGAAGACCCTGGCCACCGACCCCGAGCTGCTGGAGTCCGTGCTGCTCAAGCTCGAACAGGCCGGCGCCCGGGTGAATACCGGCGCGGACTGGATCGAGCTGGACATGCGCGACCGGCGGCCGAAGGCCATCGACCTGCGCACGGCCCCTTACCCGGCCTTCCCCACGGACATGCAGGCGCAGTTCATGGCGCTCAATTGCGTGGCCGAGGGCACGGCCCATATCATCGAGACGGTCTTCGAGAACCGCTTCATGCACGTCCAGGAACTGATGCGCATGGGGGCCGACATCCAGCTGGAAGGCCACACGGCCATGGTGCGCGGGGTGGACCACCTCACCGGGGCGCCGGTGATGGCCACCGACCTGCGGGCCTCGGCCAGCCTGATCCTGGCCGGGCTGGTGGCCCGCGGCGAGACCCGCGTGGACCGCATCTACCACATCGACCGTGGCTACGAGGGGATCGAGGAGAAACTCGCCCGCCTGGGCGCCCGGATCCGCCGGATTCCCGCCTGATGCAACGAGGCCTGTATGAGTGACCGTCTGACCATAGCCCTCTCCAAGGGGCGCATCTTCAAGGAGACCCTGCCGCTGCTGCGCGCGGCGGGGATCGAGCCCACCGAGGATCCGGACAAGAGCCGCAAGCTCATCCTGGATACCAACCAGCCGGGCGTGAAGCTGCTGATCCTGCGCGCCACCGACGTGCCCACGCACGTGCAGTACGGCGCCGCCGACGTGGGCGTGGCGGGCAAGGACGTGCTCATGGAGCACGGCGGCGAGGGCCTCTACGAGCCCGTGGACCTGGAGATCGCCCGCTGCAGGCTCATGGTCGCCGGGCGCGAGGGCGAGGCGCTGCCGCCGGCCGGCGCGCGGGTGCGCGTGGCCACCAAGTACGTCAACTGTGCCCGGGACCACTTCTCCGACGAGGGCCGACAGGTGGAGCTGGTCAAGCTCTACGGCTCCATGGAGCTGGCGCCGCTGGTGGGGCTCGCCGACTTCATCGTCGACGTGGTCGACACCGGCAACACCCTGCGGGCCAACGGCCTCGAGCCGCTGGAACACATCGCCGACATCAGCTCCCGGCTGATCGTCAACAAGGCCTCGCTCAAGATCAAGCACGCCCGCATCCGCGAGTTCATCGCCCAGATCGCCGACGCCGTGGCCGCCGCCCGGTAACCGGCCCTGCCCAGGGGAGGGACGCAAATGCCCGAGATCACCCGCCTCGATTCCGCCCAGGCCGACTTCCGCGAGCGGCTCGGCCGCCTGCTGGAGTGGGAATCGGTCTCCGACGACCGCATCAAGGACACGGTCCGCGGCATTCTCGACGACGTCCGCCGTCGCGGCGACGCGGCGGTGCTCGAGTACACCCGCCGCTTCGACCACCTGGACGTGGCCTCCATGGCCGAGCTGGAGATCCCCGCCGCCGAGCTGGAGGCCGCCCTGGAGCGCATCCCCGCCGACCAGCGCGAGGCCCTCCGGGCGGCCGCCGAGCGGCTGCGGGCCTACGCCGGGCACCAGTCCATGGCCTCCTGGTCCTACACCGAGGCCGACGGCACCGTGCTCGGCCAGCAGGTCAGCCCGCTGGACCGTGCCGGTCTGTACGTGCCGGGCGGCAAGGCCGCCTATCCCTCCTCGGTGCTGATGAACGCCGTGCCCGCCAAGGTGGCGGGCGTGCCCGAGGTGATCATGGTGGTGCCCACGCCCCGGGGCGAGCGCAACGACATGGTCATGGCGGCCGCCGCCATCGCCGGCGTGGACCGCGTCATCGCCCTGGGCGGGGCCCAGGCCGTGGCCGCGCTGGCCTACGGCACGGAGAGCATCCCGCAGGTGGACAAGATCACCGGCCCGGGCAACGTCTTCGTCGCCACCGCCAAGCGCCAGGTCTTCGGCACCGTGGGCATCGACATGATCGCCGGCCCCTCGGAGATCCTGGTGGTCTGCGACGGCCAGACCGACCCCGACTGGATCGCCATGGATCTCTTCTCCCAGGCCGAGCACGACGAGGATGCCCAGGCCATCCTGGTCTCGCCGGACGGCGCCTTCCTCGAGCGGGTGGCCGAGAGCATCGAGCGGCTGCTGCCGGAGATGCCCCGGCGCGAGATCATCGCCGCCTCCATGGCCGAGCGGGGCGCACTGATCAAGGTGCGCGACCTCGACGAGGCCGCCGAGGTGATCGACTTCGTCGCCCCCGAGCACCTGGAACTCTCCGTGGCCGACGCCGAGGGCCTGGCGGCCCGGGTCCGCAATGCCGGCGCCATCTTCATGGGCCGTTACACCGCCGAGGCCCTGGGAGACTACTGTGCCGGCCCCAACCACGTGCTGCCCACCTCGCGCACGGCCCGGTTCTCCTCGCCGCTGGGGGTCTACGACTTCCAGAAGCGTTCCAGCCTGATCGGCTGCTCGGCCGCCGGCGCGGCCAACCTCGGTCCCACCGCGGCCACCCTGGCGCGCGGAGAGGGCCTCGAGGCCCATGCCCGCTCGGCCGAGTACCGGACCCGAGAGGAGGGCGGCTGATGGGAGCCGGCGAGCGCGTGCGCGAGTGGATCCGCCCCGAGATCCAGGAACTCCAGGCCTACCCGGTGCCGGATTCCTCCGGGCTGATCAAGCTGGATGCCATGGAGAACCCCTACACCTGGCCCGACGCGTTGACGGCGGACTGGCAGCGGCGCCTGGAGGGCGTCACCGTCAACCGCTACCCGGATGCCGCCGCGCGCAAGCTGCGCCAGCGGGTGGCGGCCGCCATGGGCGTGCCCGACGACGCCGCCGTGATCCTGGGCAACGGCTCCGACGAACTGATCCAGCTGGTGACGCTCGCGGTGGCCGAGCCGGGACGGGCGATCATGGCGCCGGTGCCCAGCTTCGCGATGTTCCGCATGATCGCCACCTTCGCCGGCATCGACTTCATCGGCGTCCCGCTGGCCGAGGATTTCTCCCTGGACATGGAGGCCATGCGCGCGGCGCTGCTGGAACAGCGGCCGGCGGTGGTCTTTCTCGCCTATCCCAACAACCCCACCGGCAACCTCTTCGACGAGGCCGAGATCCGCGAGATCATCGAGCTCGCCCCCGGGCTGGTGGTGGTCGACGAGGCCTACCACGCCTTCGCCGGGGCGAGCTTCATGGACAAGCTGGGCGAGTACGACAACCTGCTGGTGATGCGCACCGTCTCCAAGCTGGGCCTGGCCGGCCTGCGGCTGGGGATGCTCGCCGGGCCGGAGCCCTGGCTGCGCGAGTTCGACAAGCTGCGCCTGCCCTACAACATCAACACCCTGACCCAGGTGACCGGCGAGTTCGCCCTCGAGCACATCGAGGTCTTCGAGGCGCAGACCGCGCGCCTCACCGAGGAGCGCGGCCGCCTGTTCGAGGCGCTGGCCGCCCTCGACGGCATCGAGCCCTTTCCCTCGCGGGCCAACTTCATCCTCTTTCGCGTGCCCGCGGGCCGGGCGGACGCGCTCTTCGATGCGCTGCTCGATGCCGGTATCCTGATCAAGAACCTCCACGGGTCCGGTGGGCTGCTGAGCGATTGCCTGCGGGTCACCGTGGGGCGGCCGGAGGAAAACGAGGCATTTCTCGAGGCGCTGCAACGCGCCCTCTGAAGCGGAGGAGAGCGTCATGGGTGAGGTCAGCCGCAAGGCACTGGTGGACTACAGCGACTGGTTGCTGGAGGCCGATGCCTTCCGCGACTACGCCCCCAACGGCCTGCAGGTGGAGGGCCGCGAGACCATCTCGCGGATCGTTTCCGGGGTGACCGCCTGCCAGGCACTGGTGGACGTCGCCGTGGAGCGTGGCGCCGACGCCCTGCTGGTCCATCACGGCTATTTCTGGAAGGGTGAATCCCCCTGCGTGACCGGGATGAAGCGCCGTCGGCTCGAGGCCCTGCTGGCCAACGGCATCAACCTCATCGCCTACCACCTGCCGCTGGACGCCCACCGGGATCTGGGCAACAACGCCCAGCTGGCCCACGCCCTGGGCCTGCACGCCGACGGCTGGTTCGCCGGTGGGCAGGGGCGCGAGCTGGCCGTCTACGGCCGCCTGCACGAGCCGCTGGGGGCCGCGGAGCTGGGGGCCCGGATCGCCGGCCTGCTGGACCGCGAGCCGCTGGTCGAGCCCGGCGGCCCGGAACACATCCGCAGCCTGGGCATCTGTTCCGGCGGGGCGCAGGGTTTCATCGACGAGGCCGCCGACCTGGGGCTGGACGCCTTCATGACCGGCGAGGTCTCCGAGCGCACCATCCATATCGCCCGCGAACGGGGCATTCACTTCTTTGCCTGCGGACACCACGCCACCGAGCGCATGGGCGCCCGCGCGCTGGGCGAGCATCTCGCCAAGCGGTTCGATCTCGAGCACGAATTCGTGGACGTCGATAACCCGGCCTGATTATCAATAAAAAACCCGAGTGCCGCGGTCGGGGAATGCACCTTGACGCCCTGCAACCCTTGCGGAATCCTTGTGTCGCTTTTGTGACGGGAGCCCGCGGGCCCCGGCCAAGGGGCAACCCAGGCGTTCGGGCTCGCGGGCTCGGCCACGCCATCCCGACAAGAAGCCAAGTCCTCACTGGAGAGCATCGATGCCGGATAGTGGCGTTAACAAGGCGCGTCGCCGTTTCCTGACGGGCGCGGCCACCGTGGTGGGTGGCGCCGGCCTCGCGGCGGCCACCATTCCCTTCCTCGCCTCCTTCAAGCCCAGCGCCAAGGCCGAGGCTGCCGGTGCGCCGGTGGAGGTGGATGTCTCCCGGCTGCAGCCGGGGCAGATGGTGACCGTCGAGTGGCGTGGCAAGCCCGTGTGGATCGTGCATCGCAGCGACAAGATGCTCGGCTTTCTGCCCGAGCTCGACGACCGTCTGCGCGATCCCCATTCCACCCGGGCCGACCAGCAGCCGGACTACGCGCAGAACGAGTACCGGTCGCTTCGGCCCGAGTACATGGTAATGGTGGGGATCTGTACCCATCTCGGCTGCGCGCCCACCTATCGGCCCGAGATCGCCCCCGCCGATCTGGGGGAGGACTGGCGGGGCGGCTTTTTCTGCCCCTGCCACGGCTCGCGGTTCGACCTCGCCGGCCGGGTCTACAAGGGCGTGCCCGCACCCACCAACCTCGAGGTGCCGCCCTACCGGTTCGTGACCGACTCGCGCATTCTCATTGGTGAAGACCCGGAGGCGGTCTCATGAGGCAGGTTTTCCACTGGTTCGACAATCGACTGCCGGTATCCCGGTTCTGGAACGCCCACCTTTCGGGCTACTACGTGCCGAAGAACTTCAACCTCTGGTACTTCTTCGGCTCGCTG
This sequence comes from Halothiobacillus sp., assembly GCA_018623495.1. Taxonomy (GTDB): domain Bacteria; phylum Pseudomonadota; class Gammaproteobacteria; order JAAZVP01; family JAAZVP01; genus JAAZVP01. The sequence goes on along the minus strand of JAAZVP010000006.1, from coordinate 54,407 downwards.
GCGCTGCTGGTCTCCATGATCCAGATCGTCACCGGTATCTGGCTGACCATGAACTACAAGCCCGACGGTGACCTGGCCTTCGGCTCCGTCGAGTACATCATGCGCGACGTGGAGTGGGGCTGGCTGATCCGCTACATGCACTCCACCGGCGCCTCGGCCTTCTTCGTGGTCATCTACCTGCACATGTTCCGCGGGCTGATGTACGGCTCCTACAAGAAGCCGCGCGAGCTGGTCTGGATCTTCGGCATGCTGATCTACCTGGTGCTGATGGCCGAGGCCTTCATGGGCTACCTGCTGCCTTGGGGCCAGATGTCGTACTGGGGTGCCCAGGTGATCATCTCCCTGTTCGGTTCCATCCCCGTGATCGGCCCGGATCTCGCGCTGTGGATCCGCGGCGACTACGTGGTCTCCGACATCACCCTCAACCGCTTCTTCGCCCTGCACGTCATTGCCCTGCCGCTGGTGCTGCTGTTCCTCATCGGTGCGCACATCATGGCGCTGCACGAGGTGGGCTCGAACAACCCCGACGGGGTGGAGATCAAGGAGCACAAGGACGAGCACGGCAAGCCGCTCGACGGCATCCCCTTCCATCCCTACTACACCCTCAAGGACATGGTGGGGGCCACGGTCTTTTTGATCTTCTTCTTCATCGTGGTCTTCTACATGCCCGAGATGGGCGGGTACTTCCTTGAGCCGCCGAACTTCCAGCCCGCCGACCCGCTCAAGACCCCCGAGCACATCGCGCCGGTGTGGTACTTCACGCCCTTCTACGCGATCCTGCGGGCGGTCCCGGACAAGTTCCTGGGCGTGGTGGCCATGGGCGGGGCGATCATCGTGCTCTTCCTGATGCCCTGGCTGGACCGCAGCGGCGTGCGCTCCATCCGCTACCGCTCGCTGGCCTACAAGGTGCTCCTGGGCGCGTTCGTGGTCAGCTTCGTCTTCCTCGGCTGGCTGGGCATGCAGCCCGCCACTCCCCTGTTGACGCTGCTGGCGCGGATCTTCACCGCCGTCTACTTCGGTTTCTTCGTGGCCCTGTGGCTGATCAGCCGACACGAGAAAACCCGCCCCGTTCCCGAGAGAGTGACAGCCAAATGAAGCGCCTCCTTCTGACCCTGATGATGCTGGTGCCGGTCGCGGCCTCGGCCGCCGGGGGCGGCCATGCCGACCTCGACGAGGTCGACATCGACATGGGCGACACGGCCTCGCTCCAGCGGGGCGCCGAGATCTTCGTCGACTACTGCGCCAGCTGCCACGGCGCCCAGTACATGCGTTACCAGCGCATCGGCGAGGACCTGGGCATGAGCCCCGAGGACGTCAAGGCCCGCCTGGTCCGCGGTGATGCCAAGATCGGCGAGACCATGACCAACGCGGCCATGACCGACGACTATGCCCGGGACGCCTTCGGTGCCGTGCCGCCCGATCTCAGCCTGGTGGCGCGGGTGCGCGGGGCCGACTGGCTCTACACCTACCTGCGCAGCTTCTACCGCGACCCGGACAAGGCCCTGGGCGTGAACAACGCGCTCTTCCCCGACGTCTCCATGCCCCACGTCTTCTGGCGCGAGCAGGGCATCCAGGAGGCCGTCTACAAGACCGAGAAGGGCGCCGACGGCGAGACCCACGAGACCCTCGACCACCTGGAGCTCGCCGAGCCGGGCACCCTGTCGCCGGACGAGTTCGACGCCATGATCCGCGACCTGGTGAACTTCATGGTCTACATGGGCGAGCCGTCGCAGATCCAGGCCCATCGCCTTGCCCCCAAGGTGATCGGTTTCCTGCTGATCTTTCTGGTGATCATCTTCCTGCTCAAGCGGGAGTACTGGAAGGACGTCAAGTCCGGCCGCGCCTGAGGCGGCCGCGGGGGCAGGGGGCCCTGTGATAGAATGGGCCTCTTGCCCGGCCCCTGTCGGGCCATCGCCCCGGCCAATGCAGGAGATTTTGCGCCCATGGCTACGAGTGCCGCCCGTCGCTCCGTGATGACCCTGTTCTCGGTACCCGAGTGTCCCGAAAGCCACCGGGTCCGAATCGTGCTCGCGGAAAAGGAGCTCTCGGCCGAGCTCATCGACGTGGACCCGGACAACAAGCCCGAGGATCTGCTCGATCTCAATCCCTACGGCTCGGTACCGACCCTGGTCGACCGCGACCTGGCGCTGTACTCGCCGGCGGTGATGATGGAATACCTCGACGAGCGTTTCCCCCATCCCCCGCTGATGCCGGTGGACCCCGTGGCCCGGGCGCGCACGCGCCAGACCCTCGAGCGCATCGAGCGGGACTGGTACGGCCTGCTCGACCCCGCGGGCACCGGCGTGGCCGACGGTGCCCGCGGGCGCAAGCGGCTGGGCGAGAGCATCGCCTCGATCTCCGAGGTGTTCGCCCACATGCCGTTCTTCCTCAACGAGGAGTTCACCCTCCTCGACGCCACCATCGCGCCGATCCTCTGGCGCCTGCCGCACTGGGGTGTCGAGCTGCCGGGCCAGCCCGCCGCCGTGCAGGCCTACGCCGAGCGGATCTTCGAGCGGCCGACCTTCCGCGCCAGCCTCTCGCGCGCGGAACGCGAGATGCGCGACTGAGTCCAAATCCACCGTGGGGCGGCGCCGTCGCCCCGGTGCGTCAACGCGAGGTGAGCATGACTTCCAGCCGACCCTACCTGATCCGTGCCCTGCACGAGTGGATCGTGGACAACGGCCACGTACCCCACCTGCTGGTGGACGCCACCCAGCCGGGCGTGGTGGTTCCCGAGGCCTTCGTGCGCGACGGCCAGATCATTCTCAACGTGGGCTATACCGCGGTCCAGGGCCTGCAGATGGACAACGAGGCGGTGTCCTTCAACGCCCGTTTCTCCGGCCAGCCGATGGAGGTCTACGTGCCCATCGAGGCGGTCAAGGCCATCTATGACCGCGAGAACGGTCGCGGCATGATGTTCGCCGACGAGCCGGGCGCCGCCGACGGCAGCGCTGCCGGCGCCCCGGCCGCCGAGGCGGACGCCGAGAGCGAGGACAAGCCGGAAGGCGGCAAGGAGAAGGGTCGGCCCAACCTGAAGGTCATCAAGTAGGCGCGACCCGGAACGCCGCCCCGCTCCGGGCGGAGCGGGGCGGAGGCATCGGGCAGGCGGGTGGCCGTGTCTCCCGCCCGAAAAAAGCCCGGCGCATGGCGCCGGGCTTTTTCGTTGCCGGGACGGGGCGGGCCCGCGGTCAGCGGTAGCTGGAGCCGTAACCCGCCTGGTTGATGTACTGGGTCATCTGCACGTGCTGCTCGTTCATCTGGTGCATGATCTCGCGCAGGTGGTGGATGATCGAGCGCATCACCCGGTAGACCATGCGCGGGTGCTGGTCGAGCAGCGCCTCGAAGGATTCGCGTCCCAGGCCCACCACCGTGGTCGCGCCCACGGCGCGCAGGGTGACCGAGTGCGGTCCGCCCTCGATGAAGGCGGACTCGCCGGCCATGTCGCCGGGGTCGAGCAGCTTGAGCGTGTCCCACCGGTCGCGGCCCACGGAGCGGGTCACCGCCAGCCGGCCGGAGACGATCACGAACAGGCGGTCGTCTTCCTCGCCCTCGCTGAAGAGGATGTCGCCACTCTCCAGCTCGCGCAGGTGCGCGATGCCGGCGAGGATGGCGCATTCCTCGGCGGTGAGCTCGGTGGTCAGCGCGGTGTTTTCCAGCAGGCTGCTGTCGACTGGTTGGTTCATCACCCGGCGTCTCTCTGGCAGTGGGGTGGGTGTTCGCCGGGGCGCGTCAGGCCCCGGAATCCTGCGGTTGCTGCTCGATGGTCACGTCCGCGGCCTCGCGCAGGTCGCGGATGTAGGCGTCGAGCTTCTGGTTGACCAGGTCCACGCGGATCCGCTGCTTGAGCTGGTCGAAGGACGGCGGCTGTTTGTCCCGCGTATCCTCGAGCAGTATAACATGCCACCCGAAGCGGGTTTTCACCGGCGATTCGCTGTAGTGGCCCGGTTCGAGGGCCTGCACGGCCTTGCTGAAGGCCGGCACCATGCGCTCGGGGCCGAACCAGCCGAGATCCCCGCCCTTCTTGCCGGAGGGGCCGGTGGACTCGGCCCTGGCCAGCTCGGCGAAGTCCGCGCCGCCGTCGAGCTCGTCGATCAGCGACTCGGCCTTGTCCTCGTCGTCCACCAGGATGTGGCGGGCCTTGTACTCGACGCCGCCGGCCTGGTCCGCCACGCGCTTGTCGTACTCGGCGCGCAGTTCCTTGTCGGTGACGGGGTGGGCGTCGATGTAGTCGCCGATCAGGGCGTTGGCCAGGGTGGCGGCCTGCTTCTGCCAGAGCTCGGCCCGGACCTGGGGTTTCTCGTCCAGGCCCTGCTCGCGGGCCTTCTGGGCCAGCACCTCGAGGGTCACCAGCTGGTCGAGGTGGGCCTCGGGGTCGCGAGGCTGGCCCTGCTGCTGGCCGCCCTGGCGCAGCAGGTCGACGGTCTGCTGGCTGATGGGGGTGCCGTTGACCACCGCGGCCGGGGTGTCGCCGGCGGCATTGGCGTTCTCGGCCGGGGCCTGGCAGCCCACGGTGACGGCGATGGCGAGGGCGGCGGTGGTGAAGGAGCGGGTCATCTTCATGGCTTTCATCGTCCTGGAAATACCTGCTTGAAGGGTTTGACGTCGACCGAGGCGTAGACCCCGGCCTCGCGGTAGGGATCGGCCGCGGCCCAGTCCCGGGCCGCGCCGAGCGACTCGAAGTCGGCAACGATCAGACTGCCGGAGAAGCCCGCGGGTTCCTCCTCGGCCGGGAAGGGTCCGGCGAGCACCAGCCGGCCCTCGGCGTCCAGCGCCTCGAGCCGGGCAAGGTGGGCCGGGCGGGCGGCCTGGCGCGCTGCCCGGCTTCCGGGGGCGTCCTCGGCGATGATGGCGACGCGCATTCAGGCCTCCTCGGTTTCCTCGACCATGAAGCGGGCGAGGTAGAACGACTGGGCGATGATGAACACGAAGGTCATGCCCATCAGGCCGAAGAGCTTGAAGTTCACCCAGGTGTCCTCGCTGTAGTTGAAGGCGACGAACAGGTTGGCGACGCCGGAGAGGACGAAGAAGGCCGCCCAGAGCAGGTTCACCCGCCGCCAGGCGAAGTCCGGGACCTGCACGGCGTGGCCCATCAGCCGCTGGACCAGCGGCTTCTCGCCGACGAACTGGCTGCCCACGAAGACCGCCGCGAACAGCCAGTTGAGGATGGTGGGTTTCCACTTGATGAATACCGGGTCCTGCAGCAGCAGGGTGGCGCCGCCGAACACGGCGATCAGGCCCAGCGAGACCAGGTGCATGGTCTCGAAGCGGCGTCGCTTGAGCCAGTAGAGTCCCACCTGTATAAAGGAAGCCGCGATGGCCACGGCCGTGGCCACGTAGATTCCGGCGGCCTTGTAGGCCACGAAGAAGAGGATGACCGGGAAGAGGTCGAAGAGCAGCTTCATCGGCTGTTTGTCCGGCAGGATTGAGTACGATGCCGGAAAGTTATCACTGCCGGCCGCACAGGGTCATCCGGGCCGCGTTTCCCGAGCGAGTCGTCCATGAGCACCGTCCTGCAGATCCATCCCGACAATCCCCAGCCGCGCCTGGTCCGCCAGGCGGTGGCCGAGATCGCCCGCGGGGGCGTGGTGGTCTATCCCACCGACTCCTGCTACGCCATCGGTTGCCGGCTGGGCAACAAGAAGGGGGTCGAGCGCATCCGCCAGCTGCGCGGCCTGCGCGAGGATCACCACCTGACGCTGTTGTGCCGCGACGTCTCCGAGATCTCGGCCTATGCCCAGTTCACCAACCGGGACTTCCGCCTGCTCAAGGAGCGGACCCCGGGACCCTACACCTTCATCCTGCCGGCCAGCCGCGAGGTGCCGCGCCGGCTGCAGCACCCCAAGCGGCGCTCCATCGGCATCCGCATCCCCGGCGATCCCATCTGCCAGGCGCTGATCGAGGCCCTGGGCGAGCCGCTGATGAGTTCCTCGCTGATCCTGCCCGGCGAGCAGCAGCCGCTCACCGACCCCAACGAGATCATCGACCGGCTCGACCGCCAGGTGGACGTGATCATCGACGGCGGGGAGGGCAGGCTGCAGCCCAGCACGGTGATCGACCTCTCCGGTGAGGCGCCGGTGCTGGTACGCGAGGGACAGGGCGAGGTGCCGGCGGACGTGGAGCGACCCTGATGGAGCTCACCCTGGTCCAGAAGATCGCGGTCTGGGCCCTGCCGGTGATCTTCGCCATCACGGTCCACGAGGTGGCCCACGGCTGGGTCGCCGACCGCCTGGGCGATCCCACGGCCCGCGACCAGGGCCGCCTGACCCTCAACCCCATCCGCCACATCGACCCGGTGGGCACCGTCCTGGTGCCCGGGGTGATGTTGGTGCTCACTTCCTTCGTCTTCGGCTGGGCCAAGCCCGTGCCGGTGGACTTCCGGCGGCTGAACAACCCGCGCCGGGACATGATCTGGGTGGCCGCCGCCGGCCCCGGGGCCAACCTGCTGATGGCGCTGATCTGGGTGGGCCTGCTCAAGCTGGGCCTGGCGCTGCTCGCCAGCCAGCCGTGGATCGCCACGCCGCTGGTGCTGATGTCGGAGGCCGGCATCTTCATCAACCTGGTGCTGATGGTCCTCAACCTCCTGCCCATCCCGCCGCTGGACGGGGGGCGCATCCTCACCGGCCTGCTGCCGCGCGACCTGGCGGCGGGTTTCGCCCGCATCGAGCCCTACGGCCTGATCATCCTGGTGCTCCTGCTGGTCACCGGTGTGCTGGGCCGGATCCTGTTGCCGGCGATCTTCTTCCTGCGCGGGCTGCTGCGCGCGCTGGTGGGGCTCTGAGCATGGCGGAGACGGCCGAGACGCTGGCGCGGGTACGCGGCGAGCCCGTCGACATCCCCGAGGACCTCTACATCCCGCCGGACGCCCTGGCGGTGATCCTGGAGTCCTTCGAGGGCCCGCTGGACTTGCTGCTCTACCTGATTCGCAAGCAGAATCTGGACATCCTCGACATCCCCATCGCCCGGGTCACCGCCCAGTACATGGAATACATCCGGCTGATGCGCGAGATGCGCTTCGAGCTGGCCGCGGAGTACCTGGCGATGGCGGCCTGGCTGGCCGAGATCAAGTCGCGGATGCTGCTGCCGCGCCCGGCCGCCGACGACGAGGAGGACATCGACCCGCGCGCCGAGCTGGTCCGCCGGCTGCAGGAATACGAGCGCTTCCGCCGGGCCGCGGAGGACATCGACGCCCTCCCGCGGGTCTCGCGCGAGATCTTCGTCCTCGCCGCCGAGCGCCCGCCGATGGAGGTGCTGAGCCCCGATCCGGACGTGGAGCTCGACGAGCTGCTGGCCGCCTACCGCCGGGTGCTCCAGCGGGCCCGGATGTACACCCGGCACACCGTGGCCCGCGAGGAACTCTCCGTGCGCGAGCGCATGAGTCAGGTGCTCGAGCGGCTGGGCGGCGAGGCGTTCGTTCCCTTCGAGGCGCTGTTCGACGTCGAGGAGGGGCGCAGCGGGGCGGTGGTGACCTTCCTCGCGATCCTGGAACTGCTCAAGGAGGCCCTGCTGGAAGTGGTACAGAGCGAGACCTTCGGCCGCATCCACGTCTGCAGCGCCGGGAGCGAGCATGAAGCCTGAGGCGCAACGGCTCACCAACATCCTCGAGGCCGCCCTGCTGGCAGCCGAGGAGCCGCTCTCCCTGCGGCGCCTGGAGCGGCTGTTCGCCGACCACGAGGGCGTGGGCCGCGACGACATCCGGGCCGGCCTGGAGCGCCTCGAGACCCAGCTCGAGGGCCGCGGCATCCGCCTGCGACGGGTGGCCTCGGGCTATCGCCTGCAGGCCGAGGAGGCATTGGCCCCCTGGCTCCAGCGCCTGTGGGAGGAGCGCCCGCCGCGTTACTCGCGTGCCCTGCTGGAGACCCTGGCGCTGATCGCCTACCGCCAGCCCATCACCCGCGCCGAGATCGAGGAGATCCGCGGCGTGAGCGTCTCCTCGCAGATCATGCGCACCCTGCAGGAGCGCGGCTGGGTCCACCAGGTGGGCCACCGCGAGGTGCCCGGCCGGCCGGCCCTGTTCGCCACCACCCGGGCGTTTCTCGATTACTTCGACATGCAGAGCCTGGAGTCGCTGCCGGCACTCGATCCCGTCGCCGAGGACGAGGACGGGGCGGGCACGGCCGCAGAGGAGGAGAGCGATGAGCGACCCGCAGCACCGTGAAGAGGGCAGGCGCCTGCTCAAGCGCCTGATCGCGTTCAAGCTCGTGCTGGTGTTCGCCGCGCTCGCCTTCGCCGCCTGGTTCATCATCCAACTGTGACAACCGGTTGCCCACAGATCCCATGAGCAAGGAACGATTGCAGAAACTCCTCGCCCACGCCGGTCTCGGCTCGCGCCGCCAGGTCGAGCAGTGGATCGCCGACGGCGAGGTGGAAGTCAACGGCCGCGTCGCCCGCCTGGGCGAGCGCGCCGGCCCCGGGGACGAGGTCCGCGTGCGCGGCCGCGCCGTGGATCTCGGCGGCCTGGAGAGCCTGCCGCGCCGGGTGCTCATCTACCACAAGCCCGAGGGCGAGGTGACCACCCGCTCCGACCCGGAGGGCCGGCCCACGGTGTTCGAGCGCCTGCCCCGGCTCGAGGTGGGCCGCTGGATCAGCGTCGGCCGGCTGGACGTCAACACCTCCGGGTTGCTGCTGCTCACCACCGACGGCGAGCTGGCCAACCGCCTGATGCACCCCTCCAGCCAGGTGGAGCGCGAGTACGCCGTGCGCGTGTTCGGCGAGGTGGACGGCCGGGTGCTGGAGAACCTGGTCAACGGCGTGCAGCTCGACGACGGGCCCGCGCGTTTCGAGGAGATCGTCGACTCCGGCGGCGAGGGTGCCAACCGCTGGTACCACGTCGTCATCCTCGAGGGCCGCAAGCGCGAGGTGCGTCGGCTGTGGGAATCCCAGGGGCTCAAGGTCTCGCGGCTGATCCGCGTGCGCTACGGGCCGGTGATCCTGCCCCCCGGCCTGGCCCAGGGCCGTACCGCGGAGCTCACCCCCGGCGAGGTCAACGAGCTCGGCCAGATGGTGGGCCTCGAGCCGCAGAAGAAGCCCGCCCGCGCGGGCGGCCCGGGCAAGCGCCCCGGTCGGCCCGGCCGTCGCGGCGGCCGGTCCGGCAAGGGCGGCCCGCCGCGCAAGCGCCGCCGATGAGCGCGCCGGCCCTGCGGGCGATCTTCGATCGCCTGCTCGCCGCCCATGGTCCGCAGGGCTGGTGGCCGGCGGACGGCCACTTCGAGATGATGGTGGGCGCGGTGCTCACCCAGAACACCGCCTGGACCAACGTCGAGCGCGCCATCCTCCGGCTGGCCGACGCCGGTCTGCTCGAACCCCGGCCCCTGCTGGACGCCCCCGTCGAGCGGCTCGCCGAGGCCATCCGCCCGGCCGGCTACTTCAACGTCAAGGCCCGCCGCCTGCAGGCCTTCACCCGCTGGTATATCGACGCCGGCGGCTTCGAGCCGCTGGCCCGGGTCGATACCGGGACGCTGCGCAGCCGCCTGCTGGCCGTCCACGGCATCGGTCCCGAGACCGCCGACGACATCCTCCTGTACGCCTTCGAGCGCCCGGTGTTCGTCATCGACGCCTACACCCGCCGGATCATCGGCCGGGTGGGCCACGACGTGGAGGGGCTGGCCTACGAGGCCCTGCGGGCGCTGTTCGAGCGCGAGCTGCCCGCCGACGTGGCGCTGTTCAACGAGTACCACGCCCTGATCGTGCGCCATGCCAAGACGCACTGCCGGAAAAGGCCGGTGTGTGCCGGCTGTCCGCTGGAGGCCATCTGCGAGAGCGCCGGGACCCTCGGCTGATCGAGCGGTCGAAGGACCGGGTGCGGGCTCGATGACGGTGAAGGGGGCCCGGGACGCCCGGGGCCCCACGGTCTGCCCGGCCGGATGCCTCCCGCCGCATCGACGTGTTTCGCCCGGCGTGCCGCGTCCCGCGGGGCCGGCCTTTCGGCAATGGACCGGCATTCCTCGCGGTTTGGTCGGTGGGCCGGGATTGTTAGGCTGCCGGCCCGCGTTTGTTGGGCAAAGGAGGTCGGATCCAGTGGGTGCAAGCACGGTTCTGGTGGCGTTGGCGGCCTTTTTCTGGGGGCTCTCCGGCGGGATTGCCGCGATCCTCATGGACGGGGGCTGGGATGCCTTCGTGGTCTCCTTCTACCGGGGGGCGATCGGGCTGTTGTTCGTCCTGGTCTGGCTGGCGCTGCGCTCCCGGGGCAGCGGGCTCGGCAACCCGCGGTTGTGGTTCTGGTCGGCGGTCGCGGGGCTGGGGGTCGCCGGCAACTTCTCGTTCTATTTCCTCAGCATCTCCGAGGGCAGCGTCGCGGTGGCGGCGACGCTGATGTACTGCGCGCCGGTGTTCGTCTACCTGGTCTCCTTCGCGCTCAAGCTCGAGCAGCCCAGCGCGGGGAAATGGGGCGCGATCGTGGTGGTCATGATCGGCATCATGCTGCTCACCCGGGTCCACGACATCGGCGCGAGCGGGGTCACGGCGATCGGCGTGGGGGCCGGGCTGCTCTCGGGTCTGTCCTACGCGGTGTTCATCTTCGGCTTCAAGTACGCCGCGCCCCACGGCAGCCCCCAGGCGATTCTCGCCATCGCCTTCGCGGTGCTCGCCGTCACCCTCATCGGGCCGGCCGGCCTCGGCCAGGCGGCCGAGGTCCTGCAGACGTCGGACTGGCCGCTGTTCGTGACGCTGGGGGTCCTGGGCGCGGGGCTGTCCTTCGTGCTCTACATCATCGGGCTCAACCACACCGCGCCGGCCGTGGCCTCGATCGTGGCCATGGTGGAGCCGGTCACCGCCTCGCTCTTCGGGGTGGTGGTGCTGAGCGAGACCCTGGTCGGGGCCCAGCTTGTGGGCATGGCGCTGATCCTGGTCACGGTGACCGCGTTGAGTGTCCGTTCCGGTGGCCGGAGGCCACCCTCGGTGCCGGCGGTGGATGAAGGGGAGTGATCACGGCGGGGCCGGTGCGCCCGGCGAGACGGTCAGCGCCGTTCGCCGACTCGCGTGTCCCCGGCCGGGCCCGCCGGGAATGCTCCACGGCCTTGCGGTCGGTCCTGCGTGATTCCCGCCCCTTTCCGCGGAATCCATCGGTATGGGTCAATGGGTTCTTCCCGGTGCATCGGCATTGCCCGTCGAACCGTGTCGGCGAGGCTCATGGGCGCGGATTCCTGATATCGTGGGCCCCGTAGGGGCAGCGGTGGTCGGGGACGGGGGTTCCCTCGCCGGCCACCGCGGCGCGCTCCGATCGTGGGTTCACGGGACGAGAGCATGACTGCGACGGTATTCTCGATTGCCAACCAGAAGGGCGGGAGCGGCAAGACCACCCTGGCCATGAACCTGGCCGCGGGCCTGTCCGGTCGGGGGCGGACCCTGGTGGTGGATGCCGATCCCCAGGGTTCGGCGGTGCAATGGAGCGGGATGGCCCCGGAGCGGCGGCCCTTCCCCGTCCCGGTGATCGCGCTGGGGGACAACCTGGCCAGCGAAATCCAGCGCTTTCGCCGGGACTACGACTTCATCGTGGTGGATTGCCCGCCTTCGCTGGAGACCGAGCGGACGAACAAGGCCATGCTGGCCTCCGACCGGGTGCTGGTCCCCGTGTTGCCCTCGCCGGTGGACCTCTGGGCGAGCATGCGCCTGGCCCGGGCCATCGAGCAGATCCGCCCGATCCGGCCGGGGCTGGAGGCCTGCCTGGTGGTGAACCAGCTCGAGCCGCGCAGTGCGCTCTCGCGCGCCATGCAGGAGGCCCTGGCCGAATTCGAGATCCCGGCGCTCGCCAGCCCCATTCGCCGGCGTGCCGTCTACCGCAACGTGGCCATCGAGGGGCGCAGCGTCTTCTGCCTGGGCCGGCAGGGCGATGCCGCGAAGGCCGAGATCGCTGCCATCATCGAGGAGATCACCGGACCATGAGCCGGATCGCATCCCGGCTGGCGCAGAGCGTGCGCCAGGCGAAGAACGACCCACCCGACCCGCGGACCGGGCGGAAGGCAACGACGCCCGCCGGCGAACCCGCCGATGCCGCCGGCAGCGTTGTCACCCGCCAGGCCCCGACCCGGGAAGCGCCGTCCCCCGCGCCCATGCCCGCCCGCCGCGTCTGGCCGGACTGAAGTGGGCGCGGCCGTGGGTCAGACCCCGGGCACGAGCGGCACGCCGCAGCAGGCGGTGAGCGTGGCGACAAGGGCGAGGAGCAGGGGCAGTCGGGTGCGCATGGTCGGCGGGTCCTGTGCGTGGATCGATGAGGCCGGCAGCCTACGCGGTGCGAATGACAGGCGCATGATCGGGGTTGGTTCAAGGCCCCCCGGTCTGGGCTAGAATCGGCTTGTCGAACACGCCGAAGGGTGCATGCCCGACATCTTCATCGCCCGCCAGCCGATCCTGGATGCGGAGCGTCGCCTGCGGGGCTATGAGCTGCTCTACCGGGCCGGCCCGGAGAACCGCGCACGGGTGGACGACCCCGGCAAGGCCACCAGCGAGGTGCTGCTCAACGGCATCGTCGAGATCGGTCTCGACAGCCTGGTGGGCGACGTGCCGGCCTTCATCAACATCCCCGCGGAGTTCCTCGGCGACGAGGCGCTGCTGCCCGAGTTCGCCGGGCCGGTGGTCCTCGAGGTCCTCGAGGACGTGCCGGCCACGGATACGGTCCTTTCCCGGTTGGCCGGGTTGCGCGAGGGCGGCTACACCCTGGCCCTGGACGACTTCGTGATCGGTCCCGACAGCCAGGCCCTCCTGCCCTACGCCGACATCGTCAAGGTGGACATCGAGCAGGTCCCGGCGGGCGAGTTGCCCGGCGTGGTGGCGATGCTCGCCGAGCGCGGGGTCCGCCTGCTGGCCGAGCGGGTGGAGACCGCCGAGCAGTTCGAGCGGCTCAAGGGCATGGGCTTCGAGCTCTTCCAGGGCTTCTTCTTCAGCCGCCCGCGGGTACTGCCGGGCACGCGGCTGAGCAGCAACCGCGCCACCATCATGCGCCTGCTGGCCGCGCTCGAGAAGCCCGAGGTCGCCGCCGGGGACATCGAGGAACTGGTCTCCACCGACGTGACGCTCTCCTACCGCCTGCTGCGGGTGGTCAACTCGGCCTTCTACGGCCTGAACACCCCCGTGGACTCCATCCGCCACGCGCTGACCCTGCTGGGGATGACCAATATCCGCCGCTGGGTGCGGCTGCTTCTGCTCGCCCACCTGGACGACAAGCCCGAGGCGCTGATCACCCGCTGCCTGGTGCGCGCCCGGTTCTGCGAGCGCATGGCCGAGCACCGGGCGGGACTCTCCCCGGAGCGTTGCTTCACCGTGGGCCTGTTCTCGCTGCTGGACGCGATGATGGATCTGCCCCTGGCGGAGGTGGTCGAGCGCCTGCCGCTGGAGGCCGACCTCTGCGACGCCCTGCTCGAGCGCAAGGGCCCCATGGGCGAGCTGCTCGACTGCGTGACCCGCTACGAGGAGGGCGACTGGGAGGCGGTGGAGCGGACCGGCGATTGCGTCACCGACGCGGCGGGCAGCTACATCGACGCCATCGAGTGGGCCGGCGAGGTCCAGGGCGAGCTGGAGTAGGCCGACCGCTGCCCCCGCCGCGGTTTCCCGGCGTTTTCAGCCGGACCGGTCCGGCTGGAGACGCAGGATCTCGCCGTTGCGCCCCGCGCCGGCCGGGCCGAGCAGGTAGAGGAAGGCGGGAACGGCCCAGGCCGGGTCCCGCAGGCCGGTCGGGTCCTCGCCGGGGAAGGCCCGGGTGCGCAGGGGCGTGCGCAGTGGGCCGGGGTCGATGCCGTTCACGCGGATGGTGCCGGCATCCTCCAGTTCCTCGGCCAGGATGTGGATGAAGCCCTCCAGGCCCGCCTTGGACACCCCGTAGGCCCCCCAGTAGGCCCCCTGCCTGGCATCGCTGGTGAACAGCACCCGCGGCTCGCTGCCGCGTTCGAGCAGGTCGAGGCAGGCGCGGGTGAGCAAGAACGGCGCGTTGAGGTTCACCTGGATGGCGCGCATCCAGGTGAAGGGGTCGTAGTGGCGCACCGGCGCCGGGGCGCCCAGCCAGGCGGCGTTGTGGATCAGCCCGTCCAGGCGGCCGAAGTGGGCGTTGATGTTGGCGGCGAGATCGGCGTAGTCGTCCGGCCCGGCGCCCTCCAGGTCCATGGGGTAGAGGGCCGGTTCCGGGCCGCCGGCATCCTGGATGCGGTCGTAGAGGGCCTCCAGCGCCTCCACGCGCTTGCCCAAAAGGATCGTCGTGGCCCCGCAGCGGGCCAGGCGCGTCGCCAGGGCCTTGCCCAGCCCGCCGGAAGCCCCGGTGAGCAGGATCACGCGGTCGGCCAGCAGGTCGCGGGGGGCGTCGAAGTCGAGCAGGGTGCGGATGTCGGTCATGGCCTCGGGGTCCTGGTCTTGCGGGCGCGGCGCTTCTCCCGGCGCATGGTCCGCCAGGCGAGCCAGAGCTTGCGCAGGGGGTTGAGCTCGATGCGGCGGTCGAGGACGGCGTAGCCGTCGTCGGCGATCTCGGCGAGCAGGGCGCGGCCCAGGCGCTCGGCGATCAGGCCCACCAGCTGGTCGTGGCGGGCCGGTTCGGGCAGGTGGGCCAGCGCATGGTCGAGCTGCTCGGTCACCCGGTCGCCCTGGAGGGCGAAGAAGCCGCGCACGGCCTCGGTGGTCTGCGGGGCCATCAGGTCCGCCGGCTTGATGCCGGCGCGCTCCATGTCGCTGGCCGGGAAGTGGATGATGCCGCGGCCGCAGTTGCGCCCGGCATCCTGGAGCAGTTCCAGCAGCCGCAGGCCGGTGCCCAGGTCGTGGGCGAACTTGTTCACCCGCGGGTGGCCGATGCCCTGGATCTCGGCGAAGAGCATCCAGCGCACCGCGCCGGTGCGGTAGCAGTACAGCCCCAGGTCCTCGAAGGCCTGGTAGCCGGTGTAGCGCAGGTCCAGCTCCACGCCCTCGACCATCTCGTCGAGGTATTCCCGTGCCAGGTTGAAGTGCTCGGCGGCGCGCAGCAGGGCGCGGCCCACGGGATGGTTGGGGCGGCCGGCGAAGGTGGCGTCGAGCTCGCCGCGCCACCACTCCAGCCGCGCGCGGCTGACGCGCTCGTCGCTGGCCCCGGTGATGCTCTGCTCGAGCTCGCGCCAGAGCGCCTCAACGGCGTGCAGGGCGCGGCGCCGCTCGGCGTCCGCGTAGAGCGTGGCGTAGAAGAAGTCGCTGCCGCGGGGGGCGGCCTTGGCGCTGCAGACGTGCTCGGGCTCCATGGCTTACCAGGCGTTGCGCAGTGCGTGGGAGACGACCTTGATCCAGTCGTTGGGCTGGAGGCGGGGCGACTCGGCGAGATCGCCCTGCTGCTGGAAGCGCTGGCTGCGTTGCCAGGCGCGCAGGACCACCATCCGCAGGACCAGGC
Source organism: Halothiobacillus sp. (assembly GCA_018623495.1). Classification (GTDB taxonomy): domain Bacteria; phylum Pseudomonadota; class Gammaproteobacteria; order JAAZVP01; family JAAZVP01; genus JAAZVP01. Next base: position 39,082 of record JAAZVP010000006.1, on the reverse strand, counting down.
CCCGCAGGGGACCGAGCTCCCGGCCCAGCACGGCGCCGGCGTTGAGCGGCCCCAGCGCGCGCTGGAACTGGTGGCGCAGCAGCCGGCGCAGCGCCGGCGACTGGTGGCCGCGGCAGAGCTCGTCGTGGGCCACGCCGAAGCGCTCCATCTCGTCGGCCGGGAGCGTCACCCGGCCCTGGCCGGTGGCCTCGGGCGCGGTCGCCAGCAGGCGATCGAGCAGCCACAGGGCGCTGCCCAGGGCATCGCCGCGGGCCAGGGCCTGCGGGTCGTGGATGCCCTTGAGGTGCAGGTACTGGCGGGCGTAGGGGATGCCCGAGAGCCGCGCCACCGCCATCAGCTCGCCGAAGTTGGCGGGCTGGCGGTGGTCGAGGCGCCGGCGGCCGCCCTCGATCAGGTCCAGCAGCGGCTGGAGTTGCAGCCGGTCGCGGCGGACCGCGTCCCACAGCCGGGCGAGCACCGGGTCGGCCGGGCGGCTGGCGCCCTCCAGGTCGGCGGCCCAGGCGTCGAGCCAGGCGCGGCGTTCGCCGACGTCCACGGCCATCTCGTCCACCCGCCGCTCGATGGCCGCACCCAGGTCGTAGACGGCACCCAGCGTGGCTCCCGGCGGGCGGGCCAGGTAGAGGGCCAGCGGTCGGCCGGCGAAGTGGCGGCCGCCGTCACGGGTGATGGGCGGTGGCGTGTTGCGGCTCATGAAGGCGTCTCCGAGTCGGTTTGCGGCTCGCGGACCGCCTTGTCCACGGGTTCGGGCTCGGCCATCGGCCGGCGCGGCTGGATGCCGAGCTCGGTGAAGCGGCGGGCGGCCGGGGTGACCTGGCGCTCGAGCGAACCCACCGCCTTGTTGTAGTGGTCCACGCTGGTGCCCAGGCTGCGCCCCAGCTTGCCCAGGTGGTCGGTGAAGCGGCCCAGCCGGCGGTAGAGTTCCTCGCCCAGCTCGCGGATGCGCTCGGCGTTCTCGGCCACCGCCTGCTGGCGCCAGCCGTAGCCCACGGCCCGCAGCAGGGCCACCAGGCTGGTGGGCGTGGCCAGGATCACCCGCTGGCCCAGGGCGGACTCGATCAGGTTCGGGTCCTGCTCCAGCGCGGCGCTCAGGAACTGGTCGCCGGGGATGAACAGCACCACGAAGTCCGGCGACTCGCTGAACTGTTCCCAGTAGGCCTTGGCGGCCAGCTCGCGCACCCGCCCGCGCAGGTTCTGCAGGTGGCGGCCGAGGTGGCGGTCGCGCTCGGCGTCGTCGCGGGCCTCGACGGCGCTCAGGTAGGCGTCCAGCGGGGTCTTGGCGTCCACCACGATGCTGCGCGCGCCGGGCAGGCGGACGATCATGTCCGGCCGCAGCCGGCCGCCGTCGGCGGTGGGCTGCTCCTGGAAGTCGCAGTGTTCCACCATGCCGGCGAGCTCGGCGAGGCGCTTGAGGGTCATCTCGCCCCACTGGCCGCGCACCTCCGGGCGGCGCAGGGCCTGGACCAGCTGGCGCGTCTCGCGCTGGAGGTTCTCGCTGTCGCGGGCGATGCGCCGGAGGTGCTCGTCGAGCGCGCCCTGGGACTCGCGTCGGTGGGCCTCCAGGGTCTCGATCTGCGAGCGGGTGCGCTCGAGGGTCTCGCGGATGGGCTTGACCAGGCCCTCCACGGCCTGTTCGCGTTCGCGCAGCCGGTGCTCGGCGCGGCCCTGGAACTGCGCGAGGTTCTGCTCGGCGAGCTGCAGGAAGGCCTGGCTGTTGCGCTCCAGGGCCTCGGAGGAAAGCGCGGCGAAGCGGTCGCGGAGCTGTTCCTGGAGGGCATCGAGGTGGTCGCGCTCGCGTTCCACGGCGGCGTTGCGGCTGTCGATCTCGACCTCCAGGCGCAGGCGCCGCTCCCGTTCGGCCTGCAGTCGCCGGGCCTGGACCAGCCAGGCCAGCAGGAAGCCGACGGCCAGCCCCAGGGGCAGGGCGATCACCGGCTCGGGCAGCCAGGCGAGGGCGGGATTCACGAGGCCAGGCCCCCCGGTTCCAGCGGCTCCAGCCAGGCCCGCAGCTCGGCGGGGTCGTCGATCAGGGCATCGGCGCCCCAGGTGTCGGGGCGCTCCCCGGCCGGGATGTAGCCGAAGCGGGCCACCACGGTGGTCATGCCGGCGGCGCGGCCGGCCTCCACGTCGCGGGCGGCGTCGCCCACGTACAGGCAGGCGCCGGGCTCGGCGCCGGTGAGCCGGCAGGCGTGCTGCAGCGGCAGGGGATGGGGCTTGCGCTCGGCGAGGGTGTCGCCGGAGACCACGCAGGCGGCCCGGTGGTCGAGGCCCAGCCCGGCCAGCAGCGGGTCGGTGAGCCAGCCGGGCTTGTTGGTGACCACCCCCCAGTGGCGGCCGGAGGCCTCGATGGCGCCGAGGATGGCCTCCATGCCCGGGAAGAGCAGTGAGTGGCGGTGCAGGTCGGCGCGGTAGAGTTCGAGGAAGCGCCCGCGCAGGTCGGCGAGCGCCTCGGCATCGGTGACGTCGGCGAAGCCCACGCGCAGCAGGCCGGCGGCACCGTTGGAGACCTGGCCGCGGATGGCGGCGTAGTCCAGTTCCGGCCGGCCCCGTTCGACCCGCAGGCGGTTGAGGGCGGCGGCCATGTCCGGGGCGGTGTCCACCAGGGTGCCGTCGAGGTCGAAGAGGATGGTTCGGAACATCCCGCTCACCCTTCCCCGGCCGGGCGGCGGGCGGCCACCAGGTAGTTGACGTCGGTGTTGCGGGTCAGGCGGTAGCGGCGGGTGACCGGGCTGTAGGTCAGCCCGGTGATGGCCTCCAGCTCCAGCCCGGCGCCGCGCATCCAGCCGGCCAGCTCGTGCGGGCGAATGAAGCGTGCGTAGCTGTGGGTCCCGCGTGGCAGCAGGCGCAGGACGTGCTCGGCGCCAACGATGGCGAACAGGAACGACTTGGGGTTGCGGTTGAGCGTGGAGAAGAACACCCGGCCGCCGGGCGCGGCCAGCCGCGCGCAGGCCGAAACCACCGCCTGCGGGTCGGGGACGTGCTCGAGGAGCTCCATGCAGGTGACCACCGGGTACTCGCCCGGGTGCCGGTCGGCGAAGGCCTCGGCGGTCTGCTGGTGGTAGTCGATCTCGAGCCCCTCCTGCCGGGCATGGTCGCGGGCCACGGCGAGGGCGTCGGCGGCCATGTCGATGCCGGTGACGCGTGCCCCGGCCCGGGCCAGTCCCTCGGCCAGGATGCCGCCGCCGCAGCCCACGTCGACGCAGTCCACGCCCTCGATGCGGGCATGGGAGCGGATGAAGGAGAGCCGCAGGGGGTTGATCTCGTGCAGGGGGCGCGAATCGCCGTGCGGGTCCCACCAGTGCTCGGCGATCCGGTTGAATTTGTCCAGCTCGGCGGGATCGACATTGGGCCGGGATTCGCTCATGGTCCACCATGGATTCGGGTCGGCGCGCGGCGGCTGCGGCGCGCCCGGGTGACGATGCCCTCATTCTACCCGATGCCCACGCCGGACCGGCAAGATTCCCGGGAGCCCGTGCGGGAGAGGCCGCCGCCCCTGCAAGGGCGCATGGCGGGGGCGGGGTGCGTGGTCTAGCTTGAGTAATGGGGCCGCCGCGGGCGGCCGCGAGGAGGTGGATCGATGCCCATGAGCGCGTTCGAGAGTTTCCTGTTCATCAGCCTGGAGATCATGGCGGCGCTGTTCGTGGTGCTCATCGGGCTGGGGACACTGGCGCTGGTGGTGGTCTACATCCTCGATCGCACCCAGACCCACCAGGCCCTGCGACGCAACTACCCGGTCATCGGTCACTTCCGCTACGCCTTCGAGCGCCTGGGCGAGTTCTTCCGCCAGTACTTCTTCGCCATGGACCGCGAGGAACTGCCCTTCAACCGGGCCCAGCGCTCCTGGGTCTATCGCGCCGCCAAGGATCTCGACAGCACGCAGGCCTTCGGCTCCACCCGCGACATGCAGCGCCCGGGCAGCTTCCAGTTCGTCAACTGCCCGCATCCCACCCTGAGCGTGGACGCCGCCTCGCCCCGCGAGGTGGTCATCGGCGAGGGTTGCGAGCGGCCCTACGTCACCCGTTCGCTGATCAACGTCTCCGGCATGAGCTACGGCGCCATCTCGCGTCCGGCGGTGCGTGCGTTGTCGAAGGGGGCCTGCATGGCCGGCTGCTGGATGAACACCGGCGAGGGCGGGCTCTCGGCCCACCACCTGGAGGGCGGTGCCGACCTGGTGTTCCAGGTCGGCACCGCCAAGTACGGCGTGCGCGACAGCCAGGGCCGGCTCGCCGACGACAAGCTGCGCGAGGTGGCCGGCCACGAGCAGGTGCGCATGTTCGAGCTCAAGCTCAGCCAGGGCGCCAAGCCGGGCAAGGGCGGGCTGCTGCCCGGCTGCAAGGTGAACGGCGAAGTGGCCCGCATCCGCGGTATTCCCGTCTTCGAGGACTCGGTCAGCCCCAACCGCCACCCCGAGATCGGCAGCGAGGCCGACCTGCTGGACATGGTGGGCCACATCCGCGAGGTGACCGGCAAGCCGGTGGGCATCAAGACCGTCATCGGCTCGCCCGACTGGCTGGACGCCCTGTTCGCCGAGATCCACGCCCGCGGCCCGGAGAGTGCGCCGGACTTCATCACCGTGGACGGCGCCGAGGGCGGCACCGGGGCCGCGCCCATGAGCCTCGCCGACTACATGGGCCTGCCCATCGGCGAGGCCCTGCCGGCGCTGGTGGACAAGCTGATCGAGTACGAGCTGCGCGACCGGGTGCGGGTGATCGCCTCGGGCCGGCTGATCAACCCGGGCGACGTGGCCTGGGCGCTGTGCGTGGGGGCGGACTTCGTCACCTCCGCGCGCGGGTTCATGTTCGCCCTCGGCTGCATCCAGGCCATGCAGTGCAACCGCGACACCTGTCCCACCGGGATCACCACCCACAACCCGCGGCTGCAGCGGGGCCTGGTGCCCGAGGACAAGGCCGAGCGGGTCTGCCACTTCGTCGACAACATGGTCCGCGAGGTGGGCCTGCTGGCGCATGCCTGCGGCGTGCCCGAGCCGCGCCAGCTGCGCCGCCAGCACTGCCGGATCGTGGTGGCGCCGGGCCGCTCGGTGTCGCTCGACGAGCTCTACGGCTCGCGTTCGATCCACAAGCGGGGAGGCTTGAGCGATGCGGGGATCAATTGACTGGCTGGTGGGCGCCCAGCGCCTGCTGGACGCCACGCGCGCGGTGGACTTTCTCGGCCCGCTGGCACTGCGGCTCTACCTGGTGCCGGTGTTCTGGGTGGCGGGGACCAACAAGCTGACCGGCTTCGACAGCGTCGTGCAGTGGTTCGGCAATCCCGAGTGGGGCCTGGGCCTGCCGCTGCCCTGGCTGATGGCCGCGCTGGCCACCGCCGCGGAGGTGGGCGGGGCGGTCTGCCTGCTGCTGGGACTGGCGGTACGCTGGGTGTCCATCCCGCTGATGGTGATCATGCTGGTGGCCATGTTCGCCGTGCACCGGGAGAACGGCTGGCAGGCGGTGGCCGATCCCCGGTCGCCGTTCCCGCCGGCCGATATCGAGGGCGTCCAGGAGCGCCTCGAGGCGGCCCGCAGCCTGCTCCAGGAATACGGCAACTACTCGTGGCTGACCGAGACCGGTGCCTTCGTCATCTCCAACAACGGCATGGAGTGGGCCGCCACCTACTTCGTGATGCTGCTGATGCTGTTCTTCGTCGGCGGCGGGCGCTACGTCAGCGCGGACTACTGGATCCGCCGGCGTTTCTCGGCGCGTCGCTAGCGACACCGGCCGCTGCGGCCGTTCGCCGCGGCGGCCCTCCCATGGCCCGCCGTCGTCCCGCCGCGGGGCGGCTTCGGGCCAGGTCAATGGCGTCCGGCCGGCGGGCCGGGCAGGGAGCTGGAAATGTCGATGATCACCGCACTGGCGGCCTTTGCCGGTCTGCTGCTGCTTGCCATCCTGGTCGAGCCCTGGGCCCGGCGCATGCGGCTGCCGTTTTCGGCGGTACTGGTGGTGGCCGGCTTTCTCGCCGCCGAGGCGGGTGTCTGGCTGTTCGGCGATATCGGGCTGCGCTGGCATCACTTTCGTGACCTGGTGCTGCACGTGCTCCTGCCCGTGCTGGTCTTCGAGTCGGCGCTGCGGCTCGAGCCGCGGGCGCTGGTGCGCGAACTGGCCTGGGTGCTGATTCTCGCCGTCCCGTCGATGCTGGTGGCAGCGGGCATCACGGCCGTACTGGTCTACTACGGTATCGGTCATCCCGCCGGGTTTCCCTGGTTGGCGGCGCTGATCGCCGCGGTGCTGCTCTCGGCCACCGATCCGGTGGCGGTGGTCGCGCTGTTCCGCGAGCGCGGCGCGCCTCGACGCCTGGAGACGCTGGTGGAGGGGGAGAGCCTGCTGAACGACGCCGGCGCCATCGTGCTGTTCACGTTCCTTGCCGCGCTGGCCTCGGGCGAGCGCGAGGGCGGGGCACTGGAGGTGGCCGGGGCCTTCGCCTGGCAGTTCGTCGCCGGGTTGGCGACCGGGGCGGCCATCGGCCTGCTCGGGGCCTGGGTGCTGCGTCGTCGTCCGGGGGCGATCGAGCGGGCGGCGGTATCGCTGGTGAGTGCCTTTTTCGCCTTCGTCCTCGCCGAGCGCGTGCTGCATGCCTCCGGCGTGCTGGCGGTACTCGCCGCGGGCCTGGCCATCGCCTTCGCCCTCGACCGCCATGCCCCGGAGGACCGGTCCTTCGTCCGCCGTTTCTGGGGACACCACGCCTTCGTCGCCAATGCGCTGGTATTCCTGCTGCTCGGTGCCACGGTCACCGTCGGCATGTTCACCGAGCGCTGGCTGGCCATGCTCATCGGTATCGGTGCCGTGCTGCTCGCGCGTGGAGTGGTGGTCTACGGCCTGGTCGCCCTGCTGGGACGGGCCACGCCACTGGTGCCGGTCACGCCCGGCGAACGCCACGCCCTGATGCTCGGCGGCCTGCGCGGCGCGGTCACCATCGCCCTGGCGCTGTCCCTGCCGGTGGCCCTCGAGGGTTGGTGGACCGTGCAGTCGATCGCCTACGGCGTGGTGCTGTTCACACTCTTCGTCCAGGCCCCCGCCATGCGGCCGCTGCTCGATCGGTTCCTCGCCGACCGGGACTGAACGGGCCCCGCGGCCCGGCGCCGGGGGTTTCCCCTAAAGCTTCGCTCGCGATGGCCGACAACAGGGGCATTGGTGTAACCGGGGAACGACCATGAAGATCCAGGGCTCGATGATGAACCTGGCTGCCAGCTACAGCCATACGCGGGTGGAGGTCACCCGCGAGACCCTCACCGCCGGCTGGATGGGCCGGCCGGAGGCGGCCGCCGAACCGGGCGCGCAGGCGGCCCGCGACACCCCGCGCCCGGCCGAGGCCGCCGCGCCGCCGGTCCCGGCGGACAAGACCGGCAAGGCCGCCGGCGGCGAGGCGAGCGGCAAGGCCGAGGGTACCGGACCCCGGCTGGACGGCAAGGACATGCTCCGTTTCAGCATCCTCTCGGCCTTCGTCGAGGCGCTGACCGGGCGCAAGCTGGAACTCGAAACCCTCGTCCTGGACGAGCCTTCCGACGAGACCGCGGTGCCGGAAGGGAAGCCGTCCCCGGCGGGATCGGGCCGCGAGGCCGCGTCCCCCGAGTCGGGATTCGGGGTGCACTACCGCCGCGAGGAATGGCGCGCCGAGTCGGAGCGCTTCGACTTCCAGGCCCAGAGCCGGGTGCGCACCGCCGACGGCCGCGAGATCGAGCTCGACCTGTCGCTGTCCATGAGCCGCGAGGTGGTGGAATACAGCGAGGTGGACATCCGCGCCGGTGCCGCGCGGCTGAAGGACCCGCTGGTGATCAACTTCGACGGGGGGTCGGCGGAGCTGGAGAGCCGGCGCATGCACTTCGACATCGATGCCGACGGCGAGCAGGACCGCGTCGCCCGCCTGGCGGCGGGGAGCGGCTTCCTGGCGCTGGATCGGGACGGCAACGGCCGGGTGACCGACGGTTCCGAGCTGTTCGGGGCCATGACCGGCGACGGGTTCGGCGAGCTGGCGCGCTTCGATGCCGACGGCAACGGCTGGATCGACGAGGCCGATCCCATCTGGGACCGCCTGCAGGTGTGGCTGCACGAGGGGGACGACGAGCAGGGCCGACTGATCGGCCTGGGCCAGAGCGGGGTCGGGGCGATCTTCCTCGGCCGGGTCGCCACGCCCTTTGCCGTGCACGATGGCAACGGCGAGATGGCCGGCCAGCTGCGCGAATCGGGCCTCTACCTCCGCGAGGACGGCGGCGCCGGCACCGTGCAGAAGCTGGACCTGGTGGTGTGACCCGGTACGGGTGGCCGAGCGCCATGCCACCCGCGGCGACTGCTCGACCACCCGACGACTCCACCGCTCAACGTCCCGCCAGGCGCTGAACCAGCCGTTCGGCGTCCCGGGGCGCGTGGCCGTCGGCGTCGTTGTCGAAGTAGCACCACACCGAGCGGTCCTCGGCACGCCAGTCGCGGATCCGCTCGGCCCAGTGGTCGAGATCGGCGTCCGGGTAGCCGCCGCGGTAGGCCGCCTCGGGGCCGTGCAGGCGCAGGTAGACCAGGTCGGTGGTCACCGTCGGTGGCGACTGGCGGCCGGCGAGGTCGAACAGGCAGAAGGCGCAGTCGCGCTCGGCGAGCACCCCGGCCACCTCGTCGGTCCACCAGCGCTCGTCGCGGAATTCGAAGGCATAGCGGATGCCGCCGGGCAGGGCGTCGATGAACGCCGCCAGGCGCGCCGGGTCGGCGCGCCAGTGGGGCGGCAGCTGGAAGAGCACGGGGCCGAGGTGTTCGCCCAGCGGCGCGATGGCCGCGAAGAAGCGGGCGGTACTCTCGACCGGGTCCTTGAGCTTTTTCATGTGGGTGATGTAGCGGCTGGCCTTCACCGCGAAGCGAAAGCCTGCGCCCACCTGCCTCCGCCAGGCCTCGACGGCCGCCCGGGCGGGCAGGTGGTAGAAGCTGTTGTCGACCTCCACCGTGTCGAAGCGGGCCTGGTAGAAGCCCAGCCGCTGGTCGTCCGCCAGGTCGTCCGGGTAGAAGGGGCCGGTCCAGTGGTCGTAGCTCCAGCCCGCGGTGCCGATGCGCAGCTCGCTCACGTCGCCTCCCCGTGGCTTCCCAGCACCGTTTCGAGGCTCTCGCCTTCCAGGGTCTCGTGTTCCAGCAGGGCCCTGGCCAGGGCCTCGAGGCGGTCACGGTGGTGGCGCAGCACCTCGAGGGTGGCCTGCTCGCAGCGCTCGACCAGGGCCTTGACCTCCTCGTCGATGACCTCGGCGGTGTGCTCGCTGTGGTCCCGCGGGCCGGCCATCTCCCGGCCGAGGAAGGGATGGGTTTCGCCCTCGCGGAAACTCACCGGACCCAGCCGCTCGCTCATGCCCCACTGGGCCACCATCTGCCGGGCCAGGCGGGTGGCCTGCTTGAGGTCGTCGGCCGCCCCCGAGCTCGGCTCGTCGTAGACCAGCCGCTCGGCGCAGCGACCACCGAGCATCACCGAGATGCGGTCCTCGAGGTAGGCCTGGGGGTAGTTGTGGCGGTCCTCGCGGGGGATCTGCTCGGTGGCCCCCAGCGACTGGCCGTGGGGGATGATGGTGACCTTGTTGAGCGGATCGGCGTTGGGCAAGAACCAGGCGGCCATGGCATGGCCCGACTCGTGGTAGGCGATGCGCTCGCGCTCGGCGTCGGTGATCCGCTCGCGGTGCTCGGCGCCGAGGATGACCTTGTCCCGGGCAGTGTCGAAATCGTCGTGGGTGACCGTCTGCGACTCGCGCCGGCCGGCCAGCAGCGCCGCCTCGTTGACCAGGTTCTCCAGGTCGGCGCCGGAGAAGCCGGCGGTGGCCGCCGCCATGCGCTCGAGGTCGACGTCGTCGGCCAGCGGGATGTCGCGGGTGTGCACGGCGAGGATCTCGCGGCGGGCGTCGCGCTGGGGCAGCTCCAGGGTCACCTTGCGGTCGAAGCGGCCGGGACGCAGCAGGGCGGGGTCGAGCACGTCCGGCCGGTTGGTGGCGGCGAGCACCACCACCGGCTCGGTGGTGGAAAAGCCGTCCATCTCGGCCAGTATCTGGTTGAGCGTCTGCTCGCGCTCGTCGTGACCGCCGCCCAGGCCGGTGCCCCGCGCCCGGCCCACGGCGTCCAGCTCGTCGATGAAGATCAGCGCGGGGGCCTGCTTGCGGGCGTCCTGGAACATGTCGCGTACCCGCGAGGCCCCCACGCCCACGAACATCTCGATGAACTCCGAGCCGCTGATGGAATAGAAGGGCACGTCCGCCTCGCCGGCCACGGCACGGGCCAGCAACGTCTTGCCGGTGCCCGGCGGGCCCATCAGCAGCACGCCCTTGGGCATATTCGCGCCGATGGAATGGAAGCGTTCGGGATCCTTGAGGTAGTCGATGATCTCGGCGAGGTCACGCTTGGCGCTCTCGGCGCCGGCGACGTCGCCGAAGTGCACGTCCTCGGTGGTCTTGCGGTAGAGGCGCGCCTTGGACTTGCCGAAGGAGAACGGCGAGTCCTGGCCGCTCATGCGGCGCTGGAGCAGGCGGGAGCTGTAGACGAAAAAGCCGATGATCAGCAGCCACGGCAGCGCGTAGATGAGCATCTGCTGCCACCAGGCGGTCTGGCTGGAACGGGCAGTGATCTCCACGTCGTGGCCTTCGAGCAGCTCCATGAGGCCGGGGTCGTCCACCGGCGGGAGAGTGGTGCGAAAGCCGGCGGCGCCCTCGGCGGCGTCGCGGTAGTGGCCGGTGAGGGTCTGCCCCTCGAGGGTCACGCTGGCCACGCGGTCGCCGCGCACGGCCTCCTTGAAGGCCGAGTAGCTCACTGCCTCGGGCTCGGGGCCCTGCATCAGCGAGGCATAGAGAAACAGCAGGGCCACCAGGGTGACGATCCAGGCAAGGGTGTTGCGATCCATCGGGGCTCCCCGCGGTTGTCCATCACCAGACTAGCATCCGCGCGGGGTTCGCGTGTCTCGTCCGGCGGGGCTGTATTGAACAAATGACACGGGTGTGAATTAATGGAGGCGTGGGCTCCGGCCGACCCCGGGTGGGCCCCCGGGACAATCAATCGCGAGCCATGCGTTGAGAAGGAGAACGCGATGCAAATTCCCCTGATTGTGACCTTCCGCGACATCGAGCACTCGGACGCCATCGAGAACGCCATCCGCGAGAAAGCCGCCAAGCTCGAGCGTTTCCACGACCGGATCACCAGCTGCCGCGTGGTGATCTCCGCGCCGCACCAGCACAACCACCAGGGCACGATCTACCACGTCAATATCGAGGTCACCGTGCCGGGTGGCGGCGACCTGGTCGTCAGCCGCGAACCGGAGAAGAACCACGCCCACGAGGATGCCTACGTGGCGGTGCGCGACGCCTTCAAGGCGCTGGAGAAGCAGTTGGACAAGAAGGCCAAGGTGCAGCGCGGTGCGGTCAAGACCCACGAGGGTCCCCCCGGCGGCCTGGTGACCGCGATCATCCCGACCCAGGACCACGGTTTCATCACCGCCGAGGATGGTCGCAACATCTACTTCCACCGCAACAGCGTCATCAACGAGGACTTCGACAAGATCGCCGAGGGCACGCCGGTGTGGTTCAACGAGGAAATGGGCGACAAGGGTCCCCAGGCCTCCACCGTCCACGTGATCGGCAAGTGATCTGAGCCCGTCCGGGCTGTCGCAGGAAACGGGCCGGTCGCCGGGGGGCGCCGGCCCGTTCTCGTTGGGGCCCGGCGTCGGCCACGGAGGGCGCCGAAAGCCGGGGTTGCGCGGCCCCGCCTGCCGGGTGGCCCGGTGGGAGCGGCGTCCCCGCCGCGAATCTCCCCGGTGCCGGGGTTGGGTCAGCGCCGTTCGCGACCGGGAGGTCGCTCCCACCCTCGCTTCAGCCGGCGCCGGGGGGCTGGCGGCGGGAGGCACCGGTTCGCCCTGTCCCGGGCGGCCCGGTGGGAGCGGCGTCCCCGCCGCGAATCTCCCAGGGAGCCGAGGCGGGGTCAGCGCCGTTCGCGACCGGGAGGTCGCTCCCACCCTCGCTTCAGCCGGCGCCGGGGGGCTGGCGGCGGGAGGCACCGGTTCGCCGTGTGCCGGGTGGCCCGGTGGGAGCGGCGTCCCCGCCGCGAATCTCCCCGGTGCCGGGGTTGGGGTGAGCGCCGTTCGCGACCGGGAGGTCGCCCCCAGCCTCCCTTCAGCCGGCGCCGGGGGCAGGCTGGCAGCGGGGGCAGTAGCGGGCGGTGCGCCCGGCGGCGTCGACCTGTTCCACGGGTCCGTCGCAGCGGGGGCAGCGGGCGCCGTCCTCCCGGTGGGGCAGGAGCCAGTCCTCGGGCATCCGCTCGGGATCGGCCTGTGCCTCGATGGCGGCTTCCAGCACCTCGTGCATCGTCTCGAATAGCGCTCGTCGTTCGGCCTCGCCCAGTTCGTCCAGGTTGCGCCGCGGATGGATGCCGGCCTGGAAGAGGATCTCGTCGGAGTAGACGTTGCCGATGCCGGCCAGTACGGACTGGTCCATGAGCCAGGCCTTGGCCTGGCGGCGGGTGCCGGCGGCCGCCTCGAGGAAGGCCTCGCGGGAGAGGGCGAGGGCGTCCGGGCCCAGTCCCCGGTCCTCGATCACCGACCGCGGGTCTGCCGTGAGTCCCACCGCCCCCAGCCTGCGCGGGGCGACGAAGGCCAGCCGGTGGTGGCCACGGAAGTGGAACACGACGCAGGCGTGCGCGGGTCGGACGTCGTCCTCGTCGTAGTCCAGCCGGCCGCTCATGCCGAAGTGCAGGTGCAGCCACTGCCGGCCGTCGAAACGGGCGAAGAGGTGCTTGCCGTGGCGGCGGGTCTCGACGAAGGCGTGGCCCTTGAGGGCGTGCTGGAGGCGCGCGGGCGAGGTGGCCTCGAGCACGTCCGGCGCGGGTACGGATGTGCGCGCCACGGCCTGGTGCAGGGCGTGGGCCTCGAAGTAACGGCGCTCGATCTCGACGTCGGGGAGTTCGGGCATGGTCCTTCGCAGGCTCGCGGCGGTTTTCGAGGGACCCGTTCAATCGCGGTCGGCGATTTCCTCGAGCACGGCCATGACGTGGTCGAGCTGCCCGGAACCCAGCTGGCGCCCGGCGCGGTCCTCGGCGTAGAACTCGTCGAGTCGGCTGTGGCGGCCGATACGGGCGAAGAGTCGCTCGTCGGCGCCGCCGTGGTAGACCTCGAGGAGGTCGGCGCCGTCGTCGTCCTGCGCCCAGTGCCAGCGGGTGGCGCGGCCGGTGGCGATGAGGTGGCCGCCGAAGTGCTCGAGGCGCTCCTTGTCCTCCTTGCCGATGAAGTTCTCCGCGAGGCGGATGATGGTCATGCTGTGATCCTCCCGGGTGGTGCGGGCCGTCGCGGTTTCAGGATGCCGCGGGGGAGGGGAGGGTGGCAAGCGGTCAGCGGTTGCAGCCCGTCAGTCGCCAGGCCCAGTCGAGCACGTCGGCCACGCGCGCCCCCACCAGGGCGCGGGCCGCTGCGGGCTCCACCCAGCGCCATTCGTGGTGCTCGGGACGGCCGAGGTCGGGGTCGGTCGGCAGGTGGACGTCGGTCTGGTCGGTCCTGGCGCAGTAGTAGCGGGCGATCTTGCCGCCGGCGTAGGGCGGGGTCTCGGTGAAGGCCGCTCCCCAGGGGAATTCCAGCCGGTCGATGCCGGTCTCCTCGCGGACCTCGCGGCAAGCGGTCTCGAGGGGGGTCTCGCCCGTCTCGATCTCGCCCTTGGGGCAGTCCCAGTAGCGGTAGGCCCGCAGCAGGAGGCAGCGGCAGGTCCCCTTCGCGAAGATCACGATGCCCGCTGCCCGTCGCGCGGCCTTCATGCGTAGCCCAGCGCCTCCATCTCCGTGCCCAGGCGCTCACGGAACAGGGCCTGCTGGGCCTCGTCGAGCTCGCGCTCGTGGCGCCGGGCCGATTTCTTGCTGACGGTGTTGGACTGCTTGAGCTTGTAGTCGCCGCCCTGGACCATCGAGAACTTCTCGAAGGGGAAGAGCTTCTCGTAGGGCAGTTCGAGGTAGGCGAGTATCTCGGCGACGGTGGCCTCGGGCTCGGCCACCAGGTCCTCGTAGCGGATCAGCTTCCAGGTGTCGGCGTGCTCGAAGTACTGCCGGTAGATACGTTGCCAGCGCGCGAGCAGGCCGGTGTCGATGCCGTCCACCGGCTCGCCCTTGCGCCAGAACCAGTAGGCGTAGCCGGACTCGACGGTGGAGAGGTAGCTGTCGCGCGGGTCACGGGCCAGCCAGATGAAGCGGTCGAAGTGCCGGTAGAAGTCCAGCTTGCGCTGGAGGAAAAGCAGGTCGACGGGCTTGACGCAGACGTTGTCCCGCGGGCCCAGGCCCATGAGGATGCGCGGCAGCATCAGCGCCGAGGAGACGTCGCTGTAGGAGCGGATCTGGCTGTGACCGTTGAGGATGTGCTGCAGCAGCGTGCTGCCGCTGCGCATGGAATAACCGATGAGAATCTTCATGGCGGGTGCCGTCTCTTTTCCGGGCGGGCTTCGCGTCGAGGTGATTGCAACATCACCGGGTTAAACGCCGGTGAAGCGGCCGGCCCCTGCGGGCGCCGATTTGTTATTGTGCCCTATGTAGCGGCGCGACAGGCTAATGGTCATGAGTTATCGCTTCAAACGCAGGGAGCCGGCCGGCGAGGGCGTCCGCCGGATCCTCCTGGAACAGATCGACGCGGCGGTCGGCCACCTCGCCGAGCCCTCCGCCGGCCGCGACGAGGGTATCCACGAGGCCCGCAAGTGCTTCAAGCGCACGCGCGCGGTGCTGCGCCTGGTGCGTCCCCGCCTGCCGACGCTCTACCGGCGCGAGAACGCGGTCTTCCGGGACGCCGGCCGGGCGCTGGCGGCGGCGCGCGACGCCGGTGCCATGGTCGAGACCATCGAGCGGCTCGAGTCGCCCGTGATTCGGCGGCTCGGGGAGGCCGGCTATCGCGACCTGCACCAGGTGTTCGTCGACCGCCGCGACGCGGTGGCCGGTGACGACGCGGGAATCGGGGCGCGGGTGCAGGAGACCCTCGAGGTGCTCGCCGCGGCCCGCGAGCGGCTCGCCGGTTTGTCCCCGGGCCGAGACGGGTTCGGCCTGCTCGGCCCCGGGCTGAAGGCCTATTACCAGCGTGGCCGGAAGGCCCGCGACCGGGTCCTGGCCGAGCCCACCGCCGAGAATTTCCACGAGTGGCGCAAGCGGGTCAAGGATCTCTGGTATTTCACCCAGTTGCTGGAAAAGACCGACCCGCCCGCCATGCGCCGCCTCAAGCGGGATTTCAAGACGCTTTCCGACCGCCTCGGCGACGACCACGACCTGGCGGTGCTGCGTGCACTGCTCACCGGGGACGAGGGGCCGGAACTGGCCGACGACGTGCGCATGCCCCTGCTGGAGGTGGTGGATGCCGAGCAGGCGCGCTTGCGGGCCGATGCCCGGGAGCTGGGCGGACGACTCTTCCACGACAAGCCGGGGACCTTCCGCAAGCGCATGAAGCGCCGCTGGAAGGCCTGGCGCAAGGGGTGAACGGGGCGTGAAGGTCATCGAGGTCGTGACCCGCGACGAAAACCTGGAACGGATCCGCGACGTGGCCATGGAAAACGGTGCGGAGGACGCCTGGCTGGGGGGTGGTCACGACGACGGTGCGCGCCGCAGCCTGCGCGTGCTGGTGGGGCCGGAGGCCCGCCAGGCGGTGATGGACGCGCTGCAGAGCGCGGTGGCCTTCTCCGGCGACGCCCGCATCCTGGTGCTGCCGGTGGAGGTCTCCCTGCCGCGGCGGGAGGAGGAAGAGGAAAAGGCCGCCGCGGAATCGGAGAAGGAGCGCGTGGCCTTCTTCGGGGTCACCCGCGAGGAGCTCTACGCGCAGATCGACAAGGGCAGCCGGCTGGACCTCAACTACCTGCTGCTGGTGGTGCTCTCTACCGTGGTGGCGGCCATCGGCCTGGTGGAGGACAACGTCGCGGTGATCATCGGGGCGATGGTGATCGCCCCCCTGCTGGGCCCCAACATCGCCCTGGCCTTCGCCACCACCCTGGGCGATTCGCGCCTCACCCTGCGGTCACTGGCCACCAACTTCGCCGGCCTGACGCTGGCGGTGGTACTGTCGATGGCCATCGCCTGGCTGTGGCCGGCGGAGAGTTTCTCCCGCGAGATCATGGCCCGCACCGACATCGGCCTGGACGACGTTGCGCTGGCGCTGGCCTCGGGGGCGGCGGGGGTGCTCTCGCTCACCGCCGGCGTCTCCAGCGTGCTGGTGGGCGTGATGGTGGCGGTGGCCCTGCTGCCGCCGGCGGCCAGCCTGGGGATCATGCTGGGCAATGGCCAGTGGATACTGGCCACCGGGGCGGGCCTGCTGCTGGCGGTCAACGTGGTGGCGGTCAACCTCTCCGCCAAGCTGGTCTTCTTGCTCAAGGGGATCCAGCCGCGCACCTGGTTCGAGAAGCAGAAGGCCCGGCACTCCAGCCGCGTCTACATGCTCATCTGGGGTATATCCCTGGCGATCCTTGTGGGTATCATTCTCCTGCGGGGACAGCTCGGCGAGTTCTAGCGCCGTTGCCATCCCGCCAGAACGACAATCATCAAAAAACCACCAACGAATGGACTCGAATCCGGGAGGGGAAGGATGAGCACGATGCGCTGGGCTGCAGGCATTACCGCGGTGAGCGTCGCCGCCGTGGGCGCGGGGGTACCCGTCGTCAGCGGGGCCAAGGTCGAGTCCGGTTTCGACGCCGCCGTCGAGCGGATGAGCGTCCAGGGGCTGGAAGTGGACGTCGCCGACTACCAGCGGGGCTGGATGCAGTCCCATGCCGAGACCCGCTGGACCATTCCCACCGGCGATGGCGCCGTCGAGGTGGGCTTCGATCACGTCATCCACCACGGCCCGCCGATCTCCGGGCGACTGGCGCGGGTCGAGTCCGTGCCCGTGCTGCCCGCGGAGGTGGCCGAGGCGCTGCGTCCCTACTTCGGCGACCGGGCGCCGCTGCGCATCGATTCCGTGATCGGCGTCACCGGCGCCCAGACCCACCGCATCGCGTCGCCGGACTACAGCGGCCCGCTGGAGACCGCCACGGTCGACTGGTCGGGGCTGTCCGGGACCGTGGAAGTGAGCGCCGACAATCGCCGGGTCCGGGGCGAGCTGGAGGCGCCGCACCTCGGTGTCGAGGACGACCAGAGCGGGTCGCTGGCGCTGGAGGGACTGCGCCTCGAGTTCGACAACCACCGCGAGGCGGGCGAGACCGTCTGGCTGGGTGAGGCGCGCATGGGCCTGGAGCGGCTGGCGTTCTCCGGCACCGACCTCGCCGGCACACCCCGGGAGCTGGAACTGGCGGGGGCGCGCATCGAGAGCGCGGTCACGGGCAGCGGGGATCAGCTCACCCTGGGCATGGTGGTCGAGGCCGATGCGCTCGACAGTGCCGGCCAGCAGGTGCGCGACGCGGGACTCGCCCTTTCCCTGGAGAACATCGACCGGGCGGCCTACAACGACCTGCAGGAACGCATGCAGGCGATCGTGGCCGCCGGCCACGCCCCCGAGGAGCAGGGGCGGCTCATGGGCCAGGCGCTGCAGGCCCGGTTGCCGGCGCTGCTCGCCGGATCGCCCGAGCTGCGACTGGAACGCCTCGGGCTGGCCACCGGCGAAGGCGAGCTGGACATCCACGGACACCTGCGCTACGCCGGCGACGGCGGCAGGGCCCTGGGGCCGCTGCAGGCACTCGAGGGTCGGGTGGAGATGCAGGCGGGTGCCGCCGTGCTGCGCCAGCTCCTCGCCGGCGGCCTGCGCAGCCGGATGCTGGCCGCCGGCATGGAGGACGGCGAGGCGCTGGCCGAGCAGGCCCGGCTGCAGGCCCGGCAGCAGCTCGAAGGCGTGGAGCGGATGGGCTTTCTGCGGCGCGAGGGCGATGCCTACCACGTGCTCGCCGAGCTCGATGGCGGCAGCCTCACCGTCAACGGTCAGCCCATCAGTCCGATGATGCTGGGCGGGGCGCCGGGCGCAGGCTCTCGGCCGTGAGGCCGATGCCGCGGCCCAGCGGACGGGCGCCGGGCCGGATCACGTGCAGCAGCCAGGAGCGGTCGTCGTCGCTCACCAGGTAGGCGACCTGGCGAAACGGCCCGCTGGTCCCGCCGGGCAGGCCGGAGCGCATGCGGAAGGCGCGGCGGCCGTGGAGCAGGATCATGCCGTAGTCGATGTCGGTCCAGCCGCTGCGCCGGCCCTCCAGGACCAGCGCCGAGGCGGCATGGCCCAGGTCCAGCGAGCCTTGCCAGCTGCGGACCAGGGCCCGGCCACCGCCGGGGATGGAGAAGGTCAGCGCCTCGGGGGTCCGTTCCACCAGGCGCCAGTCGGCGGGGATCTCGCCGGTGAGCCCCAGGGCGGCCAGGGGGTCCTCGGTCGCCAGCGCGCCCGCGGCCAGCAACAGCGCAGCCACCAGCGCCAGCAGACGGAAGGCGGCCGAGGGCCGGCGGGCGGGGAGGGGCTTCACCGGCGCCGCGCCTCGCGGTAGTCGCGGATGATCCCGGCGTGGTCGAAGGCCAGCGGCCGGTCGATGGCGGCCGGGTCGACGATGGCGATCTCGCGGGCGTCGTCGGCGGCCTGCGGGCGTCCCCGGGCGCGGCCGGTGAACACCGCGGAGACGGTGTGGCCGCGCGGGTCGCGGTCGGGGTCGGAGTAGCAGCCGAGCAGGCCGTCGAGTTCCACGGCCAGGCCGGTCTCCTCGCGGGCCTCGCGCACGGCGGCGGCCTCCAGGGTCTCGCCGATGTCCACGAAACCGCCGGGCAGGGCCCAGCCGTGGGGCGGGTTGCGCCGGCGGACGAGGACCACGGGTCGCCCGGGCCGGTCGACCAGCTCGATCACCACGTCGACGGTGAGGGCGGGGGTCTCGGGACGGCTCACCGGCCACCTCGCTTGAGGCGGATCAGGGCCTGGCGGTCCTGCTTGGCCGGGGCATGCTTCGGGGCCTTCTGGCCGCGGCCCGCGGCGCGGCGCATGGCGGCCTCCTCTTCGCGGCGCGCGCGGCTGGCCTCGCTCTCGGTGTAGAGCTTCTCGGCCTCGCGGGCCGGGCCGCGGCGCTCGCTCAGGGCATCCACGGTGATCTCGAAGGCCACCGGCCCCTTGCGCACGGCCAGGCGGTCACCCACGGTGACGGCCCGCGCGGGCTTGGCCCGTTGCCCGTTGATCTCCACCTTGCCACCCTTGATGGCGTCGGTGGCCAGGCCACGGGTCTTGAAGAAGCGGGCCGCCCACAGCCACTTGTCCAGGCGGACCCGGGGGTTGCTCGCATCGGTGTCGGGCATGGATGGTGAAAACGAGATGCAATGACAAGGAGATGACTATGAACCTGGAGCTGATCAGTTTCAATATCTGCCCGTTCGTGCAGCGATCGGTGATCACCCTGCTCTACAAGGGCGCGGAGTTCGACGTCACCTACATCGACCTGGAGGAGCCGCCGGCGTGGTTCAGGACCATCTCGCCGCTGGGCAAGGTGCCGCTGCTCAAGGTGGACGGCGAGGTGCTGTTCGAGTCGGCGGTGATCAACGAGTTCGTCGACGAGGTGACCCCGGGCTCGCTGCTGCCCGAAGAGCCGCTGCCGCGAGCCCGGGCCCGGGCCTGGATCGAGTTCGCCTCGGAGTGCATCTTCGGCCAGTTCCAGATGGCCATGGCGGCCGACGAGGCGACCTACAACACCAAGCGCGCCGCCTTTGTCGATAACCTCCGGACCCTGGAAGGGCAGTTGCCCGAGGGCGGCGAGCCGTACTTCGACGGCCGGGGCTTCTCGCTGGTGGATGCCGCGGTGGCGCCCCTGCTGATGCGCAACCGGCTGCTCAACGGGGCCGGGGAGTTCATGGACGAGGCGGACTTTCCCGGCCTGTCGCGCTGGACCGACGCCATGCTGGCGATGGAGGCGGTGCAGGACTCGGTGCCGGAGAACTTCGAGCAGGCGTTCTTCGAGCACATCCGCAAGTCGGGCGGCTACGGCGCCGAGCGCTTCGCCTCCTGAGCCGTTTCTTTCCCGGGTCCTTGCGGGTCAGTCCTCGTCGCGCTCGGGCAGCGTGATGTTGACCTCCATCACGTCGAAGCCCTGGTCCTTTTCCAGGTTCACGCGCACGGCGTCGTCGCCCACCCTGGTGTACTTGCGCACCACGGCCAGCAGTTCCTCCTCCATCTGCGGGAGGTAGTCCGGGCCGCCGCGGCGCCCGCGCTCGTGGGCGACGATGATCTTGAGCCGCTCCTTGGCGACGCTGGCGCTGGACTTGCGCGAGGAACGGAAGTAATCGAAAAGACTCATCTTCACTTTCCTAGCAGACGGCTGAAGAAGCCCTTCTTGCGGGCGTCGACGAAGCGCAGTTCCCGTTCTTCGCCCAGCAGGCGGGCGACGGCGTCGTCGTAGGCCTGGCCGGCGTCGGAGCCGGATTCCATGATCACCGGGACGCCGGCGTTGGAGGCCTGCAGGACCGCCTCGGACTCCGGGATGACCCCGAGCAGCGGGACCGAGAGGATCTCGAGCACGTCCTCCACCGAGAGCATCTCGCCGAGATCCACGCGCTCGGGCTGGTAGCGGGTGATCAGCAGGTGTTCCCGGATCGGCTCGTCGTCCTGCTCGGCGCGCCGGGACTTGCTGGAGAGGATGCCCAGCATGCGGTCGGAGTCGCGTACCGAGGAGACCTCGGGGTTGCTCACCACGATGGCCTCGTCGGCAAAGTACATCGCCAGCTGGGCACCGCGCTCGATGCCGGCCGGCGAGTCGCAGATGACGTAGTCGAAGCCGTCCTCGGCGAACTGGCCGAGGACCTTGCCCACGCCCTCCTGGGTCAGGGCGTCCTTGTCACGGGTCTGGGAGGCCGGCAGGACGTAGAGGTTCTCGACGCGCTTGTCGCGGATCAGCGCCTGGCCGAGCTTGGCCTCGTCGTTGATGACGTTGACGAAGTCGTAGACCACGCGGCGCTCCACGCCCATGATCAGGTCCAGGTTCCGCAGGCCGACGTCGAAGTCCACCACCGCGGTCTTGTAGCCGCGCTGGGCCAGGCCGGTGGAGATGGCGGCGCTGGACGTGGTCTTGCCCACGCCACCCTTGCCGGATGTGACGACGATGATTCTAGCCACGCTGTTACCCCTCAAAGCGGTCGGATGATCAGGTTGTCGTTTTGCCGGTGGATCTGGACCGGGGTGCCGGGGACGCCCTGTTCCAGGTCCTCCTTGATCTGGTACACGCCGTTGATGGAGACCAGCTCGGCCTCCAGGCTCTGGCAGAAGATGCGGGCATCGACGTCGCCGGCGGCCCCGGCGATCGCCCGTCCACGCAGCGGAGCGTATACGTGAATGTGGCCGTCGGCAATGATCTCGGCACCCGCGCTGACCGGCGCCAGCACCACCAGGTCGCCGCCGCGGGCGTAGATCTGCTGGCCGGAACGCACCGGCTGGGTGACCAGTCGCGCCGAGCAGGTCGCCGGGCGTGCCGGTGGCTCGGGTTCCGGTTCGGGCTCGGGTCGGGGTTCGGGTTCCGCGGCGGG
This sequence comes from Halothiobacillus sp., assembly GCA_018623495.1. GTDB lineage: Bacteria > Pseudomonadota > Gammaproteobacteria > JAAZVP01 > JAAZVP01 > JAAZVP01. The sequence continues at coordinate 17,696 of JAAZVP010000006.1, read as the reverse complement.
TGCCGGCTCGGGGGCCGGTTGCGGCGGTTCGGCACCGCGCTGGCGGTCGGAGAACAGGCCCAGACCGGCGTCGGCGGCCGCGCGGCGCTGTTTCTCGTTGCCGCCGAGCACCCCGCTGACCAGCAGGCCGTGGTTGCCCAGCAGGCTCACCAGCGCCGGGAAGTCGATCACCTTGTGACCGTCCTGCAGTGGCTCGAGGTCGAGCACCACGGGGGTGTTGTCGAAAAAGCCCGGGGCCTGTTCCACCTTGGCCTTGAGGGCCATGGCGAGGTTGACCACGTGGGGTTCGAACAGGCGTAGGACCGTGAGCGTGAGCAGGCGTCCCTTGAGCTCGAAGGCGGGGGTGTCGTTCATGGATTCGGTTGTCGTTGTTGTCGTTGGTGGTGTCGGTCACCCTCGCCGGTCAGATGGCGCAGCAGGAGAGGTGGAAGTGGATGTCCTCCTCGGCCTGCAGGCTGCGCCACTCGTCGCGGGAGAGGGTGAAGAAGCGCACCGAGAAGCGGTGCTTGCCACCGCTGATCTCGGGGAAGAACGGCGAGTCGGCCGGCAGCTCGACGCGGATCATCTGGTAGGGGACACCGGCGTCCAGGGCCTGGTGGAGAAAGCCGTTCTCGGCCTGGACCCGCAGCGGCGAGACGCTCTTGCGGACCAGGTCGAGGGTCAGCTCGACCGCCTCGATCACCAGGTCGAAGGGCTCCAGCCAGCCCTCCAGGTCGGCCCGGCGCTCGGCATGCGGCAGGCTCAGCCAGTGGTGGTAGGAAGGGGCGTCGAAGTCGCACAGGCCGCCGGCGATCGAGGCGCGCTGCTTGATGCCGCCGAGGAACTCGTTGTTCTTCAGGTGGTGGCCGACCTGGCCGGTGAGACCGTGGATGCGATTGACCAGCGACTTCTGGTGGTCGAGCACGCCCTGGAGCTTGGAGGCGTCCACGTCCGGGGTGCGGGCCAGGCGGGTGAGGTTGCCGCACTGGCGGTCGAGCTCCTTCATCAGCTCGCGCTTGAGATCCACCCGCGAGGTGAGTTCCTGCAGCTCGAGCAGGGCCGCCACCGCGGCGCGGGAATCCGGGCTGGACGGGCGGGCGGCGAACAGGCGCAGGCGTGCCACCAGCGCCTCCAGGCGCAGGAAGGTGCGCATCCGCTCGTTGAGCGGCTGCTCGAATACCCGTTTCTCGGCGTCGCTGCTCACTGGCTCCACCCGCTCTGGGCCATCCCTGTTGGATCGGCGATCATCCCGCCATTTTCCACATTTGCCGTGTCCTCACCAAATGCCGGCGTCTGCCGGGCGTCGCGGTGCGCTTGAGTAGCCGAGCGCGCGCGTGAGAAAATCGCCTGCTTTCCCGACGGAGGTTTCTGACGGATGACCGCGCAACTGATTGACGGGCGCAAGATCGCGGCAGAGGTCAACGGCTCGGTGGCCACGGAGGTCGCCGGGCTGGTCGAGGCGGGCCGGCGGCGGCCGGGACTGGCGGTCATCCAGGTGGGCGAGGATCCCGCCTCGCAGGTCTATGTCTCCCACAAGCGCAAGGACTGCGACAAGGTGGGCATCGAGTCGCGCGCCTTTGATCTCCCCGACGCCACCGGGCAGGCCGAGCTGCTGGAGCTGATCGACACCCTCAACGGGGACGACGCGGTGGACGGCATCCTCGTCCAGCTGCCCCTGCCGGCGCACATCGATGCCGAGGCGGTGATCGAGCGCATCGACCCGGCCAAGGACGTGGACGGTTTCCATCCCTACAACATCGGCCGTCTCTGCGCCCGGATGCCGCGCCTGCGCCCCTGCACGCCCTACGGGGTGATGACCATGCTCGAGCACGCCGGGTTGCCGGTGAAGGGCACCGAGGCGGTGGTGGTCGGGGCCTCCAACATCGTCGGCCGGCCCATGGCCCTGGAGCTGCTTCTCGCCGGGGCCACCGCCACCGTCTGCCACCGCTTCACCCGCGACCTCGAGGAACACGTCCGCCGGGCGGATTTGCTGGTGGTGGCCGTGGGTCGCCCGGGTTTCATTCCCGGCGACTGGGTGCGGCCGGGGGCGACGGTGATCGACGTGGGCATCAACCGCATGGAGGATGGCTCGCTGGCCGGCGACGTGGAGTTCGACACGGCCCGCGAGCGGGCCGGCGCGATCACGCCCGTCCCCGGCGGTGTCGGCCCCATGACCCGCGCGATGCTGATGCGCAACACCCTCGAGGCCTGCCTGGAGCGCACGGCGAGCCCGTAACCGGGGCACGCCGCGGCCCTTGCGCGCAAGGGCGTCTCGATGCCTGCAGGCGGCAGCCCCCGCGGCGCTCGCCGCTGCCAAGGACCCGCGCTCGGCCGGCGCTCACTTCAGCCGGCGGGCGTCGGCGACGTTGGGCAGTTGCTCGATGCGGTCGAGCACGCGCGAGAGCTGGGAGAGGTCGCGAATCTCGAGTTTCAGGGTCATCCGCACGCTCTGGTCGGCCTTCTCGGTCCGGGTGTTGGCCGCGACCAGGTTGACCTTTTCCCCCGAGAGCAGGTTGGTGATGTCGCGCAGCAGGCCCTGGCGGTCGAAGGCCTCGATGGCGACCTCCACGGGGTAGGTGGTCGCCGCCTCGCCGCTCCAGTCGACGCGGATCAGCCGCGCCTGCTCGGACTCGGGCATGGCCAGGACGGTGGGACAGTCCTGGCGGTGGACGGTGACGCCCTTGCCGCGGGTGATGTAGCCGATGATGGGGTCGCCGGGCAGCGGGTTGCAGCAGCCGGCCATCTGCGTCTTGAGGTTGCCCACCCCCTCGATGTGCACGTCGTCGCCGGCCGGGCGCCGGCGGGTTTGCGCGGTGGTCGGCGGGGCGGGCCGCTCGGTCCCGGTGGTTTCCGGCTCCAGCAGGCGCTGGGCGGCGCGGGCGATCTGCTCCACGCCGATGTTGCCGCGGCCGAGTTCCTCGTGGAGCTTCTCGGGGTCCTCGCAGCCCAGCTCCCTGCGGATCGCCGGCAGGCGCTTGCGCGACAGGTCCAGCCGCCGCAGCTCGCGGTCGAGGATCTGGCGCCCCTCGCGGATGTTGTCGCGACGGTCGACGTGGTTGAACCAGTTGCGGATCTTGGTCCGCGCGCGGGCCGTGTGCACGTAGCCGAAATGCGGGTTGAGCCAGTTCCGCCGGGGCTCGCCGTTCTTCTCCGTCAGGATCTCCACCCGGTCGCCGGTGTGCAGCTCGTGGGTGAGCGGCACGATGCGGCCGTTGACCTTGGCCCCGCGGCAGCCGTGGCCCACCTGGGTGTGGATGGCGTAGGCGAAGTCCAGCGGGGTGGCGCCGCGCTGCAGCTCCATCAGTTCGCCGCTGGGGGTGAACACGTAGATGCGGTCGAGGTCGAGCTCCGCGCCCGCGTGGCCGGGCAGCTCGGCGGGGTTCTCCAGCAGCCGGCGCAGTCCGGCGATGGCGTTCTCCAGGCCGGCGTCGGCATTGCCCCCGCCTTCCTTGTAGCGCCAGTGGGAAGCGATGCCGTACTCGGCCGCCTCGTGCATGGCCCGGGTGCGGATCTGGATCTCGACCACCTTGCCGCCCGGGCCGAAGACGGCGGTGTGCAGTGACTGGTAGCCGTTGGGCTTGGGCTGGGCGATGTAGTCGTCGAACTCGCCCTTGACCGGTGTCCAGAGGCTGTGGACCACGCCCAGCGCGGCGTAGCACTCGCGGGTGTGTTCCACGTAGATGCGCACCGCGCTGAGATCGAAGAGCTGGTCGAAGTCGAGCTGCTTGCGGCGCATCTTGTTCCAGATGCTGAAGATGTGCTTGGAGCGCCCGCTGATCCGGCAGTCGATGCCGGCCTCGGCCATGGTGGTCTCGAGGGACTCGATCACCTCGCCGATGAAGGCCTCGCGCTCGTCGCGCTTGGCATCCAGCAGCCTGGCGATGCGCCGGTAGGTCTGCGGTTCGAGGTAGCGAAAGGCCAGGTCCTCCAGTTCCCACTTGAGCTGGGCCACGCCCAGGCGGTTGGCCAGCGGGGCGTAGAGGTCGAGGGTCTCGCGTGCCACCCGCTTGCGGATCTCGAAGTCGTCGGCCGGCAGCACGCGCAGGCGTTCCAGGCGGTAGGCGAGCTTGATCAGCATCACCCGCAGGTCGCTGGTCATCGACAGCAGCAGGCGGCGCATCCGCTCGGTCTGCTCGGGGGTCGCCGCGGCCTCGTCGTAGTCGCGGAAGTTGTTGAGCCGGTCCACCGCGGCCACCATCTCCGGGATGGTGCCGCCGAGCCGTTCCAGCAGCCGGGCGCGTTCCGGGGTCTCGCGCAGGCGGGGATCGGCGAGCAGGGCGGCCGTCACCGCCTCGGCGTCGAGCCCCAGGTCCACCAGGATGCGCGCCACCGCGGTGCCGCGGGGCAGGCGGGGGTCGTCGTCCGCCGTCGCGGCGGCCAGGGCGCAGGCCTCGGCGCAGGCTTCGCGCTCGGCATCACTGGCCTCGCGCAGGTCGTGGACGAGGGACGGGCAGTCGGTGGCGGTCTCCGGGGGCATCGATGCTCGCGGGTCGTGGGTCGAACGGTGAATGATAACGCAGCCAGGAGGTGGGCATGACAGGTTCTGGGACCAGTGACAGGGCCGGGGGTTCGCTCACGGGGCCGGCGGCCTTCGGCGGGCCGCCGCTCAGCGGCGTGCTGCGCCGGCAGCCCGAGGATTTCCGCGTGGTCGAACGGCCGGGGCAGGACCCGGTGGGCGAGGGCGAGCACCTCTGGTTGTGGGTGGAGAAGCGCGGCCAGAACACCGACTGGGTGGCCCGCCGCCTGGCCGAAAGGCTGGGTTGCCGGCTGCGGGACATCGGCTATGCCGGGCTCAAGGATCGCCATGCCGTCACCGGCCAGTGGTTCTCGGCACCGTGGCCGATCGCCCGGGCACTGCCGGAGGCCGACAGCCTCGCGGGCGAGGGCTTCGCGGTGATCGACCGCCGGCGCCACACCCGCAAGCTCAAGCACGGGGCCCTGGCGGGCAACCGCTTCCGGCTGTGGGTGCGCGAGGTGGACGGCGACCGGCAGCGGGCCGAGGCCGTGCTCGATTCCGTGTCCCGGCGCGGGGTGCCCAACTACTTCGGCCCCCAGCGCTTCGGCCGGGGCGGGGCCAATCTTGCCCGCGCGCGGGCGATGTTCGCCGGGGACTGGCACCCCCGGCGCTCGCAGCGGGGCATCCACCTGTCCGCGGCACGCAGCTGGCTGTTCAACCGGGTGCTGGCCGAGCGGGTGGCCCGCGATTGCTGGGATCGTCCCCTGGAGGGCGAGGCCTTCGTGCTCGACGGCAGTGGCAGCTTCTTTTTGCCCGAGGCGGGCGATCCCGCCATCGCCGAGCGCCTCGACCGCTTCGACATCCACCCCAGTGGCCCGCTCTGGGGTCGCGGCGAGCTGCCGAGCCGCGGCGAGTGCCGGGACCTGGAACGGGCGGTGGCCGAGGCGGAGGCCGAAATCGCCCGCGGCCTCGAGGCCGCCGGGATGGACCAGGAGCGACGCGCCCTGCGCCTGCGGCCCGGGGAGCTGGAATGGGGTTGGGCGGAGGACGACCTCTGGCTGGCCTTCGACCTGCCCGCCGGCTGCTTCGCCACCGCGGTACTCGCGGAGCTGGTGGAAGAGAGAGGCTGATGCCCGGCCCCGGCGCGGTGCCTGGCCGGTGCCCGGGCTCTCGCGAAGGCGCGGAGGACGCCGGGGTGAAACGGGAGGTGGCGGGTCCCGGCGCGCGGCCGGGCCACGGGGACTGGAACCAAAAAGGGCGCCCGGTGGGCGCCCTGGTCGGTCGGCGTCGGTTCGGCCGGGTTATTTCTCCAGCCGGTCGATGCCGATGGCCTTGAGCACGTACTTCTCGTAGAGGGGCTCGGAGGTGCCCTTCTTCATCTTGCGGATGAAGTACTTCTCGAAGGCCACCTTGGCCATGTGCACCCACTTGCCCTGGGCGAACCAGTTGACGTTGCGGGGCGGGATCTGGGGCAGGGCGACGAAGGCGGCACCCCGGTCGCCCATGTCGGCCAGGCAGATGGCCTGCCAGGTGCCCTTGTGGCTGGGCTCGGCACCCTTTTCCAGTTCGTCCTTGATGTTGTGGACGATGGCCGTGACCATCGATTCGATCATGTAGCCGGTCTTGGGCGCGCCGGTGTTGACCGGGGTCGCCTCCACCGGCGGGATCGCCACGCAGACGCCGGCCGAGTAGATGTTGTGGTACTTGGGATTGCGCTGGTAGTCGTCGATCTTGACGAAGCCGCGCGGGTTGACCAGGTCCTCGCCCACGTCGTTGACCGCGTCCACGCCCTTGAAGGAGGGCAGCATCATGGAGTGCTTGAAGGGCAGCTCGTGTTCCTTGATGACGTTGCCCTGGTTGTCGAGCTCCTCGACGAACATCTTGCCCTCTTCCACCTTGGTGGTGCGGGCGTTGGTGATCCACTTGATGTCCTGCTTGCGCAGCTCGGACTCGAGCATGCCCTTGGAGTCGCCCACGCCGCCGAGGCCGAGGTGGCCGATGTAGGGCTCGGAGGTGACGAAGGTCATGGGCACCTTGCTGCGCATCTTCTTCTTGCGCAGGGCGGTGTCGAGGATGAAGGCGTACTCGTAGGCCGGGCCGAAGCAGCTGGCGAAGGGCATGGCGCCGACGATGACGGGGCCGGGGTCCTCGCAGAGGTCCTGGAACTCGTCAAAGCATTTCTCGGCGTGGTCCACGGTGCACACCGACTGGGTGTGGCCGCCGTGGGGACCGGAGCCTTCCACTTCCTCGAAGGCCAGGCGCGGGCCGGTGACGATCACCAGGTAGTCGTAGTCCACCTCGTTGCCGGCCGCCAGGGAGAGCTTGTTGTTCTCGGGGTCGATCTTGTCGACGGTGTCGGCGATGAAGTCGATACCCTTGCGCTTGAGGTAGGGCTCGATGGGGAAGGTGATGTCGTCGCGGGTCCGCCAGCCGACGGCCACCCACGGGTTGGAGGGGACGAACTGGAAGTGGTCGCTGGAATTGATGACGGTGATCTGGTGCTCCTTGCCCAGCGATTCCCGCATCTCGTAGGCCGCCGGCATGCCGCCGGTGCCTGCGCCCAGAATGACGATGTGAGCCATGCGCACAACTCCTCGATCGATTGGGTTTGGCCCTCGGGCCGTTCTTCTAGTTGTGGTCGCCGGGCAGCGCCAGAAACCGCCCCACGGGGAGGGGACGCTTTTCGCGCTGCCCGGCGCTTCGCGTCGAGACTAGCATAGAAAAACCCCCGAAAATATCAGGGGTGCATGGGGCCCATAAATGGGTCTAATCAGGACACCGGGGCCGGCCGGCTCAGGCGGGGATCCGGCCCTTGAGCATCTGCATGTAGTACGGCTTCATCATGTAGAGGTCCATCAGCCACCAGATGCCCTTGTCCTTGGTGGGATCCATGAACGGGATGGTGGGGATCAGCTCGGCCTGGTAGTTGAACTCCACCAGGGCGGCCTTGCCGATGCCGGTGACCAGCGGGCAGGAGGTGTAGCCGTTGTAGCGTTCCTCGAAGGCGCGGTCCTCGATCAGGTTGACGATGTGCCGGGCGGCGATGGGGGCCTGGAACTTCACGCTGGCAGCGGTCTTGCCCATGGGGATGCCGTTGACGTCGCCGGCGCCGAAGACGTTGGGGTAGCGCTTGTGCTGGAGGGTGACCTTGTCCACCTCCAGCCAGCCGCCGGCGGCCAGGTCGCCGGTCTGCCAGGCGAGGGCGCTGTCGCGCACGGCGTCGGGGGCGCTCATGGGCGGGACCACGTGGAGGAAGTCGTAGGCCTCCTCGAGGGTGCCGTCCGGCCCCGTGAAGGTGGCGGTCCGGCGGGCCTTGTCTACCGCGGTGAGGGTGTAGCCGTAGTCGAAGTCGATGGACTTCTCGCGGAAACGGCGCGCGGCCAGGTCGGCGATCTCGGGCACCGAGAAGAGCGTCCGGTCGGGGGTGTGGTAGACCAGTTCGGCCGCCTCGCGCCGGCCGGCCTCGACCAGCCGGGACTCGGTGAGGTAGGCCATCTTCAGCGGTGCGCCGGCGCACTTGAGGGGGGTGGCCGGCTTGGTGAACACGCCGCGACCGCCGTTCTCGACGAAGCGCTGCATGGCCTGCCACATGGCCTCGGCCTGGTCGGCACCGGCGTAGACGCTGGTGATGCCGTCGCGGCCGAGGTCGTCGCGGCTCAGGCCGTCGATGTCGGCATAATTGAGCTGGCAGCCGGTGGCCACCAGCAGGTAGTCGTAGTCGATGCGCTCGCCGTCGTCGGTGGTCAGGGCATCGTTGTCCGGGTCGAACTCGGCCACGCTCGTCTGGCGCCAGTCGATGTCGTCGGGGAGCAGCTCGCCGGTGCGGCGGTCGATCGTCTCCTCCTTGTCCATGATGCCCGCGCCCACGAACACCCAGCCGGGCTGGTAGCGGTGCGTGGCCCGAGGCTCGATCACGGTGATCCGTGCCCCGTCGAGCCAGCGGGCGAGCTTGGCGGCGGCGGTGATGCCCCCGGCGCCCCCGCCGACGATCACGATGCGGGCCCGGGTCTCGACCGCGGCACGGCTGTCCTCGGGGTAGCCCAGGCCGCCCGCGCCGGTGACGGCGGCACCACCGGCGAGGCCGAGGCCCTTGAGGAAATCGCGGCGGTCGGGGTTTTCCGGGGTTCCGGGGGTCTGGGGGTGCTTGCGCTGTTCGCTCATGGCAGTCCGATAACGATCAATTGGAGTTATCGGCATATTAATAAAATATTAATTGCCGTGCCACGGCGGGCGGTCGATCCCCCGGGGAAGCAGGGCGGCAAGCCGGCCCAGGAACTCGGTGCGGGGCAGTTCGAAGGCGCCCAGTCGGTGCAGGTGGCCGGAGGCGACCTGGCAGTCGAGCAGCTCCACGGGGCCGGCCACCTGTTCGCGCAGCAGGTGGACGAGGGCCACCTTGGAGGCGTCGGTGACGCGGGTGAACATGGACTCGCCGAAAAACACCCGGCCAAGCTGGACGCCGTAGACGCCGCCGGCGAGTTCGCCCTCGTGCCAGCATTCCACCGAGGCGGCGTGGCCGTGGCGGTGCAGCAGGCGGTAGGCGGCGCGCATCTCCGGCAGCAGCCAGGTGCCGTCCTGGCCCGCGCGCGGGGCGCTGCAGGCCTCGATCACCGCGTCGAAGGCGCGGTTGGCGGTCACCTCGAAGCGGCCCCGGCGCAGGGTCCGGGCCAGGCGGCGGGAGACGTGCAGGGTCCCGGGCGTGAGCACCGTGCGCGGGTCCGGGGACCACCAGAGGATCGGCTGCCCCTCGGCGTACCAGGGGAAGATGCCCGCGGCGTAGGCGTTGAGCAGCCGGGGGGTGGACAGGTCGCCCCCCAGGGCCAGCAGGCCGTTGGGTTCGTCGAGGGCGAGCTCGGGGTCGGGAAAGCCCTGGGCCGGGTCCAGCGGGTCGAGCTCGTAGACGGGCATGCCGTGACCGTCAGTCCAGCTCGAAGTCGGACTTCTCGGGGTGCTGGCGGAAGAGGGTGGCCGTGTGGCCGATGCTGTGGACCAGCTCGGCGCCGGTGTACTCGCACATGCGCTCGATCATGGCGCGCCGGGCCTCCCGGTCGGCACCGGCGATCTTGACCTTGACCAGCTCGTGGTGGTCCACGGCGATCTCCAGCTCCTCGAGCACCGACTCGGTGAGGCCGTGCTGGCCGACCATGACGACCGGGCGCATCTGCTGAGCGATACCGCGGAGGAACTTGCGCTGGGGGTTGGTCAGGGCCATCGGGAGTCGGTCTCGCGTGCTGGGAAAGCCCCGTATTGTCCGTCCGGCACGGGATTGGTGCAAGCCGGGGGTGTGTGAAATGACCGATTGCGGGCGCTCGCAAGGCGCCCCTATACTTCACGCATAAATTCGGCTTATTGACGAGACCCGAGCATGCACGACAAGCATCTTCCCGTCGGCGCCCGGCAGCGCGGGCTGGCCGCGCCGGTCATCGCCCTGATCCTGGCGATGGTGGCGGTGATGGTGGTCCTCGCGGTCGCCCGCTTCGGCGGCGAGACCCGCCCGCTGGCCGAGCGCGTGGCAGTGGAGCCGCTGGTGCTCCAGTTCGAGCCGCGGCCGGTGCCGCTGCCCGCCGTCACCCTCACCGACACCCGCGGGGAGCCCCTGGGGCGGCGGGATTTCCAGGGCGGGTGGTCGCTTCTGTACTTCGGCTACACCCACTGCCCCGACATCTGCCCCGTGGAGCTCTCGGCGCTGGCCCGGCTGGCCCGGTTGTTGCGCGAGGCGCCGGGGATCGAGCCGCCGCAGATGGTGTTCGTGTCGGTGGACCCCGGGCGCGATACCCCCGAGAGCATCGGCGAGTACGTGCGCTACTTCGACTCCCACATCCGTGGTGCGACCGCCGACCCGGAGGTGTTGCGCGAGCTAGCCGGCCCGCTGGGCGTGGGCTGGGAGAAGGTGCCGGTGCCGGGCATGGACGAGGCGGACATGGAGGACGCCTATCTCATCAACCACTATTCCTCGATCCTTCTGATCGATCCCAGTGCGCGGCTGCGGGCGGTGTTTCCCGCGCCCCACGATCCCGAGAAGATGGCCGATGCCTACCGGCAGGTCATCCAGGCAGCGGAGGGCTGAACCATGAAAAGACTGTTCGCGGTATTGTTGCTGGCCATCGCCCTGCCCGTGCAGGCGGGCGACCCGGCGGGGCTGGAGGTGCGTGACGCCTGGGTGCCCGAGGCACCACCGAATGCGCGCGTGCTGGCGGCCTACATGACGCTGGTGAACCACGGCGAGCGGGAGCGGGTGATCCGCTCGGCCGATGCGCCCGGCTTCGAGCGGGTGGAGTTGCACCTTTCGAAGATGCAGGACGGGCTGGCCAAGATGATCAAGCAGGAGCGGATCACCGTGCCCGCCGGCGGCGAGCGGGTGCTGGCCCCGGGCGGCTACCACATCATGCTGATCGGCGTGCAGGAGCGTCCCACGGCCGGCGATACCGTGCCGGTGACGCTGAACTTCGCCGATCACCCGCCGGTGGTTGTCGAGGCCGAGGTGCGCAAGCGGGGCGCCATGGGCGGCCACATGCACCACCATCACCACTGACCGGCCGTTCGCCGGCAGCGCAGCGGGCCGCCCCAGGGCGGCCCTTTTGTCGTTGCGGCGGACGAACTTTGTCGCCGCCGGGGCCTCCAACCGGTCCGGCGAGTACGAGCGAACGCCAGGAAACCATGGGCAAGAGCAGAAGCAAGAGCAGCCGCCGCTGGCTGCGAGAGCATTTCGACGACGAGTACGTGCAGCGTTCGCAGCGCGACGGCTATCGCTCGCGCGCCGTCTACAAGCTCGCCGAGATCGATCGCAAGGAGCGGCTGATCAGGCCGGGCATGACCGTGGTGGATCTCGGCGCCGCCCCCGGGGGCTGGTCGCAGTATGCCGCGGAGCGGGTGGGCCGGAAGGGCCTGGTGATCGCCCTGGACCTGCTCGAGATCGAGCCCTTGCCGGGGGTTACCCTCCTGCAGGGCGATTTCCGCGAGGACGATGCGCTCGCGGCGCTGATGGAAGCGCTCGACGGCCGGCCGGTGGACATCGTGCTCTCGGACATGGCCCCCAACTTCAGTGGCGTGGACTCGGTGGACCAGCCCCGGGCGATGGATCTCGCCGAGCTGGCCAAGGCGCTTGCCGACGACGTGCTCGCCGGCGGCGGGAGCCTGGTGGTCAAGCTCTTCCAGGGCGAGGGCTTCGACCCCTTTCTCAAGGCGCTTCGCGCCGACTTCGGCAAGGTGGCGATGCGCAAGCCGAGCGCCTCCCGGGACCGTAGCCGCGAGGTTTACGCGGTAGCCAGGAACCATCGTGTGTAGTACCGTCAAAATCCAGTGTAATCCGAGCGAAAGATCGCAAGAGGTAGCGCTTTGAACGATCTGGCGAAGAACATCATTCTGTGGGTGGTGATCGCGGTGATCCTGATGACCGTGTTCAACAGCTTCGGCACCCGCGCACCCACCGACCAGGCCATGCCGTATTCCGAGTTCCTCGACAAGGTCGAGGCCGGCAACGTCGCCAGCGTGGTCATCGAGGGCAAGGAGATCCAGGGCCGGCTGATCACCGGCGGGCATTTCCAGACCTATACCCCCGAGTCCGACAACAAGGCCATGATCGGCCAGCTGCTGGGCAACGACGTGGAGATCCGGGCCAAGCCGCCGGAGAAGCCGTCGCTGCTGCTGACCATCTTCATCCAGTGGTTCCCGTTCTTCCTGCTGATCGGCATCTGGCTGTTCTTCATGCGCCAGATGCAGGGCGGTGCCGGCGGCCGGGGGGCGATGTCCTTCGGCAAGAGCAAGGCCAAGATGATGACCGAGGAGCAGGTCAAGGTGACCTTCGGCGACGTGGCCGGGGTCCAGGAGGCCAAGGAAGAGGTCGTCGAGCTGGTGGACTTCCTGCGCGATCCCTCCAAGTTCCAGCGTCTCGGCGGGCGGATTCCCAAGGGCGTGCTGATGGTCGGCTCCCCGGGTACCGGCAAGACCCTGCTGGCCAAGGCCATCGCCGGCGAGGCCAAGGTACCGTTCTTCTCCATCTCCGGTTCCGACTTCGTGGAGATGTTCGTGGGCGTGGGCGCCTCGCGGGTACGCGACATGTTCGAGCAGGCCAAGAAGAACGCCCCCTGCATCATCTTCATCGACGAGATCGACGCGGTCGGTCGCCAGCGGGGCGCCGGCCTGGGCGGTGGCCACGACGAGCGCGAGCAGACGCTCAACCAGCTGCTGGTGGAGATGGACGGCTTCGAGGGCACCGAGGGCATCATCGTGATCGCCGCCACCAACCGGCCCGACGTCCTCGACCCGGCCCTGCTGCGCCCGGGCCGTTTCGACCGCCAGGTGACCGTGCCGCTGCCCGACGTCCGGGGCCGCGAGCAGATCCTCAAGGTACACATGAAGAACGTGCCGCTCTCCGACGACGTCGAGCCGGGCCTGATCGCCCGTGGCACGCCCGGCTTCTCCGGGGCCGACCTGGCCAACCTGGTCAACGAGGCCTCGCTGTTCGCCGCCCGTGCCAACAAGCACACGGTGACGATGAACGACTTCGAGCGGGCCAAGGACAAGATCCTCATGGGGGCCGAGCGGCGCTCGATGGTGATGAGCGACGACGAGAAGAAGCTCACCGCCTACCACGAGGCGGGCCACGCCATCGTCGGCCGCCTGGTGCCGGACCACGACCCGGTCTACAAGGTGAGCATCATCCCCCGCGGCCGCGCCCTGGGGGTCACCCAGTACCTGCCCGAGGAAGACCGCTACAGCCAGAGCAAGCAGAAGCTCGAGAGCATGCTGAGTTCGCTGTTCGGCGGGCGGATCGCCGAGGAGTTGATCTTCGGCAAGGAGTCGGTGACCACCGGCGCCTCCAACGACATCGAGCGGGCCACCGACATCGCCCGCAACATGGTCACCAAGTGGGGGCTGTCGGAGAAGCTGGGGCCGCTGTCCTACGCCGAGGACGAGGGCGAGGTGTTCCTCGGCCGCCAGGTGACCCAGCACAAGAACGTCTCCGACGAGACCGCGCACGCCATCGACGAGGAGATCCGCGCGATCATCGACCGCAACTACGACCGGTCGACGCAGATCCTCACGGACAATATCGACATCCTGCACGCGATGGCCGATGCGCTGATGAAGTACGAGACCATCGACACCGCCCAGATCGACGACCTGATGGCCCGGCGCGAGGTGCGTCCGCCTCGCGACGACCAGGGCCCGGGCGAGGGCGGCCAGGGCACCGCCGGTGCCGAGTCCGACGAGCGGCCCGAGGCCGGCCAGTCGGACGAGGGTGGCGAGAAGCCCATCGGCGGACCCGCGGGCGAACACTGACGGAGTCGAACATGCACAGGCAGCTGGATTGCAACGGCCGGCTGCTCGACCTCTCGCGCCCGGTGGTGATGGGCGTGCTCAACGTCACCCCCGATTCCTTCTCGGACGGGGGTCGTTTTTTTGCAGCCGAGCAGGCGGTCGAGCGGGCGGCGGAGATGGTGGCCGAGGGGGCCGATATCATCGACGTGGGTGGCGAGTCCACCCGCCCGGGCGCGGAGCCGGTGTCCGCCGCACACGAGATGGAGCGGGTGGTGCCGGTGATCGATGTGCTCTCCCGCGAGCTGGACGTGCCGGTTTCCGTGGACACCAGCAAGCCCGAGGTGATCCGCGCGGCCACCGCCGCCGGCGCGGGCCTGGTGAACGACGTGCGTGCCCTGCGCGAGCCCGGGGCACTGGAGGCGGCGGCCGCGGCGGGCGTGCCGGTCTGCCTGATGCACATGCAGGGCCAGCCGCGGACCATGCAGGCCGACCCGCACTACGAGGACGTGGTGGCGGAGGTGACGGGCTTTCTCCGGGAACGCATCCGGGCCGCCACGGCGGCGGGCATCGACGATTCGCAAATCGTCCTCGACCCCGGCTTCGGCTTCGGCAAGCGCCTCGAGCACAACATCGCCCTGATGCGCGGTCTCGGCCGCCTGGCGGAGCTCGATTACCCGCTGCTGGTGGGGGTCTCGCGCAAGCGCATGATCGGAGCGCTGCTGGGCGACCGGCCCGTGGAGGACCGCGTCCCGGGCAGCGTCGCCGCCGGGCTGGCGGCGGTTGCCCGCGGGGCCGCCATCCTGCGGGTGCACGACGTGCGCGAGACCGCCGACGCCCTGGCGGTGTTCTCCCGGCTCTATCCCTGAGTCGCGGCCCGTCCCGGTAAAGGCAACAAGGAACAGGCAATGACACGCAAGTATTTCGGTACCGACGGGATCCGGGGGCACGTGGGCGATTCCGTCATGAGCCCCGACTTCGTCCTGCGACTGGGTTGGGCGGCCGGCCGGGTGCTGGCCGCCGGGGGCGGCAAGAAGGTCCTGATCGGCAAGGACACCCGCATCTCCGGTTACATGTTCGAGTCGGCCCTGGAAGCGGGGCTGTCGGCCGCGGGGGTCGACATCCACCTGCTCGGGCCCATGCCCACGCCGGGCATCGCCTATCTCACCCGCACCCTGCGGGCCTCGGCGGGCATCGTCATCAGCGCCTCGCACAATCCCTACTACGACAACGGCATCAAGTTCTTCGCCGGTGACGGCGGCAAGCTCGACGACGCCCTCGAGGCCGCGATCGAGGCGGAGCTCGACGGGGCGCTGCGCTTCGCCGGCGACGACGCCCTGGGCAAGGCGCACCGGGTGAGCGATGCCGCGGGCCGCTACATCGAGTTCTGCAAGAGCACCGTGCCCCTGGGGCTCAATTTCCAGGGCCTCAAGGTCGCCCTGGACTGCGCCAACGGCGCCACCTACGCCATCGCCCCGCACGTGTTCCGCGAGCTGGGTGCCGAGGTCGAGGTGATCGGCGACCAGCCCGACGGCGTCAACATCAACGCCGGCTGCGGCTCGACCCACGTGGGCCCCTTGCGGCGCCGGGTGGTGGAATCGGGCTGCGACGTGGGCCTGGCCTTCGACGGCGACGGCGACCGGGTGATCATGGTGGACGCCGAGGGCGAGGTCCTCGACGGCGACGAGCTGCTCTACATCATCGCGCGCGAGCGCCACGAGACCGATGGCTACGCCGGCGGCGTGGTAGGCACGCAGATGACCAACCTGGGGACCGAGAAGGCGGTCAAGGCCCTGGGGCTGGCCTTCCGCCGGGCGAGGGTGGGCGACCGCTACGTCCTCGAGACCCTGCGCGAGACGGGCTGGCTGCTGGGCGGGGAATCCTCCGGGCACCTCATCTGCCTGGACCGGACCAGCACCGGGGACGGGGTCGTCGCCGGCCTCCAGGTGCTCGCGGCGATGGAGCGCTCCGGGCGCAGTCTCGCCGAGCTGCGCGGCGGCGTGGAGCGCCTCCCGCAGCGGTTGATCAACGTGCCGGTGGAGCGCCGCTTCGATCCCATGCAGGTGGCCTCCTCGGCGGCCGCCGTGAGCCGGGCGCAGACACGCCTGGGCGACCAGGGGCGGGTGCTGCTGCGGCCGTCGGGTACCGAGCCGCTGATCCGCGTGATGGTCGAGGGCGAGGACGACGCGCTGGTCTCGCGGCTCGCCGAGGACATCGCAGAGCACGTCAGCGAGGCTGCGCGCCAGCTGTGATGCGCCCGGGCCGGGGATCGGCCAGGACCGGCCTGTCACATTATTGATTTATTCGGTCGCAGTCGGTAATCTTGGCGGCCGTTTCGCAGGGGGCAACAACGGGAGCGAATCACATGCGAAAGCCGATGGTTGCGGGCAACTGGAAAATGAACGGCAAGAGCGCGGACAATGCTGCGCTGCTGGAAGCCGTTCGCGGCCTGGGTGACGAGTGTGCGAACGTCACCGTCGCCGTCTGCCCGCCCTTCGTCTACGTCCCGCAGGCCCGCCAGGCGCTCGAGGGTTCCGGCGTCGCGGTCGGCGGCCAGGACTGCAGCGACAACGATTCCGGTGCCTTCACCGGCGAAGTGGCCGCACCGATGCTGGCCGACGTGGGCTGCGAGTACGTGATCCTGGGCCACTCCGAGCGCCGCACCCTGTTCGGCGAGAGCGACACGCAGGTGGCCGCCAAGTACCGGGCCGCGCAGAGGGCCGGTCTCAAGCCGATCCTGTGCGTCGGCGAGACGCTCGAGGAGCGCGAGCAGGACGTCACCGAAGAAGTGGTGGGGCGCCAGCTCGACGCGGTCATCGACGCCGCCGGTGTCGCCTCGCTGGAGGGCGCCGTGATTGCCTACGAGCCGGTCTGGGCCATCGGCACCGGCCGCACCGCCACACCCGAGCAGGCCCAGACCGTGCACCGCTTCATCCGCGAGCGTGTCGCGGCCCACGATGCCGGCGTTGCCGAGGGCCTGGTGCTCTTGTACGGTGGCAGCGTCAAACCCGACAACGCGGGTGAGCTTTTTGGCTGCGACGACATCGACGGCGGCCTAATCGGCGGCGCCTCGCTCAAGGCGGACGCCTTCGGCGACATCTGCCGGGCCGCCGAGCGGTCGCGCGACTGACAACCGGGGAAATCATGCTGGGAATCGTTCTCACCGTTCACGTACTGCTGGCGATCGGCATCATCGGCCTGGTGCTCATGCAGCACGGCAAGGGCGCCGATGCCGGCGCGGCCTTCGGCAGCGGCGCTTCGGGCACCGTTTTCGGCGCCGCCGGTGCGGGCAGTTTCCTGGTCAAGGCGACGACCTTCGCCGCCATCCTGTTCTTTTTGACCAGTATCGGCATGGCCTATATCGTTGACGGTTCGAGCAAGCCGTCCTCGGTGACCGAGATGGATTCCGGTGTACCGGCGCCCGCCGAGCAGGCGGCGCCAGCGAAAGGCAAGGAGAAGGCGACGTCCGACGTGCCGGAGATCGACTAGAACCGAAAGAACCTTTTTTCGCGGATGTGGTGGAATTGGTAGACACGCTGTCTTGAGGGGGCAGTGGCGCAAGCCGTGCCGGTTCGAGTCCGGCCATCCGCACCATTTTCAGGAAGGCAGATGGTTCAGGCTATCTGCCTTTTTATAGGGCAAGTCTAATCCCCCGACCCGGCCGCGAGCCCGGTCACCCGGCCGCCTTCGGGCAGGCCGCCGACCGGGCCGGGAGAGTTCCCCGGCCCGGGGCATTGGACGACGCCCCCGCGCCCGGACACGTTCCGGGAAGTCAATCGGCGCCGCCAGCCGGTCCGTCGAGCCGGTTACCCGGTGAGCACGGTCCACCCGGGCGGGCTCGAACCAAGTGGCGGGAGTGGGTCTATGCTGGAGAACTACCTTCCCATCCTGATCTTTCTGGTGGTCGGCAGCCTGGTGGCCGTGGGGCCGCTGGTTCTCGGTTACCTGCTGGGGCCGCGGCGCCCGGACGCCGAGAAGGACTCGCCGTACGAATGCGGTTTCGAGG
>JAAZVP010000079.1 GCA_018623495.1 Halothiobacillus sp. | reverse complement strand
GCATGGTTCTCGAAGATCGTCAGGACGTATTCGCCCCCGGTGGTGGTGACGAAGTAGTTGGTGTTCTCGATGCCGGCCCGAATGCCCGCGTAGTCCACCAGCTCGCCGCTGTCGAAGCGTCGCAGGAAGACCACCAGCTCGCCGCGCTCGATCCTCGTGTATACCGACATTGACTCGCTCTCGTGTTCGCTTGGCGGGGATCGGGGCTACCAGGAGAAGATCACCCAGCTGGGCACTACCACGCCGCGCTCCAGCTCGCCCTGCCGGGCGTCGAGGACACCATCGCCGTTGTAGTCGAGCAGGTAATAGGGCGGCCCCACCCTGGGGGTGATCCGGACCATGTAGACCTGGCCGTTGCGCCGGTAGGCCTCGACCCGGGCATCCTGTTCGCGGGCGGACTCGATCTCGGGCTCGAGCGACTCGATCACCGGGATGTCGGCCAGCGGGGTGGGCTCGCCGGCCGGCTCGGCGTCGCCGCCGGCAGTGGGCTCGGGCGGCGGCGGCAACTCGGTCTGAGCGGCGAGCGGCGCGGCGAAGGCGAGGGCGGCGAGCGCCGCGACGATCCGGCGGGCAATCGGGTTGCGCATGGCTCAAAGCTCCAGTTGGATTTCCTTCTCTTCCGGCGAGGGCTCGAAGCCGCCCCGCTGCTGGTAGAAGTCGAAGATGGCGTCCACCACCTCGTCGGGATCGTCGAGGATCATGAACAGGTCCAGATCCTCGGGGTTGATCATGTGCCTGGCCAGCAGCTGGTCGCGGAACCAGTCCACCAGCCCCTCCCAGAAGGGGCGATCCACCAGGATGATGGGAATGCGCCGCGACTTGCCGGTCTGGATCAGGGTGAGGATCTCGGCCAGCTCGTCGAGGGTGCCGAAACCGCCCGGCAGGCAGACGTAGGCCGAGGCGTACTTGACGAACATCACCTTGCGGGCGAAGAAGTGCTTGAAGTCGATGGAGACATCCTGGTGGGAGTTGGCCTGCTGCTCGTGGGGCAGCGAGATGTTGACCCCCACCGAGGGCGACTTGCCGGACTGGGCCCCGCGGTTGGCCGCCTCCATGATCCCCGGGCCGCCACCGCTGACCACCGAGAAACCCGCGTCGGAAAGCCGCTGGGCAATGGCCTCGGCGAGCCGGTAGGCGGGATCCTCCCGGTCGGTGCGTGCCGAACCGAAGATGCTCACCGAGGGCTCGATGCGCGCCAGGGTCTCGAAGCCTTCCACGAACTCGGCCATGATCTGGAAGATCTTCCAGGACTCGCGCGAGAGGATGCCCTCCTCGCGCGGCCGGTTGAGCCGCTGCCGATGACTGTACTTGTCGCGCATCTTCCCTCGCGTTCCTCGTTGACCGCCCAGCGGCCGCCGGCCACCCCCGAGCGACGCCGTTTGGATTACCATGGGGCGTTCCAAGAGCGCCCATATTACTTTTTCCCCCAACCAGAATCGACCGTCTTCCATGGCCGCAGACCCCAAGCCCCTGATCCTCGTGGACGGCTCCAGCTACCTGTTCCGCGCCTTCCACGCCCTCCCGCCGCTGACCAGCCCGGCAGGCGAGCCCACCGGCGCCATCTACGGCGTGATCAACATGCTGCGCAAGCTGATGCGCGACTATCCCGAATCGCCCATCGCCGTGGTCTTCGACCCGCGCGGCCCCACCTTCCGCAACGAGCTGTATGCCGACTACAAGGCCAACCGCCCGCCCATGCCCGACGAGCTCGCCGGCCAGATCGAGCCGCTGTTCGGGCTGATCCGCGCCCTGGGCCTGCCGCTTCTGATCGAGGACGGGGTGGAGGCCGACGACGTCATCGGCACCCTGGCCCACGAGGCCGAGGACCGCGACTGCCCGGTGATCATCTCCACCGGCGACAAGGACCTCGCCCAGCTGGTCAACGGCCACGTCACCCTGATCAACACCATGAACGGCGAGCGGCTCGACCGCGAGGGGGTGGTCGAGAAGTTCGGCGTGCCGCCCGAGCGGATCATCGACTATCTCGCCCTGGTGGGCGACACCTCCGACAACATCCCCGGGGTGCACAAGTGCGGCCCCAAGACCGCCCTCAAGTGGCTGGCCCGGTACGATTCGCTGGACGGGGTGATGGAACACGCCGACGAGATCGGCGGCAAGATCGGCGAGTACCTGCGCGAATCCCTGGAGCAGCTGCCCCTGTCCCGGCGGCTGGTGACCATCCACCGCGAGGTGCCCCTGGACGTCCACGTGGACGAGATCGAGCGCGGCGAGCCGGACACCGCGCGGCTGCGCGAGCTGTATGCCGAGATGGGCTTTCGCAGCTGGCGCGAGGAACTGGAAAACGACGCCGGGCCGGACTCGACCGCCGGGACGGCCGACAAACGGGAGACCGAATACGCGGTGGTGCTCGACGAGGCCGGGCTCGAAGGCTGGCTCGAACGCCTCGAGGCCGCCGAACTGTTCGCCTTCGATACCGAGACCACCGACCTGGACTACATGAACGCCGAGATCGTGGGGGTCTCGGTGGCCGTGGAGCCCTTCGAGGCCGCCTACATCCCGCTGGCCCATGTCGATCCCGACACCCCCGGGCAACTGGACCGCGAAACGGTGCTCGAGCGCCTGCGCCCCCTGCTGGAGGACGCCGGGCGACCCAAGCTGGGGCAGAACCTCAAGTACGACGCCAGCGTGCTCGCCAACCACGGCATCCGGCTGCGGGGGATCGTCCACGACACCATGCTGGAGTCCTACTGCCTCGACGCCACCGCCACCCGCCACGACATGGACTCGCTGGCGCGCAAGTACCTGGGCGAGACCACCACCCAGTACGAGGACGTGGCCGGCAAGGGCAAGAAGCAGCTGCGCTTCGACCAGGTCCCGGTGGCCACCGCGGCGCCCTATGCCGCCGAGGACGCCGACATCACCCTGCGCCTGCACCGCCACCTGTGGCCCCGGCTGGAGGCCGAACCGGCCCTGCGCGACCTCTACCGCGAGGTGGAGATGCCGCTGGTGCCCGTGCTCTCGCGCATGGAACGCACCGGCGTGATGATCGACGCCGAGCGCCTGCGGACCCAGGGCTCGGAGATCGCCGAGCGCATGGCGGAGCTGGAACGGGCCGCCTTCGACTGCGCCGGGCGCAGCTTCAAGCTGGGCTCCACCCAGCAGCTCCAGGCCATCCTCTTCGACGAACTCGGCCTGCCGGTGATCCGCAAGACCCCTGGCGGCAAGCCCTCCACCGCCGAGGACGTGCTCGAGAAACTGGCCGAGGAAGGCCACGAGCTCCCCCGGCTGATCCTCGACTACCGGGGCCTGTCCAAGCTCAAGTCCACCTACACCGACCGCCTGCCGGAGCGCATCAACCCGCGCACGGGCCGGGTACACACCTCCTATCACCAGGCGGTCACCGCCACCGGGCGGCTCTCCTCCTCCGAGCCCAACCTGCAGAACATCCCCATCCGCAGCGAACAGGGCCGGCGCATCCGCCAGGCCTTCGTCGCCCCCGAGGGCTGCCGGCTGCTGGCGGCCGACTACTCCCAGATCGAGCTGCGGATCATGGCCCACCTCTCCGGTGACCGGGCCCTGCTCGCCGCCTTCGCCGAGGGGCGCGACATCCACGCCGCCACCGCCGGCGAGATCTTCGCCACCGCCCCCGAGGCCGTCACCGGCGAGCAGCGCCGCGCGGCCAAGGCCATCAACTTCGGCCTGATCTACGGCATGTCCGCCTTCGGCCTGGCCCGCCAGCTGGGCATCGAACGCACCGACGCCCAGGCCTACGTGGACCGCTACTTCGAGCGCTATCCCGGCGTGGCCACCTACATGGAAGACACCCGCGAACGCGCCCGGGAGCAGGGCTATGTGGAGACCGTCTTCGGCCGGCGGCTCTACATCCCCGAGATCCGCTCGCGCAACGGCGCGCGCCGCCAGTACGCCGAACGCACCGCCATCAACGCCCCCATGCAGGGCACCGCGGCCGACCTGATCAAGAAGGCCATGCTGGCCGTGGACGACTGGCTGGAAGGCGAACGAACCGGCGTGCGCATGGTGATGCAGGTCCACGACGAACTGGTCTTCGAGGTCCCCGCGGACGGCATCGAGGCCAACGCGGCGCGGATCGCGGAGCTGATGACCGGGGTGGCGGAACTGGACGTGCCCCTGGAAGTGGAGACGGGCGTGGGCGACAACTGGGACGAGGCCCATTGACCCTGCCCTTTGCGGGGGTTTGACCGCATCGTGAACTTTTTCCCGGACGCTCGGTCTCAACGAATACAGCGCTTTAGCCCAGCGCTTGCCCGTTCCCTCCCTTGGCGGGCAGGTCTGGCAACGCCAGACCCTTCCCCACCCTCCCCTCCCCCGGACGGTGGGGTTTTTTTATGTCCGGGCGCGGAGCTGGAAGCCGGAAGCTGGAAGCCTGATGCGCCCCCGATTTTGCAGCCCCTTCAGGCTTATGGCTTCAGGCTTATGGCTTCAGGCTTATGGCTTCAGGCTTCGAGCATCAAGCTCATTCCTTCATCTCCAGCCGTATGGTCACCCGGCGGTTGGCGGCGCGGCCCTCCGGGGTGTCGTTGCCGGCCACCGGGCGGGTGTCGGCGTAACCCACCGCGCGCATGCGGCCGGTGTCGATCCCGCGGGCGGCGAGATAACGCAGCACCCGTGCCGCGCGCGCGGCGGAGAGCTCCCAGTTGGAAGGAAAGCGCAGCGTGGAGATGGGCAGGCTGTCGGTATGGCCCTCGATGGCGATCTCGGCCTCCGTGCGCCGCAGCAAGGTGGCGATATCGTCGAGCACGGCGTAGCCGGCCTCGCTGATGCGGTCGCCACCGCGGGGAAAGAGGATGCGGTCGCGGATCTGGAGCTCGATGCCTTCGTCCACGGTCTCGACCTCGACCTTGTCGCCCAGGCTGCTCGACTCGATGGCCCGCTTGAACAGCCGGGCCCGCTCGCCCACGGTCATCTCCGAGCCGCCCATCCCCATGCCCAGGTCCGGCTCGGGGGCGCCCGATGCATCCGCGCCGCCCTCCACCATGGTGCCGGACTCCGGCCCTTCGAGCAGGGCCGGGGAGCGCTCGTAGCGGTTCGGCTCGAAGGTGGCATAGGCCATCAGCAACACGAACATGGTCAACAACAGCGTGAGCATGTCCGCGTAGGTGGTGATCCAGCTGTCGCGCTCGTCCTCGGGCTCGGCATCGAGATGCGACCAGGCCTGGTGGCGGGGCTCCTTGCGCTTGGCGCGACCGGCCTGCATCTCCGCCTTCTGGCGCAGTCGCTCCTCGCTGGGAGTGGCGGAATGGCGCCGCTCAGCCACGGCCGCGACCCTTGCGGCCGGAGCGCCCGCGCGGCCGGGACTGGTCGTTGAGCTCGTCCTCGTAGTGCTCCATGAAGGAGTTGAGGGTCTCGCGGATGAACGCCGGGCTGCGCTGATCATGCACCAGCAGCACGCCCTCGAGGACCATGTTCATCAGCATCACCCGGCGCTCCGTGCGCCGCTCCATCTTCAGGGCCACCGGCTTGAAGGCCAGGTTGGCCAGCACCAGGCCGTAGAGCGTGGTGATCAGGGCCACCGACATGTTGCGACCGATCTGCTCGAAGCCGGCGTTGTCCATGGCATAGAGCATGTTGATCAGGCCCAGCAGGGTCCCCAGCATGCCGAAGGCCGGGGCGAACGAGGCCATGGTGCGAAAGATCTGCGCCTCGGCGCGCTCGCGGGCGCGCAGCCGGCCGATCCGCCACTGCAGCAGGTCCATGATGTCGTCCACCGGCGTGCCGTCCACCACCAGCTGCAGGCCGGTGCGCAGGAAGGGGTTCTTGAGCCTGGCCAACCGGTCCTCGATCTTGCCGAGATCCCCGCGCGCCATCATCTGCGCGGTGCTGACCAGCTCCTCCACGTCCTCCTTGGCATAGAGCTTCTCGTTGCGCATCACCACGCCGATGATGTGAAAGACCCGGGCGACCTCGTGGAGGGGGTAGCTGATCAGGGTGGCGGCCACCGTGCCGCCGATCACCACCGCCAGGCCCGGCAGGTTGAGAAAGGCCACGGGATCGTCGGCGGTGAAGGTCACGGCCCAGACCATCAGGGCCAGCCCGCCGAGCATGCCGATGACTGTGGATGGGTTCATGATTGCAATCGTATCCCTGTTGACGCCGTTTGCCAGCCCGGCCCGTGCGATAATCCCGGCCATGGAACGGATCGACAGCCACTGCCACCTGGACGCGCCGGCCTTCGACGACGACCGCGACGCCGTCGTCCGGCGCGCTCGCGAGGCGGGGGTCACGGCCATGGTGATCCCGTCGGTGGGGCCCGGCAACTGGCAGCGGGTGGCCGCCACCTGCCAGCGCTGGCCCGGCTGCCGGCCGGCCTTCGGGCTGCACCCGTGGTTCACCCACCCGGCCGATGCCCTTGAGCGCCTCGATGCCTGGCTGGCCGAACATCCCGCCGTGGCCATCGGCGAGTGCGGGCTGGATTTCCACGTCCGCGAACCCGCGCCCGGGACCCAGTGGCCCTGGTTCGAGGGCCAGCTGGCGCTCGCCGCCCGCCACGACCTGCCGCTGATCCTGCACGCGGTCAAGGCCTTCGACGAGGTGGGCGCCGCGGTCCGCCGCCGCGGCGGCCTGCGCGGCGTGGTCCACGGCTTCACCGGCAGCCTCGAGCAGGGCCGGGCACTGGTGGACAGCGGCCTGTACCTGGGTATCGGCACGGCGGCCACGAACTTCAGCCGCAACAAGCTCAGACGGGCCCTGCAGGCCCTGCCGCTGGAGGCCATGATGCTGGAAACCGACGCCCCCAACCAGCCACCGGCCGGCCTGCGGGGGCAACGCAACGAACCGGCCTGCATCGTCGAGGTGGCCGCCGCGCTGGCCGAGATCAAGGGGCTCGACGCGGACACCGTGACAGCGGCGAGCAACCGCAATGCCAGGGAGCTGTTCTTCGCATGATGGACTTCCAGGAACGCACCCGCATCCTGGTCGGCGACGCGGGCCTCGAACGACTGGCGCGCAGCCACGTGCTGGTGGCCGGCCTGGGCGGCGTGGGCGGGGCCTGTGCCGAGGCCCTCTGCCGGGCCGGCGTGGGCCGCATGACCATCCTCGACCACGACACGGTGGCCCCTTCCAACCTCAACCGCCAGGTCGTGGCCCTGCAGTCCACGGTGGGCCAGCCCAAGGCGGAGGTGATGGGCGAGCGCCTGCGGGCCATCAACCCCGAACTCGACCTCACCGGCCTGCCGCTGTTCCTCCGGCCCGATGCCGCCGCCGCGCTGGTCCACGAGAACCGCTTCGACCTGGTCCTCGACTGCATCGACTCCATCGCCTGCAAGGCGGCCCTGGTGGCGGCCTGCATCGAACACGGCACGGCGGTGGCCTCGAGCATGGGCGCCGGTGGCCGGCTGGACCCGGGCCAGGCACGCCTCACCACCCTCGACCACACCCGCCACTGCGGCCTCGCTCGCGAGATGCGCAAGCGCCTGCGCCGCGCCGGGCACCCGCTGGACGTGCCGGTGGTCTATTCCCCGGAGGAGCCGGTCAAGGCCCTGCCCCACCAGCCCGTCGACGGCGACCCCGAGGCCCGCCCCCGGGCGGTCAACGGCACCATCAGCTACATGCCCAACCTGTTCGGCCAGATGCTCGCCGGCCACGGGATCCGGATGTTGCTCGAACGATAGCGCGCAGCGGGAAACCGTGGCCTGCCCCCGGGATGCCAGGGCAAGGCAGGCGACGCATTCGGCCCCCGGCCGCTCCCTGCCCGAGGCCCCCCGCACGAATCCCCGGCTCGTGGGAGCGACCTCCCGGTCGCGAACCGGGGCGACGAGCCAGCACCCTGGAAGATTCGCGGCGAGGACGCCGCTCCCACACCGGCGGGCCCGTGCCGGCCGCTACCGATGGGCCGTATCGGGCCTGCACCGGATCCCTCTCGATCAGCCTCTGGCCCCCCACACGAATCCCCGGCTCGTGGGAGCGACCTCCCGGTCGCGAACCGGGGCGACGGG